>NZ_BLAY01000169.1 GCF_020521235.1 Microseira wollei NIES-4236 | reverse complement strand
TGTCGTTACCAACGTTGAAGCTGTCGTTACCAACGTTGAAGCTGTCGTTACCAACGTTGAAGCTGTCGTTACCAACGTTGAAGCTGTCGTTACCAACGTTGAAGCTGTCGTTACCAACGTTGAAGCTGTCGTTACCAACGTTGAAGCTTACGCAGAAACTTTGGTGATAGGATCGTCGCCCGTAAGGCGGGAATAAACCCGTTGGTTGTATTCCTGCAACGCTTGATCTGACGAATGGGGAAACCGCGTCAATGTTGCCTGTTGGATATAATCCATCAACGGACGGCGAAGATGCTCGTATTTTTCAAAAGCTTTGGCTATAATTTGCGCCTCATCCCAATGATTTTTCTCAGCAATATTAGCAATCAGCGTTGCTATTGTTAGGGCATCTTCAAATCCTTGATTAACCCCTTGAGCCATAAAAGGAGGCATCCCATGTGCCGCATCACCAACTAATACAATTCGCCCTGCACTCCAGGCGGGTCGAATTTCCACAGGTTCTCTAGAATCAGAAATAGTAGCCCGGTGAATATAGTACGGACGCTGTTGCATATTGGCAGGAGGAGATAGACGCACTAATTGCTTGAGTGAATCGGGAAAGCCTGCCTTTTCCATTTCTTGTAAAGCTAAATCAATTAAGCAACTTTCTGACTTACCCTCTAACAAAACTAAAGGCAAAGGCAGGTGTATGATGTACCCAAGTTGACCCCTTAGTCTGCCGAATAACATCATTCTTGGGTCATAACCAACTGAATCGCTGCCTGTTTCATCATTAACTATCGTCACAATCGGTGAATCTTCAAAGAATTTTTCCACCACTTCTGTCCGCAATTGGTTTGGGATTTCTGGGATATCCCTGCAAGATATTGCTGCAAATCCGGAGTATTCAGGTTGTGCAAAAGCACTGTATGAGCTATCAGCGTAAAGCACCCGACGAATTGTAGAATTGATTCCGTCCGCTGCAACTACTAGCTTGGCTCGGATTGATTTTATTTCGGAAACTTGAGGAGCAGTCTCTAAATTTTGAGGCTGGGTGTCATTTGCCCAATAGGCATAAGGGTTTATTTCTCTCGCTATATCGGATACAAAATCTACCCGAACACATCCAGCTTCCGGCTCATCTGCAACGTTGATACAACAGTGATTTGCTTTAACTCGATCTTGGGGAAGTTGCTGTCTGAGTCCAGTCTGCAAATCGTACCAAGGAATTGAAACGCGCCCCTCGCCATAATCTTTAAACCAATCATCATAACGAAGAGGAATTGACCTAATCCGCTGCCCACGAATATTTTTTTGCACCCATTCTGGTGAAGTCTTGCGAGGTTTTTCTTCTCCTGGTGTTCCGATAGTTTTATCCTCATTATTGTCCCGATTAAAATTCAAGAAGCCAAAAGCAGTTTTCTTAACTTCTTCATAGGCTTTAAAATCTAAATATTTGAGAGCTTTTAATCCATTGGGAAGAAGATCCAACACCTGACCAACCTGACGAAAACCACGAGTTCGATCGATAACAATAAAATTTTCAATCCCTCGCTGGCGTAAGCCAATGGCAGTTGCTAAGCCGATAGATCCAGCACCAACGATCGCAACATCGTAGATGCCGGTATAAGAAGAGACAATATCTTGGTCTGTAGGCGGATGAAAGCTTGATTGATGCTCTGGCATATACGATCAAATTCGATCTTGTGGCAAATGGTTGACCGAATTTTTTTAGCATAATATGCGAAGGTTTAACTAGCAAGGCTTTGCACAACGCTATTAAATCTCTAGTAGCTCGGCTTGAGCGTAAAGTAGCGAAGGCAAATTCTTGCCAACGCTCAAGCAATCATAAGCAACGTTAAAGTTGTCGTTACCAACGCTCAAGCTGTCGTTATGACTGCTGAAGTTGTCGTTACCAACGCTCAAGCTGTCGTTATGACTGCTGAAGTTGTCGTTACCAACGTTCAAGCTGTCGTTATGACGGCTGAAGTTGTCGTTACCAACGCTCAAGCTGTCGTTATGACGGCTGAAGTTGTCGTTACCAACCCTCGAGCTGTCGTTATGACTATTGAAACAACCCGCAGCTCAAACCCTAGTCGCGGGCTGGGGCTGTCGGGTTGAATTTAGAGACTCAATTGGAGTTTCTGACTTTATTATTTGTCAGAATACCATTTGCGCTCTTACTTCAAAACGTTCTCAGTTGCCTGTTCGACATTGTCTTTCAGGGTACGAGCGGTTTCCTCAGCGCCTGTGGTATAAAGCTTACCAAACTGCTTAAATGCCTCTGCCGAGTCCCGCGTAATATTATTAATTCGTTCGTTTAGGGGAACATCTCCACGAGCTTCGTCCAGAAATTCTCCGGTTGTTTTTGGTCTTTCGGATTTAGCATCAGCCTTCTCCATCCGTTCGATAAATCTTGATGATTCGGTTTCGTTTCCAGAGTTAGTATTTGCTGAAACCGGGTTAACATTGGCTAAAAATAGCATACCAACGACGAGGAAAACCGCCACGAAACGCTTGACCTGAAGATTTTTGACAAATGCGATCGCGCAAGCGTGCCGGAGGCATATCGCGCTATCCATTAAATTTTTCATCACCATGCTCCTTTTGTTCTTTTTGAGTCATACAAATCTCAGATTAACTGTAAAAAGTCGCCGCTTCCTCTAACAAAAGTTATATTTATAAACGCTGGCTGCATCGCCAGATCGAACCATTGATGGATATTGAGAAGGGTAGCTAAGCGCATCCGCGCCGCGAGAGCGAACGCTTCACGCGCAGCGTGGTGTAGGTATCCGCGCGTTGGTTTGTGGGTGTGAGCGATCGCTAGCCTAATATCAATTTCAATCAGTCTTGTTCTAATAGCGGTAATAGCCGCTGTAACTCACCACAAGCTGCTTGAAGTGATGGTGGCGCATCTTCTGGTAAGCTTTGAGAACGGCATCGATCTGCTAGATTCTCAACATCGGTTTTGCAAATAGCTTCATCATTCTGAAATTTTGCATAGGTATCTTCCTCATTCACAAGTTCTCCTTGTAAATAGTGTATCCAAGTCTCAATATTCCGCTTGGGAACAAAGATAGCGATCGCTTCATCTGATTGACGATTTTCTTGGGAATCTTCACTCAAGGCGCTAGCTAACTGATTCAGTCGTTCCTGTAAAGTTGTTGTATCTGCATCAATCAACACGACTAATCCAATCGATACGCGGTTTTTATTCTGGCGATATGCTCTTACTTCCACCGGATATTGAGTGCGTACATACTGTTCTCCAGATTGGCTACCAGGCGGGCAAATTTTAGCTCGGATTAAACCTTGAAAACCTCGCTTTTTGAGAAAATAACGGGCAAAAACCTCCTGCTGTCTATCCTCACAGAGGACGACTATCTGCACTCTACGCTGACTCATTCAACCATCCCCGTGCAATTAGTTCTGAAACGGGTAATCCAGAATTTTCACCTACTTCACTACTAATGCGTTTGACTCTGACAGGAGCGTTACTTTGACGCTCAAACCAATAGCCTATCGGTGAAGCCAAAAGGTAGTTAATTAACTCAGGATGGTGAGAAATCAGTAATGCTTGCAGCTTTCTTTCGCTACAAAGGTCATAAAGCTGAATCAGCCAAGGTTGAATTTCTGGCAAGGCTAAGAAGTTTTCAGGTTCATCAATGCACAAGGTATAGTCTTCAGATTTTGTCCCATGAAGCAGCGCGTACAAAGCAACTAACGTTTTTTGCCCGTCGGACAATTCTCCCAAACGATATTCAATTGGTCTGCTGCTATTTCCCCCTGCTGAAAACCGTAGCTTTAATACCAAACTCTGTTCGCTTACTCGTTCAAACTTAAAGTTTGTAAAACCATCCAAAACATCTTTTAAAATATTTCCAATTTCAGCGACTTTGCCTTGATCTTCCGAAAGATAGCGATACCAAGAAACATAATTTTCCATCTGACTCGTCAAACGCATTTCTTCCTGGTTACTCTCATCAATCATCAAACTGGGAATAATTCGCACGATAATAAATCGTGCCATCTTTTCTCTAAACCAAGTTAACTTAGTATTGTCACTTCTTGGCATCAATGAAGGGAGCATGGATTGCGACCAGTCAAACGAGTATTGTGACCCTTCTGAATAATTGTCTCGATAAAGTTGAACTTCGCCTAACTCAAATTTCAGTAAAGGCTGGTTATCAAACCACAGACGCTCATACTCAACACGACATTTATCTCGATTATAACCAATCCCTAATTCGTATTTGTAGCTGCCGCCATTTCCTACGATCTCTAACTCGAAACGTTGAATTTGTGAAGTTTGCCAGCGCGTCAAATCGGCAGATTTGAAAATTCCCTCTACCTTACTGTCGCCGCTCACAAATGCCTGGATTTTCTGCAATACTTCAAAAACAGTCGATTTACCCGATCCGTTAGAACCTAAAAACAGATTTATCGCGTCAACATCAAGTTCAAAATTTACCAAACAGCGAAAATTATCAATATATATCCGTTTCAGCATAAGATTGTTTCAGATTCGAGCTTCAAATAAATCTCACATGTAGCAACTATAGCAATTCCCAATGAATCATACAAATCAAACAAACTTGAAAAACCAACTTCACAACTCAAGAGTTACCATGCCAATGCTTTTTACAAACATCAAGCATCAGGCAAATAAGCAAGTTAATTTTACAACTGATTTAGACTTGCTATGCTTTATCAATATATTATGTATTAGCTTGCTTTATTCAGCTTTAAATACAATACTTGATTATATTGTCAGCTATTTCTCTAAATCTATCTCTTAGTACAAAAATTAATTCTTCTTGATTAGGAGACCAATTACCCGAACCTTGCAATGTTTTTATTGGACGGAATTTATCTAAAACAGATACGGGAACGTTTTGCCAAATACTATTTTGAACCAACACATTCATATCTTCTGTCTGTCCTATTAAGTAATTTTTGGGAAGTTGGTGACACACATTATTTCCTAGCTTTAGAACAAGGTCATTTTTAATGGCATCGGATATTTTATCATAGTGAACTTGATCTGCCTTGACAAATTCACCTTTGCGAGTATCAAACCCGTTAAAAATCCAACCAGCAAACTTTGGAGAGCCTAACTGGTCATACTTATTTAAATAAGGATTAGCTGACTTAAATCTTTTGAAACCGCTTTCCCAATCTTGAAAGAAACCGGGAAGCATCTCTCCTATTAGTCCAACACAGTAGGCGCTGAAAGTGTCAGACGTACAAGGAACAATAAAATAGTCTGAGGAATAAAGTGCTGCTCGAACCAAAGCACCAAAGGATGGAGGCAGGTCTATAAAAGCATAATCATATGGCTTCAAGCCTTCTCTTTTATTCGCAAAATCGATCATGTCTCGCAACACCATATACTTGGCTATACCAGTACCTGTAAGCAGGTCAGAACCAACATTTAGTGATTCAGAATAAACATTTAACCAGAAGTCGCCAGCAACAATCTCTGCATTGGGGTCTGTGTGAAGCCCTCTGTGACTGAAAAACTGAAATTCGCCTGTATTTTGTAAGAATCTTTGTAGATAAGCACGGATTGTAGTTCCATACGGTACATTCTGAGTAGGTAATTTTTTAGTAAAGGGTTCAGTTCCTAGAACTGCCAAAGACAAATTGCACTGGGGGTCAAAATCAACCATTAGTACACGCTTTCCTTTTCGTGCCATAGCATCTGCCAAATTCCAGGCAATAGTGGTTTTTCCAACACCGCCCTTATTGTTAAAAATAGATATTATTTTCATTACTTATTGCTCTTCAGTACAAAAGGGTCTAGGTACACGGTAGGTTGTACTCAGGTATCACAAACCTATTATACATAAATAATAATCTAAAATTTTAGGATGTGCTGAAGCTTGCCAGATCCGACATATTAGCAAAGCAATAACCAACTGTTTCTACAGAACAGGAACACAAATAACGTAAAATAATTGTGCATCCGCCATTGCACCCCTTTAACCCATGCTTTGCGACTACCTAGTTCAAATCCTCACCGCCCGCGTCTACGATGTTGCTCAAGAATCACCCCTAGAATACGCGCCAAATCTCTCTACGCGACTGAATAATCAACTCCTGCTGAAGCGCGAGGACATGCAGTCTGTCTTTTCCTTCAAGCTGCGGGGTGCGTACAACAAAATGGCGCAATTGCCCCCAGATTTGCTCGCACAAGGCGTTATAGCTGCCTCTGCGGGAAATCATGCCCAAGGTGTCGCCCTGGGTGCGCGTCAGCTTGGCACGCAAGCAATTATTGTCATGCCTGTAACTACACCCCAAGTCAAGATTAATGCAGTCAAGGCACGCGGGGGAGAAGTTGTCTTGCATGGAGATACTTACGATGATGCTTATGCTTATGCGCGTCAATTGGAAGCAGAAAAAGGCTTGACATTTATTCACCCGTTTGATGACCCCGATGTGATTGCCGGACAGGGAACAATTGGCATGGAAATTCTGCGGCAATATCAGAAACCAATTCATGCAATTTTTGTGGCAATTGGCGGCGGCGGATTGATTTCTGGAATCGGGGCATACGTCAAAAGATTGCGTCCGGAAATCAAGATAATTGGCGTTGAACCTGTCGATGCCGATGCCATGTATCAATCGCTCAAAGCAGGTAAACGAGTGCGTTTATCTCAAGTTGGATTATTTGCCGATGGCGTCGCGGTGCGCGAAGTTGGGGAAGAAACTTTCCGCTTGTGTCAGCAATATGTCGATGAAATTATTCGCGTTGATACCGACGATACTTGTGCGGCAATTAAAGATGTATTTGAAGATACCCGCTCGATTGTGGAACCTGCGGGGGCGTTGGCTATTGCTGGGGCTAAAGCTTATGTAGAACGAGAGCAAATTCAGGGAGAAACATTAGTCGCCGTTGCTTGCGGTGCAAATATGAACTTCGATCGCTTGCGTTTTGTTGCCGAACGAGCAGAATTAGGGGAACGCCGCGAGGCTATTTATGCCGTCACGATTCCCGAAGAACCGGGCAGTTTGCGTCAGTTTTGCGATTGTTTGGGCAAACGCAACTTGACCGAATTTAGCTATCGCATTGCGGATGAAAAAGAGGCACATATTTTTATCGGCGTGCAAATTCAAAACCGCAGCGATGCGACAAAATTGGCGGAAACTTTTGAAACTTGCGGGTTCAAAACTCTAGATTTAACCGATGACGAATTAACTAAATTACACTTGCGGCATATGGTGGGCGGGCGTTCTCCTCTCGCACATCACGAATTGTTCTATCGTTTTGAATTTCCCGAACGTCCGGGTGCGTTGATGAAGTTTGTCGGTTCGATGAGTCCTAACTGGAATATTAGTGTATTTCACTATCGAAATAATGGCGCAGATTACGGACGAATTGTGGTGGGGATACAAGTGCCTCCCGATGAGATGCAACAGTGGCAGGCATTTTTAGATACGTTGGGTTATCAGTATTGGGATGAAAGTAATAATCCGGCGTATAAATTGTTTTTGGGATAGGGGAGAAGGGGAGCGATATGCCTCCCTTCCGTAAAGCTCTCGCTATCAAAAGCTGGCGTGGATTTGACGGCGCGTGAAGCGCAGCTATCCCGTAGGGAATCGCCTGCCCATCCCAAAATTCTTAACCAATGTTTTAGAATTAAGGAAAGAACGCCAGGTTTTGACTTTTTTATGCAAACACCACAAACCGGACAGACGCCGGGAAGCTTAATACAAAGTCTTTATGAGACTGACTTCTATGCCTGGACGCAGGAACAAGCAAAACTCCTCAAACATCAGCGATGGAGTCAACTCGATCTTCCTAATTTAATCGAGGAGATTGAATCATTAGGAAAACAACAACGCGCCGAATTAAGAAATCGCTTGAGTATTTTGATTGGGCATTTGCTTAAATGGAATTATCAAGTATCGAAACGAAGTCGCAGTTGGTTTAATACAATTCGGATACAGCGCATTGATGTAGTCGAGTTACTCAAAGAAAATCCGAGTCTTAAACCCTATTTACAAGAAGCTCTTCAAATAGCCTATACGAAAGGAATGGCATTAGCTGCGGGAGAAACAAACCTGCCGCGAAAAACCTTTCCAGAAAATTGCCCTTATACGTTAGAAGAAATTTTGATGGATAGTTTTTATCCAGGCGAACCTGCAACAGATGATGTGATGGAATAATAGCGATCGCTCTCTTCAAGATAGATGATTTTAGCGATCGCTCTCTTCAACATAAGTTACGAACCAAGCGTTGGCGTTAGCACAGGCTAACGCACTTATCGCAAATTCCGTACTTCCTCGCCACAACCTAGAATCTCTTTGAGGTGTGACGGAATAGAAAGTGGCACATATTCTAACGACATCCGAGCTAATGTTTTCAGGTTTTTGGCTGTCCTTGAAGTGTGTAGGAAAGACAAGTGGCACCTATTCCAATTACTTGTATTTTCACACAGAGGTAAAGTAGCTATCACTTGTTAAAGATAAAGGATTTTTTCTCAGCGCTCCCACCTCGTAGGGAGAGGCTCCAAACTACCTCTACAACAAAGGTTTGCTTATGTCTAAAACTGTTAAAAACCTTTCGACACTAACAACTGCGCTAGTGTTATTCGGTTTGTCTGGTAGT
Organism: Microseira wollei NIES-4236; assembly: GCF_020521235.1. Classification (GTDB taxonomy): domain Bacteria; phylum Cyanobacteriota; class Cyanobacteriia; order Cyanobacteriales; family Aerosakkonemataceae; genus Microseira; species Microseira wollei. Next base: position 14,075 of record NZ_BLAY01000169.1, on the reverse strand, counting down.
GCGATCGCGGCATTTGTCCCATACCTGTTTGCAGGTTCCGAAACACCCAACTTTGCCGTCTTCTTTGTAGTTGGAATGGCAATCATTCTTTTGACGGCTATTCTCTTCGGTTACATCGATCGCTTGGGCATGGGGTTTGGCAAGACAACTATCGTACTAGCAACAGGCTATAACGCCCTGATTGCGGCGGTTAAGCTGTGGTTGGCGCCCGCCGCGCTCTACCAAATCCAAATCTCCAATAATGCCTTGTTTTTGTTCCCTTTTATTGGTGTGGCAATACTCTTGTTGTATCTGGTTGTCTTTAAGGTGATTTACCAGATCTTCAAGCGGCGATTGCAATGGTCGAATGGGGAATTACGTGCACAATCATCTGCGCTGCGCGTGGCGCTATCTATCTTCGCTGTTGTTTTCATTTCCATTGTTACGATTTTTCTTGGATTTGTGCTGTTTGTGGTGGCAGGCTTGGATTATCTAGGGATCTTCGCAACATCCATCGGCTTCGTCATTATAGTCGCTCTTGTGCTGGCGGCGATCTTGGCAGCTACAACGTTTGACCAAGTGGAAAAGCGGGCGTTTGAGTTGGGGCAGGCTACTCTGCTTGCCAATTTCTTCTGGTTGGGTTGCATTTTAATTGCCCTTTATCATGCAATGTGGTTGATTTTCCTCCTGACATTGTTCAGTATTTGGCCACTTCGGACTTATTCGCCTAAGTAATCATGAAACTTCTAATTCTGTATTGGCGACTGTTGCGCTATCGCGTTGCTGTGATGATGGTTCTATTTATGTTGTTGGGGGCAGCTTGGCATCAACGCTTGACCACCATCAACGGCGCGATAATTGCAGCGATAATAGCTTTAGCATCGAGTTATGTCTGCGCGACGAGCGTCAACGATATTGCCGATCGCAATATCGATGCCATCAATCTTCCCAACGATCCAAGTCGTCCGCTCGTTACGGGTGCGGCTGATGTTGGACAATTGTGGAAACTATTTAGCGTAGCGAGTGTTTTAGCTATTGCGTTGCTGCTTCCCATTAACCCAATGGCAGCGGGTATTATCGTGCTATCGATCGCGATCGGTGTCCTCTATTCTTTGCCACCAATTCAGTTTTCCTACCGAACCTTTCTAGCACCATTGACTTTAGCAGTGGCGTATGTGGGTATTCCCTACTGGCTAGGTGTAGCAATCGTTGGAGATACAATTAAAGCATCTGATTTGCCTCTGATGGCAGCTTTGTATCTACTATTTACAGGTAGGATTATTCTGAAAGATTTTCGCGATCGCGAAGGCGATGCCACCTATGGTAAACCAACATTTCTGTTGAAATATGGTAAGCCTGCCACATGCTTGGTCAGCTTACTCGCCATATGCAGTGGGGATATTTTGCTGATTGTGACGTTAGCAAATCGGTGGTGGCTAGCAGCACTTTTACAATTGTATGTGATGGGTGCGATCGCAATGCTCTATCGGCTTTACCGCGTCAGTAGTCGTCGAGATGAACAGTTATCTATTGGTGTCGCCGCTAAGATGGGCAATGGCATACTAACTACACTTCTAGGTGTATTAACCCTTGCCAGCTATGATGCCGACTGGATGATGCAACTAATATTCAGCCTCGCACTCACGGCAATTTACCTGATCAACTTCATTGATTTTTTGCGCCATCCCGACCAATCTATTATTGGTTACAAGGGGTGAAAGTTTCTTGGCGGAAGTTACGAACTTAGCGTTGGCGTTAGCCTGTGCGTCAGCACTTATCGCAATCTCCGAACTTCTGACAAGCTAAGTCCTGTAGTTTGACTAATCGTTTCATCATCAAGTCGATCTAGTAATTGTCTTGCAATCGCGATTGCTTTTTGTCGCATTCCTTCTTCTCGTCCTTCTTCGCACTGGGCTTTTTGGTATCGCTCTCTAGCCCCACACCACCGAAGCGATTCCATTCTAGTTGGGATTAACGCTTCGGTTCGATCTCAAACTCAAGCCGAGAACGATAAAAGTGAACGTCAAATTCTAAGAAGAAATTTGTCTGTCCGAGAATCAATGATACGCTGTCACTTTTGACCCAGGCAAATGCTAATCTTAAAGGAGTAAACTCTCCTATCTCAGCCATAAAAGATACTGGCATTGCTGGTCGATTACCAAGGTTGCCTGCCAGTCGAATAATGGCTTTGCTGTCATCCCAAACTAAGCCAAGCTGAATTCCCACTTGATAAGGCAGCACATTCACGGTTGCACCACTATCTACCAACCCAACAACTTAGACTCTTTGGTTATTGTGGTGCAGAATCAGGGGAATGCGCGGTAAGCTGTCAAACTCATTTTGAGATGGATCGGTTGTAGAGTATTTGAATCGCATAACAACTCAGTTTCCATTGTTGTCAGCCAGCTTCATTGCCTCCATCAAGACTGCACCAGCACCAAAAGCATCCTAGGGAGTCGGTAGGTAGTAAATCTTGTATGGTTCCAATGGAAAAATATCTTCACTGATATCTTCTTCTGCGATTAAAATGCGGATCAACTCTCGTTTATCGAGCGCAGACAATTGTTGAATCATCGGGAGTAATTCTGTTAGTGTCATGGGTTAGCTTCCTACTATGCGTCTATTTTAACGATAGCAAGTTAACTTGGAACGTGACTGCTTGTATTATACTGCTCTACTATGCAGCGCGATTTCGCAGCGAACGGGAGCCGTTCGCGTCAGTTATGAACCTTGCGATCGCAATCTCCGAACTTCTTCTAAACTAAGTCCTGTAGTTTGACTAATCGTTTCATCATCGAGTCGATCTAGCAATTGTCTTGCAATGGCGATCGCTTTTTCTCGCATTCCTTCTTCTCGTCCTTCTTGAGCAGCTTTAATAATCGCTCCTTGTTGGTCGTAAATAAACATTTCTCGTCGTTCCAAATCTTCTAGTTCTTCCCTTGTTAAATTTGCTTGGTTAGCAATTTCAAAAGCTCGATGAATTTCCGGAATCTGGTCTATTGTTTCCGGAACTGAAGTCAGCGATCGCGCATATTTTATGAAATAAATCCACTTATCAGTTAACGTTTCCAGTTGATGCTCTTGTTTGGTGAATTTTGGCAATTCCACAAACACTAAGTCAATCTCGTTGTCAGAATATTTTAAGTTGGTGCTTTCTTCTTTGTAAACGAAGCGAGAAATCAAGCGATCGCTATCTTCAAACATCTCAAAATCAGCGATCGTTAAAGCGATTACAGGTTTGAGCATTCGGTAACCTTCGCCTGCTTGTAATTGAAAAGCATAAGTTTTGGCAGCATTGTACAAAACCTGCTTCCCGAAAGACTGTACGTTTAACACCTGCATTTCAATGATGACCAGCGTACCATCCTTGAGTTTTGCTTTCACATCCAAATAAGTATCTTTTAAACCGACAATTCTTGGTGGCAGATTAGGGTTAATAATTTCTAAGTCTTCGATTGTAGGATTGCCCTCATAAATCATGGCGTTGAGAAAGCTAATGAGAATATCTTTGCTTTCCGAGGAACCAAAAATTTTTTTGAAGGCGTAATCGGTTTTAGGGTTAATAAACATAATATTTTACGCTCGCCTCAACTACGGGAGAGCCACTACCTCCATTATACTGATGCCTGGATCGAGTGCAGCCAATTCTTGTATTATGTAGTGATAAGCGATCGCACTGGCTTTTTTGGTATGAGCGATTTGCCAACACGATGTAAATAAAATTTATGAACGCGATCAAAAAAATATTGCCGATTTTATTGCTGATTTTTACCGCTATTTTTATTGTAAAATTTAATCGGTTTGTTTTCGGACAATCTTCTGGTATAGATATTTCTTTCCAACCCATTGAAGTTAGAGATGGTGCGGGATTATACAAAAAACAATTAGCGAACGGAAACGCAGCCTATTTGCAAATTATTGACGTGGGAAAGATGCAAATAGACCAAATAATTGGAGAAGTAGATAAAATGGGTATTGGTCAGGGAGCATATTATCAAGGAGAAAACCAATACTATAGCCCTTTTTTTAAAATGCGTTTGTTTTCCGAAGTAGCCGAAGAATATAAAAAACTTTACGATGCATCAGTTTTCTCGGCGATCAACTGTTCTTTTTTTGAACAATATCAATCGAGTACGCAGCTATCTTTCCCCGTCAAAATTAACGGTCAAGTTGTAACTGCGGGAAATAGTCCTTACGGCCCTATTAAGCAACCAAAAAACGAATTTTATCAAAATGTGCGCCTAAAAGCTTTGGTATGGAATGAAAGGGAAGTATACATTACAGATTACCATCCAGAAACAGGCAAGCCTTTGAGTGACAGTGAAGTACAAAATGCAGTTGTTACTTACCTGTACAGCGACCATCCAGCTAAAGTATTAGCTAACAATCCAATCAATAGATATCACGTCATTGGTACGCTGAATAAAGATGATACTAATGGCGATGAATCCCTGGCAATTATAACAGTTAATCGATCCACATTGGATGAAGCGGCTAATTTATTGCGCGACTTAGGAGTGAAAGGAGATATTATTACAATTGATGGCGGAACTTCAACATATATATTCAATTTCAAATTAGGGAATATTATGTTGCCTCAATCAAGTGGTTCTGTCTCTGCCAAGTTGCCCCATTATTTAGGATTTAGAAATAGAAATACCAAGCCAGATTCACCGCACATTCTGGTTAGCCAACCAATTGGTAAAGTACAAGTGGAAGCAAATAAGCCTTATCTGATTTTGTGGAGAGATAATCTTGAAGGTGATGTCAAGATTGAGTTGTATGAAGGGAATAAACTGATTCAAACTATTCGCGATCGCACGGCTAGCGATGGGGTTTATGAGTGGACGCCTAAGAATGCTATAAAAACAGGAGATTTAATTCGGATTTCTAGCGTCGAAAACCCGCAAGTCTTTGGGGTGTTGCAGTTGTAATCCCAAAAGAAACCCGGTTTTTTGAACAATACCTTTGCCTTGCATCCGACACCCTTAAGGGTATCGCTACACAAACAAAGGCTGCCTACGCAGCCAGTAAGAATTCCAGCCCTTGGCTTGCGGGCCAAAGGCTGCCTACGCAGCCTTGAATAATTCCAGCCCGCGCAGGCGGGCTTTGCTTGTGTAGCCACACCCTTAAGGGTGTAGGCGTTTCAGAAAATTGGCGATGATATTGTTATAAAAACCGGATTTCTCTATCAGAACTCATCGAAATCTCCAAACATTTCATCATATAGATCTTCTAGCGTGTCTTGCTGCCTCCGATTCAACACTTCTGGCCCATCAATAAATTCTTTTATCGATATTTTTTGCTGGTGAAAAGCTCGGACAAAGTCGCGAATCTGCGAAACAATGTGTATTTGATTTCCCAGTTCTTCTAATATCTGTTCTATTGGCTCAATTCCTTGTTTATTGACTCTTTTACAATCCGAAACCATTGCCCCTTCTGGGGTCTTTTTCACCAGGCGCAGTTCCCGTTTTAAGTTATCATATTGTTTTTTTAGTATTTGATTTTGTTGTTCTATGCCGTTGCATTTTCGCGTCACCTCATCTTCACTATTGTTATCAATTGATTCTCCGGCTTGATGTTGCTGTTCTATTTCTAACAGTCGCGCTAAATCTCCTTCTTGATATGCTTTATTAATTTCTTTCATTATTTCCGTATGGCGCATCTGCGTTTCGGGATCTGTCACCATGTCCGGGTGAAAGATTTCTGCTAATCGCAAAAATGTCTGGCGAATCTTTCTCGATTCATCACTTCTGGTAGCAAAACCATTTTCTAACTCCCGTTTTGCTTGTTGTTGCTGGCGGTGTTCGTGGGGAGGAGTGGAATTATCGGCTTCAAAAAGTTCGTCGAGTTCTGTATCTTCCGGTTCGTCATCGAGTTTGGGACTGATAACTCCGGCATACTGAAGATTCTTGTAAAGGCTTTCAATCTTTTTGCGATTTTTTTTGCTAAATTTGCTATCGTTCAGAATATCTTTGAATAAAGCATGAATTTCTTGGTCGAGTTCGGTCATTTTTCGGAAACTGGGGGTGGCGCGATGAAAGATTTCTGTTGCCAGCGATCGCATCTGTTCCACAAAGTTCTTCAACTCGGTTCGTTTCCGCTTAATCTTTTTCAGTAAGCTTTGGTGTTCTTTTTCTAAAGCTGCGAGACGGATATGCAGATCCGACAGCGCCAGGGATGTAGTTGGCGGCGTGGCGGGGGATGGAGATGTGGCTTTTTTAGGCATGGCGAAGGTAAGGTTAAATTACTGAATCGGATTCTGTAACGCAAAACGGTTACAATCAAGTCCAATACCCATGAAAATGTCGCTCAGGAGTATCAAACCGTGCGAACCTTACTAATATATCCCGTTTTTCCACCAACTTTTTGGTCTTATAACAAAATTCTAGAATTAGTCGATCGGCAAGTCTTGTTACCGCCTTTAGGATTAATCACTGTGGCGGCTATCTTACCGCAAACCTGGGAATTTAAACTGGTAGACCGCAATATTCGCCCTGTGACCGAAGAAGAGTGGGACTGGGCAGATATTGTCATCCTCTCAGCAATGATCGTTCAAAAACAAGATTTACTAGAGCAAATTCGGGAGGCAAAACGGCGGCATAAATTAGTGGCTGTCGGCGGGCCATATCCGACTTCTGTTCCTGATGAAATTGAAGCCGCAGGAGCAGATTTTCTCATCTTAGATGAAGGAGAAATTACCCTACCAATGTTTGTACAAGCATTACAAAAAGGAGAAAAAAGCGGGATATTTCGCACTGCTGAAAAACCCGATGTGACTGAAACGCCGATTCCTCGTTATGATTTATTGGAATTGGATGCTTATGACTCAATGTCGGTTCAATTCTCGCGGGGATGTCCGTTTCAATGTGAATTTTGTGACATTATTGTTCTCTATGGTCGCAAACCTCGAACTAAAAATCCTGCCCAGCTGCTTAAAGAATTAGACTGCCTTTATGAATTAGGATGGCGGCGGGGTATTTTCATGGTAGATGACAATTTTATTGGCAATAAGCGCAATGTAAAGTTGTTGTTGAAGGAATTAAAAATCTGGCAAGCAGAACACCAATATCCTTTCCAATTTAATACTGAAGCATCGGTCGATTTAGCCGCAGATTCAGAGTTAATGGAATTGATGGTTGCCTGTAATTTTGATGCGGTATTCTTGGGAATAGAAACCCCAGATGAAGAGAGTTTACACCTGACCAAAAAATACCAAAATACCCGGAGTTCCCTTGCTGAAACAGTCGATAAAATTATTCGATCTGGCTTACGCCCAATGGCAGGATTTATTATTGGCTTTGATGGGGAGAAAAAAGAAGCTAGTTCGCGCATCATTAGCTTTGTGGAACAAGCTGCAATTCCTACGGCAATGTTTGGAATGCTGCAAGCTTTACCGAATACTGCCCTCTGGCATCGTTTAGAAAAAGAGGGACGGTTGCGAGTCAATGGGAAACAAGATATTAATCAGAGTACTTTAATTAACTTTGTACCTACTCGTCCGATTGAAGATATTGCCCAGGAATACATCGAGGCATTTTGGACATTATATGACCCGCATAATTTCCTCGATCGGACTTATCGCTGTTTTCTCAAGTTAGGCGCACCTCAATGCAAAACTCCCTTTAAATTACCAAGCTGGATCGATTTGCGTGCTTTAAGCATTATCATTTGGCGACAAGGCTTTAAACGCAACACCCGATGGAAATTCTGGCATCACTTGTGGGGTATTTTGCGGCATAATCCGGCGGTCTGGGAACATTATCTCACGGTTTGCGCTCACAACGAACATTTTCTTGAATATCGTCAAATTGTCCGGGATGAAATAGAAAAACAATTAGCGGAATTTCAACGTCAGGAGGTTTTAGTTACAGGACTTACGCACGCCTAACTCCAGAGCGTGTAGGGCAATCGCCCACACTCGTCGTTAAACTTAAGTGCGATCGCTCGTCCTTTCGATGCAGCGAACGATCGGATGTTAGGTTTCCTGCGTCAAGAAAACCAAAGGCGAACTTGCGATCGCCTCTGGCACGAATAGCGATCGCTGTTGGATTTTCTGCGTCATATCAAACTATGGGGATATGCTACTTGACAGCAGGGAATTTCCGATCTAGTAAGTCTCGAATCTTCTACTATCGTAGTAAAAAGTTAGAAAAGTGTTGTCATCAACTAATACTCCTAATACAATATCTAGCGACTCTCGGAAATAGGGGCTACCAGATTCTTGTTCATTGCTGATAATAGGATCGTCTAGGACGGCAACAACAATCGCTGGTTGATTCTTGTAAGGTATTTTTCTATTCTTGAGATTTTCTTTCCATTTCACAAGTTGTCCAACTTGAAAAGACTCCTGCTTGAGGAAGTTACTACAAGCTGTTTTAAGTTTAGCAATGTATTCCTCCCCATAGCTCTCCTTTTCTGCACCAATCGATTCTCTTTCTTGGAGAGACTTTAGGAGTGCAGCTATTTCCTCTCTGATATCTTGTTGCTTGCTCATCTCCATTATTTAATCAACTACGCAGAACAAACTACTCGCTCGTTTTTTTCACGGTTAGTTAGGTTGTGGCTTGAGTTAAAATCACCCCTAATCAATTCATTATCCATTTTGACCTTATTGGTATAGGCAATACCAGACAGCGTATATTGCCTCTGAGATTTTGTTTCTATTTTACTACTTGAGCTTTCTCGGAGAAGCAACCACATTACCGAGCTAATTTGCTGCAATAAGTTAGTCTGACGCAATTTAACCTCTTCTTTATTTTGCAGACCTTGTACCACATAAAAGGATTTGGGAGGTAGTAAATACCAACTTGCTGGCACAACCTCTAGTACCCACCAGTCAAATAGCTCACGTCTCCCCTTAGATCCAGGGAAAACTGCATAACCTTCCAAGCAATCATCTAAAATCTCTAGAAGTGCTTCCACGGACTGGTCATAATCGAGAACCCGGAGCGCATTATGAAAAACATCTAGAGCTTCATTGAGTACCTGAAAACTTACTAGATCTTTACGAGCAGATAGCTCGCTAGTTTCTGAAATTTGATTAAGCAATTCATCGCTCTTACTATAGCTAGTATTCTGACTTTCATCATTGATGATTTTATCAATATTTTTTAGCAGCCATAACACCAGCCAATTGACAGTACTTTTTGGGAATGAATTGCTTGGTTGATAGTATTCCAGCGTTGGTTCTACTAATAGAGCTAAAATCAGCGCCATCCAGATATAACGAAGGTGACATAGTGTACGATCGCTGTTTTGAAATGCTTCTAAAATTTCACTTAATGTTTCTGGGAGTGGAGTTGTTCCATCTGCCTCTGGCTCATAGAGTTCTTCATAATGTTGCTGACTGATTCTGGTCAGTAAAACTTTAAGGGAATCAGGTATAGTAGGTAACGAGGATGATGTCAGATCTACAGGGTGGTTTGATGTCAATACCATCAGGAGTCCCTCCATTACAATGATTCGGGTGGATAAGGGTAGTCCCAAAATATTTCTACCCTTATATGCGGAAATTTTTCTCTAAACTGCCTCACTATATTGTTACAGCTTTCGCAGGGTTGGAATTCACTATAAAGATAAAGATTACCTTCTACCTGAAGATCGTAAGCCGTCTCAAGAGTTTCTGCAATCGCGGATAATACTTTATACTCTGCATCAGTATCCATAAGACGCTTGGCATAGGAGTCAATTATTGGCTCAAATTGTCCTCCTTCTGACTTCGGCTTTGGTAAAGGAGTTGGACTCCTCTGTCTAGATGTTCCTCCTACACAAAAAACTACATCACTTTGGAGATGTACTTCAGCAATCGCAACATTCCCTTTACCGACGGGTTTTTTCAGGTATCGCTCTCGAATTTGGGTAGCATTTTCCCGCAAACGCTCCTTGATCAGAATTGTGCTCCTCATAGAACCCATTTTCCATTATGCAGCGATCAGAGCAGTGTTAGATCGACAATAGCGGTATAAGAAATCTCATCCAGGTATCCGAAATGGTGCGCTTAAAAATCTGGCAATGGTTCGTCTTAGCACTCCCAATCGCAACTATCATCGGTTTCTTGCTAGTCGCAGCGGGAATGCAAATCCACGAATGGGGTATTAATTGGATTTGGGGCGTTTTCACGCTTGTATTCGTCGGTTGGCGTTGGTTGTTGGTACGATGGACTCAACCCGCCGTAGCTCAGATAGAAGCGGTAATGGCGGAGGTTAATCAAGAACTGGAATCGACTACAAAAGATACAATACTGCCCAGGGGAACCGATGCCACAACTCAAGTAGAAGCGGCACTACAACAAATCCTGATCGCAGCACAAAACGATCGCCCGATTTGGGAAGATTGGCAAACTTTTTGGCAGCGATGCACCGAACTCGTCAGCGCCATCGCAAACATCTACCATCCAGAAGTAAAATATCCCCTGCTCAACATCTACGTCCCCCAAGCTTACGGGTTAATTCGCGGTACCGTAGATGACATGGATCGGTGGATGCAACAATTATCCCCCGCACTCAATCAAGTTACCGTTGCACAAGCCTTCCAAGCATATGAAATCTACCGCAAATTAGAACCATCGGCGCGTAAATTTATGCGCGCCTGGAATTTTGCACAGTGGATCTTAAATCCTGTCGCGGCAGTAGCTCAACGCGCTTCTGTGCGTTTCAGTAACCAAGCAAATCAACAATTAATTGTCAATTTGAGCCAATTGTTGCGGGAAGCAGCATTGCGGAACTTGTGGCGTCAAGCGATCGCTCTCTACGGCGGTACTACCCTACCCGCTACCTTCTTCTCCCTCACACCCACCCTACCCAAAGCTCAAACTCAAACGCTACAAGACATCCTCGCCTCTGCCCAACCCGCCGCAGCCGTTGTGCAAAAACCCGTTAATATTCTCCTAGTAGGCCGCACCGGCGCCGGAAAAAGCAGCCTGATTAACACCCTATTTCAGTCAGAACTTGCCGAAGTAGATGTATTACCTAGCACAACCGACATTCACTGCTATCACTGGGAAAACTCTACGGGAGAAACCCTAAACCTTTGGGATACACCAGGATACGAACAAGTCAAGCGTGAAGACCTGCGAAATTTAGTGCTGGATTATACAAAAAACGCCGATTTACTGCTGCTGGTTAATCCTGCCTTAGATCCGGCGCTGCAAATGGATGTAGACTTTCTCAAAGATATCAAGGCAGAAGTAGCAGATTTACCCGCGATCGCAGTCGTGACGCAAGTAGATAAACTGCGTCCGATCCGCGAATGGCAGCCCCCCTATGATTGGGAATGGGGCGAGAAGCCAAAAGAAATATCGATTCGCGAAGCAACCGAATATCGCGCCCAACTACTGGGTGATTATTGTGACAATGTTTTGCCTGTAGTAACGGAGGATAGCAAAACGGGTAGAACAGCGTGGAATGCGGATGAATTATCCTTGGCATTGATCGAAGCGATCGCCCCCGCCGTACAGTTGAGATTGGCTCGCTTTTTGCGCGACTTAGAAACACGTAGCATCGCAGCGGCTAAAATTATCGATCGCTACAGTTTCCAGATGGCAACGACTCAAGGATTAACAGCACTGCTGAAAAGTCCCGTACTTCAGTTTATCTCCACCATCTCCACCGGATCGCCCAGCTTGGCTTATGTGCTGGCGCAGAAAATACCAGTCGAACAATTGCCAGTTGTCATTGGTAAACTTCAGATGGCGTATGAACTGTTCTCCCTATTGAATGCGGATAATCAGCCGATTAATTTTAACTTGCTGGCGCTGTGGCCTTTATTGCTCGATAATTCTACCTCACCAGAACGGGAAGCCAAGGCATTGGGTTATGCTCTGGTAGAATATTGGACTGGAAATCTAACAGTTGAACAACTGCGGCAGCGATTTGAGTATTATCTCAAGGTACAGTGATATCATGTCCAATTGCTCATTGCTAATTGCTAATTGCTAATTGTCAATTGCCTCCAGAGCAGCCAGGGATTAGCTATTAGCAGTTACACAACCTTTGCTATTGGACATGATATGAATCATCGCGATGTGCCATACCAAATCCGCGCACCATTTCCGCTCTTTTAACGAACCAGGCGAAGTCGCACCCGTTGGGTAGACACGAAGGACAGGAAGAAAGATGGGGAAGATAATATTGGGGGTAATCGCTCCGGATTTGGTATGACTGAGAGCGTGGCGAATATTAAAGCAATTTTGCCGATTCAAGCGAGGGAAAAATATATGAATATCGAGCAAGCAGTCTTAGAAAAGTTGCGGCAGTTACCTGTAGATAAGCAGCAATAATTATTGGATTTTGTGGAATTTTTGTATCAAAAAATGATCGCTAAGTCTCCCTGACGCAGCGTTAGAGGATTGTGTGCTGATTTGAAGGTAGACATCACCGAAGAAGATATTGCCCTGGCGCGGAAAGAAATGTGGGGTAATTTTCCGAGGGAAATCGTTTAATGACATCAGTAGTAATATCGCATCCGGTTGCATTGGAATTAAAGCAGTTTTCAATTGGGTGCAACACAGATTGTAGGGGCACGGCATCGGAAAAACTTTGAGCTGGCGACAAAACTTACTGATGCCGTGCCCCTCGCGATCTGCGAATTCAGGCGTTAACAAACATTCAGACAATTTGGTGAAGATGGAGCGATGCGCCAATCGCTCATTCACCGTCAGTCCCTCCCAACTTCAAGCGCAACGCTAGCCAGTTAGCCAATCCTCAATCTGCTGTGGTGCATCCTGGAGCATCGTGGAGCTTACTCGAGCAGTTCCAGGACTTACGCCAAGAAACCCCGTTTCTATCCCCGAAGAAACCGGGTTTCTGGCAACGCCTTTGCCTAAGTCCTGAGTTCGTTAAAAAAATCTACATATTCTTTAGCTGAGCAGCGAGTAAATTTAAAATCTAAAATTTGAAATCCAAAATCCTTTGATGTTATCCCCGCGTACAATTTCTTCCCTTTACACCGATGGCGCTTGTACCGGCAACCCCGGCCCTGGTGGCTGGGGCGTCGTGGTATACTTTGCCGATGGCTCGGTGTACGAGATGGGTGGAGCCGAAGCCCAAACAACCAATAACCGCATGGAAATGCTGGCAGCGATCGCAGCGTTAAAACTCCTAACCACCACCAAACAAACCCAACCTGTGACGCTTTATACCGATAGCGAATACCTCAAAAAAGGCATCACCCAATGGATGAAAGGTTGGAAAAAGAAAGGCTGGAAAACCTCCACAGGAAACCCAGTCCTCAACCAAGACCTGTGGGAAACCTTGGATCAACTCAATTCGAGTCAAGTAAACTGGGAACATGTCCGGGGTCATGCAGGCAACGAGGGGAACGAAAGATGCGATGCGATCGCCCGCGCCTTCGCCCTGGGAAAAACCCCTTCACTCCAACAGTCACCAATCTCTGACTTATTGGCAACAGAAACAGCACCAGCCCCAGATCATCGCAAAACGATACAATCCAGTGGAGTACCCTCTAACCTGCCCAACTCGGACTTGGCTATGAACGACTCAACCAGTCTCTCACCCGCAGAAACCGCTGGGCAAATATCCGGCGAGGTACGAGTTTCCCAACTCCGCAATCTTGTAGAAACCCTCCGCATCGCCGATGAAATATCTCATAAAGGCTACCTAATCACCAGTTCCGAACTAGCCGACTTAATGGATATCCACACCAGCGCCGTCACCAGTCGCGGCGACAACTGGGTGTGGCGCAACTGGGTAGTATCCCGCGTGCGACGCGAAGGTAACCAAATTCTCTGGCAATTAGAACGAGTGGATTAACGTAATAGCTAATGGCTAATCGCTAATAGCTAATGGTAGGGCAGTCAAATATTCCCATGAGCAATTAGCCATTAACTATTAGCAATTAGCTGGCTGGTAGGGCAGTCAAATATTCCCATGAGCAATTAGCCAACTATTAGCAATTAGCTAATGGCTAATGGTAGGGCAGTCAAATATTCCCATGAGCCAGCCATTAGCTATTAGCAATTAGCTGGTAGGGCAGTCAAATATTCCCATGAGCCAGCCATTAGCTATTAGCAATTAGCTGGTAGGGCAGTCAAATATTCCCATGAGCCAGCCAACTATTAGCAATTAGCTGGTAGG
>NZ_BLAY01000168.1 GCF_020521235.1 Microseira wollei NIES-4236 | reverse complement strand
CCACCCCTCAACTGCTCTTGTGGGGCAGGCATCTTGCCTGCCATTGTGTCTGGGCGGGCAGGATGCCCACCCCACAACTGATCTTGTGGGGCAGGCATCTTGCCTGCCATTGTGTCTGGGCGGGCAGAATGCCCACCCCACAAAGCCATTGTGTCTGGGCGGGCAGGATGCCCACCCCACAAAGCCTTCAAAACTTTGATAACTAAAGTTGGCAAAACTTGTCGCTGGGTATTGCATAGGCAGAGAACCCGTGTTAGAGTAGTAACCAGGAAATGCCAACTACAGTTGGCATCCTAATACCACTCTAGCAGCAAAAGGTGTGTTATGAACCAGTTTGCCGCCAAAGATAGCAAGGCGAAGATTCTCGATGCATTTGAACAGATCTTGGCAGAACGGCGCAAGGTTGCATCGCGAGTTGCTACCAAAGAAGAGGAAGCAGAAAAAGAGAAAAACCGCACCGTATTAGAAACAGTTTCCCAATACACAGCAGATAGCATCGTCCGGGGATTGGCGGATCTGCAACTAGAATTTGGCAACATTGTTACCGGACTTTCGACGCGGTTGACGACAGAAACGACAAAATTAGACGATCTCAAACGCGCGATCGCCACCGAAAACCAACACCTGCAAGAACTGCAACAAACCCGCGTCGTCGCCGATGCACTGTACTTATTAACCCAAGAACATCAGGAAAACCTGCGCTTTTTGGAACAACGATCTGCAAGCGATCGCGAAACCTTAGAAAAAGAAATCGCCGAAAGCCGCAAAATCTGGCAACGAGAACAACAAGAATTCGACCTCACCACCAACGAAAGCAACGAACTGCAACAAAGCGATCGCACAAAACAGGAAGAAGATTACGGATACAACACCGAGCGATCGCGCAAAATAGCCAGAGACGAATATGAAGAAACCAAGCGGCAAATCGAACGAGACATCCAAGAAACAAACCAAACCAAACAGAAAAACTGGACAGAACGAGAACAAACTCTGGCAGCAAATCAAACATTATTGGAAGAATACCAACGCAAAACCGCAGCATTTCCCAACGAACTGGGCGAAGCGATCAAAAAAGCTCGCGAAGAAGGCATTCGCGATGCCTCTCAAGAAGCCAAAATCAAAGCAGACTTGGTGGAAAAAGAATGGGAATCCACCAAACAAGGATACGAACTACAAATCCAATCCCTAGACACCAAAATCCAAAAACAAACCGAACAAATCTCCGAAATCACAACCCAACTCCAAACCGCATTACGCCAAGCACAAGAACTAGCAATGCGCGCCTTCGGCAACTCCCCAAATCGCTCCTAAAAACCTTACTCCCTCCCCACCTCTTCCCTCTGCGTCCTCTGGGTCTTTTGCGGTTCATTAAAAAGATCTTTGAGCGAGGCGAGTAGATCGCTTCAGTTTCCCTCTACTTACTCCTATTCCGCCAGAAGATTATCTTCACTTCTTCTTTTCTCTTCCTTCGCGTTCTAATTCGCTACCCTTGAATCGCTGAGCGCATCCGCGCCGCTGCGCGAACGCTAACGCGTCTAAGCGCTGGCGCGCACGCTTCGCGAACGCGGTTCATTCAATAAAAATTCTTCTGGCGGTAAGTGAGTAACCCAACCTACAAAATTCCCGACCAAACCAAAACGTCTCAAATCACACAAGAGCGGTAACTCATTATGGCAACCAAACGACCCACCGAAAAAAGTACAAAGGCTGAAATTCTCACCGCCTTCGACGAACTAATGAAAGAAAAGAAAGAATTGGAAGCACAAATCATGCAAAAACCAGAAACCCAAACCAGTCCACGCAACGGCAACAGCAAACCCAGCACCGAAGTCATCATCAAAACCGTGACAAAACAACAGAAAATGGAATCAATCATTGACGGGTTAAACCAACTGCAACTCAACTTTGGCGGTGCAGTCAGCGACTTATCCGAAAAGCTCGTCCTCGAAGCATTTAAACTGCAAGAAGCGCAGCGAAAAGTCAGCGAAGAACGACAAGAATTGCAAGCACTGCACAGTTTAGAAGTAACCGACGGTAGCCTAGACACATTAATCCAACAATACGAAGAAAGTTCCAAAACCTTTAACGAAGAACTGCGCCAACGCACAGATGAAATTAACCAAGCAACAACCACTGCCAAAAAAGCGTGGGAAAAAGAACAAGAAGAACACCGCCGCTTCATCAAAGAACGCAACGAAACCCTTGCCAAAACGCGCTTACGGGATACCAAAGAATACAGTTACGATTTGACTTTGTCACGCAAATTGTCAGATGAAGAATACGAACAAGAGAAAAAGCGACTGTATCAAGAATTGGAAGAATTCCAGAAAAATCAAGCAAAACAATGGGCGGAACGGGAAAAAGCAATAAGCGAACGAGAAACCCAATTTTCCGAACTTAAAACCAAAGTTGAAGCAATGCCAAAAGAATTGGAAGCCGCAATTAAACGTACCAAAGAAGAAGGCAAAGCCATTGCTTATGGTCAAGCCAAAGTAAAAGCCGATTTACTTGCCAAAGACATTGAAGGCAGCAAGCGCAACTACGAATTGCGAATTCAATCGCTTCAAGAAACAATAGACTCTCAAAACTTCCGGATTCAAAATTTATCCAAACAACTCGATGCTGCCCTCAAACAAGTACAAGATTTGGCGGTGAAAGCAATCGAAGGATCGTCCAACCTCAGTTCCTTCCAAGCCATGAAAGAAATTGCCCTAGAACAAGCCAAAAATCAGAACAAATTGAAGTAACGCTAATTGCTAATGGCTTGTAAATAATTAACCATTAGCAATTAGCAATTAGCAATTAGCAAACATCGGATAAATTAACATGCAATTCAACAAACTCGATCTCAGCAACATTTTAGCTATTAGTCACAATGACGATTATTTGGCAATAGCAATCGACAGAGGCGATCGGCTGGATATAATCGAAATTCCCGCACCGAAAGCCGCCTATGAAGGACTCGTACAACTGAATGAAATTGCAGCGTCAGATTCTCCCGAACTTGCTGCATCCATTGACTTTTATCAACTACCGGGAGTCCAAGCAGAAATCCCCATGCTACCAGTACACTCCACAATGGCAAATTCCATCGGATACGATCCAGACCGTCACTTATTGCAAATTGAGTTTAAAAACGGCTCGGTTTATGAGTATGAAGGTGTGGATGAAGAAACCTGGGAAGATCTGCTTTCAACCAATTCTCCAGGAGGATTTTACAACAGGGAAATTAAAGGAAACTATCGCTCCCGTCGGCTTGATTGATTTTCAGACAATAGACGCTATTAACTCAAGTTGCGGGCTAATAGCTAATGGCTAATGGCTAATGGCTAATAGAAGGATATTATATAGCTCTCACAATTAGCAATTAGCTATTAGCAACGCCCAAGGTTATAACTGGTAGGGGCGGGTTTTACCGACAGAAACCGGGTTTCTGTGAAAAATTGTGGAACAAGGAAAGAGATCGTGGTCGAAACCCGGTTTCTTTTCTGGTTAAACCCGCCCCTACTTGCGTTATCTGCTGAGTCTGGTAACCAAGTGGGAGACAACTGCCTCCCACTTCCCTATCCCTCTTCCTCCTACCGTTACTCCCTTAGCGCCCTGAAGATCTCCCCTCTTCTTTCTTGGCGTTCTTGGCGTCTTGGCGGTTCGTTAAATAGGTATTCTTCCGGTGGGAAACGAGTATTCAATTTTTTTGATAAATAGTATTTTTCCCCTACCCCAGGTGCATCGTAGAGCGGTACCCTGGATCGGTAAACCCGTTTATTAAACAAAAATGCCTACGCCCTGTCACATCGTTGTAGAAGGAAATCCGGTAATCGTTTATGCTAGCAGGAATGGCAGCCCCAACAAAATCTTGCCCATCCTCAAACCGTTTCTAGAAAAGTTTTGGCAAGAAAGAGAAATCCACGGAGAATACGGTTATACAGCTGATTGCCTGGTGGCTCAAATTGTGGTTAGGTTTGGCTACGAGATCTGCGAAGATGATTTTTCTAACTTGCGCGTGGGTGTAAATTATGACCCCAGCGTTGAATATATTTATGCGATCGCACAAAAAGATCGCAAAATAAATGTCTGGGTTCCCCAGAAAGAATATCGTCACAATCCCAGTGTAGGATTGCAAGGCTGCGATCGCGCAGGCGCTGAAGTCTGCTAAAGTTGCTTGGCGACGTTCCAGGAGAACACAACTATGGCAGGTGCTGATGGCGCTCGCTATCTGTTAAATCCAACCTCGGATAATTTTACCCTAACTGCGGGCTTCCTCACCCCCTATCCAGAAGGCTTATTTGCCCTGGAAGGCAACGATACCGTAAAAGGATCGACCGACAGCGAACTGATCTTTGGCAATCAAGGCAGCGATTCCCTAATCGGCGGCGGCGGTAACGACATTATTTATGGTGGCAAGGATGGTGACGATCTCTTTGGCAATGCCGGAAATGACATTCTCAGCGGCAATCTCGGCATCGATTATCTGGAAGGAGGTGATGGAAACGACATCCTGCGCGGGGGGAAAGATGATGATATTCTATCGGGTGGTAACGGTAGGGATATCTTATCTGGTGACTTGGGACAAGATCTGTTGTTGGGAGATGCAAACGTCCTGCTACGGGATGGCGCTGCCGATGTTTTCGTCCTCCGCAGAGATACCTCTGTAACTAACAAGTTTGAAGCAGATGCAATCGCTGGTTTTGAACTAGGCATCGATCAAATTGGAATTACAGGCGGACTCACCCTGGTTGACATTGCTTTAGAACGCTTCAGCGTCACTGCCGATGAATTTAGAAGGCAAGGTTCTTCAGTCGGTGGAACTACAATCGCAAATACAGCATCAGCACTGCCTCAACTGTTCGATCCTGACGGAAATGGTCGATTAGACGGCACTTTTATTCGCATCGCTAATGGTGGTTATTTAGGCGCAGTGATGAATATTTCTCTTATCGATCTCGTCAATAGTTTCATTACGGCAGATAACTTACTTGGTTAACCAGAAACCCGGTTTTTCCAAAAAACCGGGTTTCTGAATTCCTATTTGCGATTATCTACCCAGCATGGGCAACAATTGACGGGTTCGTCAACAGTTTAACCGCTGCTTGATATTGTCGGTCTGCCTCTGTGCCAATTTGATCTCGCTTAATTGGATCTAAGTTTACAACTTGGTCTGGCATAATCCCCAACTTGTTAATATCGTGGTGGTTGGGAGTTTCGTACTTGGCAACGGTTACTGCTAATCCAGAACCATCTGATAAGTCAAATAAAGACTGGATTAAGCCTTTACCAAAAGTTTTTTCACCCACCAATTGAGCGCGATGGTTATCTTGCAAAGCACCGGCAAGAATTTCGCTGGCGCTGGCGGTTCCCCGGTTAACTAAAACCACCAAAGGATCGCGGGTTAGCGCCTCTTTGCTGGCTTCAAAGCTGCCCATAACCCCTTGTCGGTTAACGGTGTAAACAATCGTACCTTCATCTAACCACAGGCGAGCAATTTCAATTCCTGCCTGCAACAAACCACCGGGATTGTTTCGCAGGTCGAGAATGTATGAATCGGCACCTTGTTGCTCTAAGCGCGCTACGGCCTGGGCTAACTCGGCGGGAGCGTTGGCGCTAAATTGATTGAGGCGAATATAGCCGACTTTCGCGTCTCCGGGTTCGGAATGCAGTTCGGCGAGGACTGGGTTAAGCGCGATGCGATCGCGCACCAAACGCACTTCTCTGATCTGTTCCCCATCCCGTGCTAAAGTAAGGCTGACGCTAGTGCCGCGCGGCCCGCGCATCCTCGCAGCAGCTTCATCCAAGGTGAGTTGCGCTGTCGAAAAGCCGTCTATTTCTTTGATGCGATCCCGCGGTTGTATCCCTGCTTGTTCCGCTGGAGAACCCGCAATCGGCGCTACCACTTCCAACTCGCCTGTTTTTTCATCCAAGGCAATTTGCAATCCCACTCCAGTTAGTTCTCCAGAAGTCGAAACCTGTAAACTGCGATATTGATCCGGTTTCAGGTGTCGCGTAAAGGGATCGTCTAAGCTCGATAGCATTTGCGCGATCGCCCCATAAGTTTGCTCTCGATTTTTCAGCGGTTGCTTGATCAGCTTCTCTCGCAAATGCCACCAATTTTGATGGTTGAACGTATCATCCACATAAGAGTGATTGACAATTCTCCATACTTCTGCTAAAAGCCTTTGCTCCTCACTCAAAGCCGCAGCAGGGGATGCCCACCCGCCCAAAGCCAAAATAACCAAAAGGATAGCAGAAATCCCAACCCGTAAAAAGCGATTTTGCATGTCACAAAGCTTATACTTCATTCGACCGCCACTAATCAGATAGTTTGACCAATCCTGCCAAATTTCAGCCTGGGTTGCCAACTTGGGGCAAACCCAGCGATCTGTAAATTCAACGGAAAACCTCTTGCGGACTATGTTACTTTTTTTAATAGAAGATCGAACGCAACCCGTCTCATCTATCTGATACAAGTTGTAGAATGGCGCGTTCAACACCTCTCAGTCGGCATCATCTGCAATTGGCATCTGAGAAATAAGAGTCAGGAACCAGTTCAGGAAAGCTAAGAGAGGGAATTATAGTCAGATTTTCGGCTATAATTCGGCAAAATTGTCCAAGCAGGAGCTAAAACCAAGCTTTATCGGACAAGTTTGACTAACTTTTGAGTAGGACGGGTTACCTCCGAATTAACGCCTGTGGACAAGAAGACTCCGAAGTCCACAGGTAGGATCGGGAAACCCGTCACCCCCACCGCCTTCTCTAAGCGGGAAACCCCACAACAGCAATACATCCTTTAGGAATTCTGGCTTTATGGCAAACGTTTACGATTGGTTTGAGGAACGCTTGGAGATTCAGGCACTTGCCGATGACGTCACCAGCAAGTACGTTCCACCCCACGTCAATATCTTTTACTGCCTGGGCGGCATCACCCTGGTGTGCTTTATAGTCCAGTTCGCGACTGGATTTGCGATGACGTTCTACTACAAGCCAACCGTCACCGAAGCCTTCTCCTCAGTGCAGTACATCATGACCGAAGTTAACTTCGGCTGGCTAATTCGCTCCATCCACCGCTGGTCTGCCAGCATGATGGTGTTGATGATGATTCTGCACATCTTCCGGGTTTATTTAACCGGCGGTTTCAAAAAGCCTCGCGAACTGACTTGGGTAACTGGCGTCATCCTAGCAGTAATCACCGTTTCTTTTGGTGTAACCGGATACTCCCTGCCTTGGGATCAATTGGGATACTGGGCGGTAAAGATCGTTAGCGGCGTACCCGAAGCGATTCCAGTCGTTGGCACCTTGATGGCAGACTTGCTGCGCGGCGGTTCCAGCGTCGGTCAAGCAACCTTGACCCGCTACTACAGCGCCCACACTTTTGTTTTACCCTGGCTAATCGCCGTGTTCATGCTGCTGCACTTCTTGATGATTCGCAAGCAAGGCATTTCCGGTCCGTTGTAAGTACGGCGCTTGATATAAAACAGCGAATAGTCAGCAGACGGGGGCGGGTTTAAATAAACTGTTGATCGTGGCATAGATGGGCAGGTATTACCCGCCTCTACCAAACCTCAAACCTTTCTCACTTCTAAGGAGAACACTCTCAATCATGGCGACAATCAAAAAACCAGATTTGGCAGATCCAGTCTTACGTGCCAAACTTGCTAAGGGAATGGGTCATAACTACTACGGCGAACCCGCATGGCCCAACGACCTGCTGTATATCTTCCCCGTTGTAATTATGGGGTCGATGGCTTTAATAATTGGTCTAGCCGTTCTCGATCCAGCACCAGTGGGAGAAGCTTCTAATCCCTTCGCAACGCCACTGGAAATCCTGCCAGAATGGTATCTGTGGCCTGTTTTTCAAATCCTGCGTACCGTTCCAAACAAACTGCTGGGCGTTGTATTAATGGGATCTGTACCCCTGGGTCTGATTATCGTTCCTTTCATTGAAGGCGTTAATAAGTTCCAAAATCCTTTCCGTCGTCCTGTTGCAATGGCGGTATTTCTTTTTGGCACTGTGGTCACGCTGTGGCTGGGTATCGGTGCTACTTTCCCAATTGACAAATCCTTGACCCTGGGTTTGTTCTAAAGCTAAAAAACTTTAAAATTGACGCCTGCTGTTGCTTTTTTGCGTTTGTTAAAAGACGCCAGCATGCGTCAATTTGTTAAGAGGTAATCGGGAATAGGAAAATGCTTTTGCCGCCTACTTGCAATTAGCAATTAGCAATTAGCAATTACCCATTACCAAATTACGCTTCTTTGCTCAAATCTCCCCGCAAATCTCTCAGAATGTCGTCAGGCATTTGAGGCGCAACAGCAGGATTGCTAATAACTTCCTCTGGATTTTCCGGGATACCGCTGGTACGGACAAGATCTCTGGGGTCTACTATATCCTCGGTTCCGGTAGGTGGATTAACATTTTCTTTGAAAGCAGGCTGTTTGGGTGCTTCGCCAGTCATAATTATTTCCAGGAGTGACTACATATCTCAGCCTAAAATTGTCTGGCGAGCGGCACACACTATCTTGGGGCAGATTAGAGGTGAAAAAATGCCAAAAAAACCAAAGTTTCCCCATCTAGTTGGGTCAAAATGGACGGCAAAGCAAAAAACTTGGGGATGGCGCCATTTTCAGGTAGTTAATCGCCAAAATCAAGGCGATATGGTATTTGCAGAAATGGTGGCTTCCTGCGACCCCCATGTCCGCTTTTGGCTCAATGCAAAAGCGCTAAAAGACCCCTCGATGTGGCAAGCAGGTTGGAAATCTTTAGAGGAACAACAAAATGATGAAAAAGACATCCTCCTAGGGGAAGATGACGCATATCAAATACTGCAATAAAGCTTATATACGGGTGTTTAATTAACCAACTGATTGCTAATAACTAATGGAAACAAAACAATTGGGAAATACTGGTGTAAATATTAGCGCGATCGCTCTCGGTGGAATGCCGATGTCCGTCAGCAGCAGACCAGAGGAAACACAAGCGATAGCCACGATCCATCGCGCCCTAGACCTTGGTGTTACCCTGATCGATACGGCAGACTCTTACTGCCAAGATGAGTCGGATAAGCACCACAATGAAAAACTGATCCGCAAAGCGCTGCAACAATACGGCGATGTTAGCAATGTCATCGTCGCTACCAAAGGTGGTTTGATGCGCCCTAACGGTGCGTGGACGCGCAATGGCAATCCCGACCATTTAAGAAAGACAATTCGAGAAAGTTTCGAGGCGCTTGGCGGTGAGAAACCGATCGATGTTTGGCAGTATCACGCCCCCGATCCAGAATATTCGATAGAAGCATCCCTCGCACCCGCAAAAGAAGCAGTAAAAGAAGGTTTAATCCGGTTTGTAGGAGTGTCTAACTTTTCCGTAGAACAAATTAAGCGGGCGCGGGATGTAGTAGAAATTGTTTCGGTGCAAAATCAGTACAATCCTTGGTATCGCCTGCCAGAATTAGACGGCGTGCTAAAGTATTGCCAACGGGAAAAACTAACATTTCTGCCTTGGAGTCCGTTGGGTGGTAGTCGCCGCGTCGGTTCTTTAAAAGATATTCCCGAAATCGCTCAACTCGCTCAAGAAAAAGGCGTGTCGATATATAGTATAGTACTCGCATGGTTGATGGCAAAATCACCCTGCATCGTGCCTATTCCCGGTGCTAGTAAAATTTCCAGTATTGCAGACTCGGTGCGTGCAGTTGATGTGAAATTATCCTCCGAAGAAGTAGCAACAATCGATCGCGCAACTTCTTCTTTGGGGTAGGGATTGGAAAACCGATCTAAAAGAACAACTTTGATCGCTTACCTGCTAACGGAAGCAATGCCAAGGAATATACCTACTACAAGTGCGATCGCTACAAAAAATAAAGCGATAATGTAGAGCCAGTATTGCAGGGTATAAAGTTTTCTCATTTCCCCCAATGCCCCCATCAAGTTCTCGATATCGTTGCCTTGAGTATCTACAATTCGCTGAAAAGAAAACGCTGCCTTTTGAGTCCAGAGGCCAATGATAATTTGAATCGTGCCATAGACAATATTACCGAAGCCGTCTTTTGTCAAAGCCGCTACCCCCTCGATAGTAGCAAGAACACCCAAACCAATCAGGAAAAAGCTAACAAACCGCATTTTATCCGCCAGATCCTTAATCAGACCGTTTTGCGAACTGCTAAATTCGTAATGTCCGGACTCCATTTGGCTTCCCTCCCCCGATAGATATCTGCCGAATATTAAACTACTAGATCGCTTAGACGGGAAAAAAAATTACAAATATTTGCGATTTTCCTCCCCCCACGGGTGCAGCGATCGCTACAAACCCGGTTTTTCTAAAAAACCGGGTTTCTGCAACCCGCTTGACTAATTTGATTATTTGGTATACTATATATTTAGAATGGAAAAAGGTGCGCCCATATAAGCTCGATTTTTAAAGCATTCTGAACCGAAACTAAAATAACCACAGCCAAAACCGCAACAAGCGCCAGAGAAATTGAATTGCGTCCCATAGGCAATTTTATGGCAGATAGAAACCCTAGCTCAAAGCCAAAAATTGTTCGTGGTGTAGAGTGTAGCTAAAATGTGGATTATTTTTGCAACAGCCTGGGAAAGCTAGAACATGACAACAGAACAAAATTCTCGCAACCCTAACCCCACAGAAGCAGAATTGTCGTCAGAAAGTGCAGATACCACTAACAATGGTGCAACAACAGACAGCGCAGCTCACGGTCAATCTTTGACAGCGACTATGGCGACAAACGAACAAGAGGGACAAATATCGAGGGAAATTCAATCTGGAACTATAGTCAAACAACGCTACCCAGGTTCCTATGTTGCGCCTCGCGCGGCGGCGTTGGTAACCCTGGTGGCGATCGCTATCATACTATTTGGGTTAATCTCGAATAACTTCTGGCTGACTTCATCGGGGTCGATTATAGCGCTGCTGATCTCGTTGCGAGTGCTTTGGCCTGAGATCGAAAACTGGTTAAATGGAGTAAGCACCACCGAGCGAACGCTCTTCATCGCCACCGTGGGAGTATTGTTTGCGCTGGCGGGATTGTTGAAAATATTTGGAGTTTACAAACAACTGATCCGGTGGGGTAGTCAATTTAATTGGGAAGCAGTCGGATCTCTGGCAGAATGGACGGGTGCGGTAGGGCAAATATTGATCGCCATCCTCGCCGTTTACATTGCGTGGCGACAGTACGTTATATCCAAAGACCTGACGATCCAGCAAAATAGAATTACCCAACAACAAACAATCGACGCATACTTTCAAGGCGTTTCCGATCTAGCATTAGATCAACAAGGATTTTTAGAAGATTGGCCTCAAGAGAGAGCGATCGCAGAAGGACGCACCGCCGCCCTACTCAGCAGCGTAGACTCAGAAGGAAAAGCCAAAATTATCCGCTTTTTATCCCAGTCTAAATTGCTCACACCCATCAAGCGCGACCAACTTTTAGGACGCCCAATTTTTAACGGTTATGGCGGATACGAAGAGGACCGAGAATATGGCGTGCGCGTCATCGACTTGGGAGTAATGTTAGCAGGTGCGGATATGTCTTATACCGACCTGCGCTGGACAGATTTAAGCGACGCCAATCTAGTCAGAGCAAATCTGACTAAATGCGACCTCGTAAAAGCCAACCTCGCCCGTACAATACTCTACGATGCGAAACTCGCCTACGCAGATTTAAAAGCCACTCGCTTCTTCTACGGTAAAGCCGAAACCGCCACCCCCCGCAGTCGCACCGAACTTCCCGATTTTACCACGGGCGTGCATACCGGCGCAGTCGTAGAAAACGCCGACTTCACAGGCGTCCAGCGGTTATCAGAAGAACAGCGTTACTATTGTTGCGCCTGGGGCGGTACTAAAACAAGAGCCACTATACCAGGCGGGTGCGAAGGCATTCCCAATAAATTAGGCAGATAATACAGTGCTAATTGCTAATTGCTAATTGCTAATTACTAAAGTTGCTAGTTACATCCCTTGGCAAATAAACCCGCTTTCTCTGAAAAATCGTGGGTTTGACAGGGAGAAATCTACTCATAAACCGGGTTTCTGACGCCAAAGAAACCCGGTTTTTGACTGGGGTAATGGGTAATTGTCAAGAGTAGACTGCCTTTTATATGATGTCCGGTAGCAATGGTTATGCAAGTGTTTTTGATGTTGCAGGGGCGGGTTTTACGAGACATAATTGCTAGCAGCGCCAATAATAAATAAACCCGCCCCGACGTGGAGCTACCGATGCCAGCGGACATTATATTAATCCAATTACCAATTACCCATTACCAATTACCCATTACCAATTTCACAACTTATAACTAGCAACTTACGTTAATATCGGATTTTTACTGACATTAGCCATTATATCATATCCGCTTAATCACTTATAATATACGTAGCTTGGGTTGAAGAATGAAACCCAACACAAGCAAAGCACCTTTGTTTCTCTGAAAAATCGTTGATTTGGAAACAAGAAATATACCAAGACAGGACTTACGCAAGGGCGTTGCCAGAAACCCGGTTTCTACCGTTGTTCGCGTAGCGTGCCGGAGGCATATCTCTGGCAACCAAACCAAGGATTTTTTGTATCACCTTTGTTTCTTTGCGTAAGTCCTGAAAGAAACAAAGGCGATCGCCAGGTCGTGCTGACATTAGCCATTAGCCATTAGCCATTAGCAATTAGCAATTAGCAATTAGCCATTAGCCACAAGTTTTATTTTGCTAACAACTTGAGTTATTAATACCAAGAACGCAGCCACATTCGCAATTGAAAAGCTGCGGGAGATAAAGGCAAACCCAAATATACTGGCAGCCAAAATACAAAGGCTAATAAAATTATAAAAATCACCGTAAATCCCAGAAACCGAAACTCAATATAGCAACTATAAAGCCACCGTTCTACTAGCCATGCAATGGTCAAAAATGCAAAGATCGCTGCTGGCATATAAAGATAGATAAAAGTACAGCGCGTTACCTTAATCCAAGGCAGAAAGTTAGCCGCATAGTTCAACATTAAATACAGCGCAAGCCACAATTTGGGTGACTGCTTGATTCCCAGTATTATACCAGTAAAATGCCGAGGCAGATCCTCTAGGAAATCGTTCCCAGGTTGAACCTGGGAACGAGATGTACGAACCTGGGAACGAGATGACTGGGAACGAGATATAGGCTCTGTATTCCTACTTGCAAATAACCAAATGTGGCTAGCCAGTTGGATTAGCAATAAAACAATTGCAGCCGTTGATAACCACCATAAAAATGGATTTCCCATTGCATGAATATCGTAAATAACTTTACCAGCCCCTGCGGGTAAAGGCGGGCCAAAAGATGGAACGGGTTCGGTTGTATTGCGCGCCGTTTCGTAAAAATAACTCATCGGACGCAGCATCAAAGGCCAAGTATACCAACTGGAACAGTAAGGATGAACGCTCGCTCCGCTTCCCAGTCCTTGATGAAATCCTAAAATTTGTTTGTGCAGTCCCCAAAATCCCGTTTTTGTATTTATTTGTAAGTGGGGAATCCAAACTAAGTAGTAAAGTATCGCGGGAAGAATAGCCAAATTTGCCAATAAATGATAGAATTTAATTTGGGTTAAATTTTGGCAAAGAAGGGGTGAGTTTTTGATGTCTCTTCCCATCCACTGCATTACCTTCGCACAAATCCAAATTAGATAAATTCCGACTAAAAATCCCAACCCGTTCCACTTAACTGAAATACAGGCTCCAAAACCAAGACCAGATAGGGCTAACCAAACCCAACGCCAAGGATTTTGATGTTCTAATGCCAGGAGGAAAAACCACTGACCTAACAAGCCAAAAAAAACTAGATAAATATTAATTAAAGCATAGCGGGATTCGACGAGAAATAAACCATCTAAGGTGGTGAATAAAGCAGCAATAAGGGCGTAACTACGACGGTGACTGATATGATATGCGATCGCACCCACCACAAAAGGCAGCAGCGAACCCACAAGCGCATTTAACCAACGGTAAGTCCAGGGAGAAAACGGCACACCCCCTAGATTATTGACTGCATCTTGTGGGGATTGAAAGTGACTGCCAATCCAAATGGCGAGAGCGATCGCATACTTCCCCAAAGGCGGATGGGCATCAAAAAAAGGCGTCCGGGTTAAATAGTTATTAGCATACTTAACGTAATAAACCTCATCAAACACCAAAGTGTTAAATCGGTCTAGCCCCCAAAAATGCAAACCGAACGATAGCAGCAACACCCCCGCCATACCGACGGTAAACCAAGGAAAAGACGAACGATCTGGCTTTTTCAACAAATTCATAGGTTAGTAGTGAGGACTTTAGTCCTCAGTACGGGTTCTATCAATTTTTAAGGTAAACCGTTTGACCCGTTTCTGCCGACTCACGAGCAGCATCTGCTACTTTGAGCGTATACAAACTTTCTGCTGGGGTGACATATAGGGGAGTGCCTTCCAGTAAATGGTCTAGTACCATCTTGGTATCCTTGGCAAACAAACCCCGCCGACTTCCCACTTCGATCGGTGCCGTTGTCTCTCCCCGGACTAACTTGCCCTCTTCGCCATCAAATATTAGCGTACCCTGTTCCCCTTGGACTTCAAATTTGCGTTCCGCCTGGAAGAAAGTTTTTCCCTTACCGTAGATTACTTCCCCAATTAAACCGCTACTGAAACGTAACCGAGTTGTACAAAGACAGGCGCTGTAAAATTCTGGATCGTCTTGCCAAAAACGCGCTTGAGTGCTAGCGCTGACGACTTCCCCAAATAGATCGACGAGTCGGTGCAAGCGGGAAAGCGCAGCGCTAAGGGGAAAACCGAATAATACTGGGTTGTAAGTCCACTTGCGCGGGGCGGGGTGTTGGGGATTGATCGTACAGTAGCGTGCATAAAATGCCGTACCAATTTCCCCGATCGACTGGCGCAGTGCTTGGTGGACTCCCCCCAACAGTTCGATGTGTTCCACGTGCAACAGTTTACCCTGCGCTTGTGCCAGGGCGATCGCTTCCTCTGCTGCTTTTGGTTCCAGGGCGAGGGGATATTCTACAACGACATGCTTACCCGCCGTCAAGGCGGCGCGAGCGATCGCAGCGTGATCCCGATTAATTGTACAAATTACCACCAAATCTAGATCCGGACGTTCTACCAACTCCTGCCAAGAGTCTAGCGCCAAAGCTTGGTAGGTTTGAGCGAATTCCTGGGTTTTTTCGGGGGTATGTCCGGCGATCGCTACCAGATCGCTGCGGGGATCTGATTGAAAAGTTTGGGCCCTTAGTTTCGCTGCATATCCAGTCCCTACCAAACCGACTTTTAAGGGCATTTTGCCATCAATATAATTAGTTAAACCACTCATTTTACACCATATGTTCTCTATTTTTTGTTACGCCCATTCGTACCTCTAGCCCCAGAATTATGGGTCAGCTCCCCGAACCCTTATCGCTAGCTGTTTTCCATAAGTATAAGTAATTAAGATGAAATTAAGAAAATTGATTGCGAATCCCATTCAACCAAATTGGCAAATAAGTATAAAAACTATGATGTTTTCCTTTAGTATCAGAATGTGAAGCAAACCTGAACGCAGCGCCGAAATCGATTTGGGCGAACACCGCTGCTTAAGGAAAACTTATACGGCTGTTAAGAACACATAAGAGGAGAGCCAATGCCTGCTTACAAAGTCACATTAATCAACGAAGCCGAAGGTCTAAATGAGACCATTACAGTAAAAGATGACGAGTATATTCTCGACGCAGCGGAAGAAAAAGGACTCGACCTGCCTTTCTCTTGTCGCGCAGGCGCTTGCTCGACTTGCGCTGGCAAAATTGTCAGCGGTGAAATTGACCAATCCGACCAATCTTTCTTGGATGACGATCAAATTGAAGCTGGCTACGTTTTAACCTGCGTGGCTTATCCCAAATCTGATTGCACCATTATGACCCACAAAGAAGAAGATCTCTACTAAAAGCTTCGAGCGAAATTCTTCAGGGGAGTTGCTAGTAGTGAGTGCCCTTGCGCGAGACAATTCACTAACTTGAAACTCCCCTGAGAACCTTGACAGCAGAGTTCAAACGAGTGAGGTACAGCCCTTCGGCTTTGTTTGTCAAGCGCGCAGCATTAATGCTGCGCGCTTGACAAACTTTCGCCGTACCTCATACGGCTGCAATCCGCTATAAAGATGGGGAAGATGGGGAAAAAGTTTTTCCCCGATCTCCCTCACCTTTTCTATTTCTTTTCGGCGGATGGATTCTGCCAAAAAACAATCGAATTGTTCAGGGGAACCAGTTGAGTCCCAGGATAGTAAAAGTTAAGAATTCGCTCGCTTGACCAACCGAGTTCGGCTAACTTATACGCACCTGTTTGACTCAAACCAACCCCATGTCCAAAGCCACCCCCGATAAAGGCGTAACCCCACAGCGCGTTGTATTTTTTAACTGGTTCTACATAAAAAAATGTACTGCGCGGGGGTAACAAAGCGCTGCGAACTTCTTCTTTGCTAAGTTCAAGATTGCCTTTATCGGTTTGCACCACCATTTTCTGAATCCGTCCCGCTGGCGATCGCTCAACAATCTGCATTCCTCGAATAGCAGTAAGATTCGCCAGCGGATGCTTGCGATTTTCCAGATATTTTCGCAAATGATTCGTCAAAACTGTCAGGCTGGCTTCTTTACGCCAGCGAAACATCTCCCAGCGTTCTTCATTAAAGCCTTTTTCCAAGCTGATAAATCGTCGGAAGTTTTCCTCGGACGCTAAACTATTGCTTGACAAATCCCAAATATTGCCCACCGCATCGACTACGGGGATCAAATAAGGTCGATCTTCGCCATTCCAAACATCGCTAAAAGGAGCCGTAACGCCGCCCGTGGTGGAAGAATATAACGCATCCACCAGCTCGTTATTGTAAGTCAATACCAAGCCTTTTGTAGAATCGATCGCTCGATCGGTAGTGGGCGTTGCGCCGCTGAGTCCATAATAAACTTGGCAGTGAACGTCAGCACAAAGTTGATAGCCATCAATGGCAAACCGGCGCAAGTTTCGCAGCGCATAAGTCCGCGCAATTACTGCTTGTGCTTCCAATGCCGCAGTTGGCGCCGCTGCGCCAATTTCGTTGGGAACCACACCCCGCAGATAAGTTTCTAACCCAACGCGATTCACCAAGGTAAAATTGCCGTAGGCATTCGGCTGAATATTCAACGGTCCGACGAACAAACGACTGGGACGCTTGTTTTTTCCTTGGGACACCTGGATCGTATTTTTACCCGCAGCAACGATTTCCAATTGAGCGCGGGTGAAGCGAAAGCCGTTCGCCATCCAGGATACCCTGGGCACTTTTTCCACAACTTGCGTCTCTATATGTGCTGTTTTCCAGCCCTTTGCTTGTAAACTTTGCAACAGCAACCGTCTCAATAATGGAGTGTTGTAAACATCCCGTTTTGCCCAAACCTGCCAGCGCTCTGGTTGAGCAACTTCGGTTTCAATTCCTTTTGCACGCCACTCTTGGGCATAATCTTCCGCCGTCTCGAAGTTTGGGTGGACGCTGATCACAACTCGCTCTTCTAACAGGGGTTCGGGTAGCGGTTGCATCGCGATTTCCAGCTTCACCTTATCCACCGAAACAGTTTGCGGTTGCAGATTACCAGCAAGGAAGCGCAATGTCAAGCGATCGCCCGGTGTCGCTTCCAAGGTTAGCTCATCGTCTGGTTTTTCCCCAAACCGCTGCACTATCCCGACTTGAAGTTCCACATCCTCATTCGCATTCGCCTTGCCAGCATCTGCCGCCAGTCCTAGCAAACACAAAGCGGTCAGTACCAACCCCTTGTCCCATCGGAGCCTTTTCCCGGTAGAACGCGGCTTTGGCGTCAATTTCTGCTGGGGAACGTTAGTTATCTGCATGGGCTGTTCTGGCGCGATCGCAGTTCGATCAAACATCGTACTCGAAACCATATCAGTTATTCCATCCTTTGCCGCACTTACGCGCAAGTTCCCGGTTTCTACGCCAAATCCTTGGGAAAGGGAACCAGAGATTGACCAAGAAACCGGGTTTTGCTGTTTTGGTCTGGTGGCAAATCAAACTCATAACGAGTATGATTAAAAGGTAAGAGTAAAGCAACAGAAGTCATATGGCTAAAGTACAAGAAATTCCCCTATCGCAGATTCGCCGCCCCTTGTATCGAGAAAACGATCAAGCTAAAGTAGCGGCATTGATGGAATCGATTCAAGAAATTGGTCAGCAAGAACCGATCGACGTGTTAGAAGTAGACGGAGAGTATTACGGCTTTTCTGGCTGTCATAGGTTTGAAGCCTGCCAGCGCTTGGGTAAAGAAACCATCCTTTGCAGAGTCCGTAAAGCGCCCCGCTCAGTTCTGCGAATGCATTTAGCTTAGGGAATAGTTAATCGGTCATGGGTCAAGCGGAAAAAACCCATTACCGATTACCCAATCTAAAATCTAAAATCTAAAATCTAAAATTCCCTATGCCCCAGACCCAAGATTACACCCATCAGTTGCAGCAGTTGATGCAAAGGGTGGGGATTTCCAGTTTTAGGGCCCTCAGTCGCTCTTGTGGCGTATCCCAGCGGCAATTAAAGCGCATCCGGACGGGAGAGATATCCCAAATGCGCTCAGAAGACCTGATCAAGTTGTCTCAGGCGCTAGAAGTGCCAGTCAGCGAGTTATGGTCAAATTTTTCTACAGTAGAATTGAATTGGGGAGCTGAGTCAGAGGAACCATCGTTAGCGTTGCAGCAGGAGTACGAACGCCTGCAAGCGCAACTAAAACAGCAGCGAGAGTCATTAATGCAGGAGTTTCAACGGGAGAGCCTGCAAGTTTTAGAATCTTGGTTGCTGCAATGGCCTACCGCTGCTTATGCGGCGGGGCAAAATCCCCAACTAGCGGCGGTAAAATTGCTGCCGTTGCTGCGTCCGGTGGAACAACTGCTGCAACAGTGGGGGGTAGAAGCGATCGCAACCGTAGGCGCCGAAATAGAATACGATCCGCAGGTGCATCAACTAATGGAAGGAACGGCTGTAGCGGGCGATCGCGTCAAAGTGCGCTACACTGGCTACCGACACGGTGACCGACTCCTATTTCGGGCCAAAGTTAGTCTTGCACCCCGTGGCGATTAAGGCTAAATTGAGGCGAAATTTGTTGTACCCTAGCTAGGATAGTTTGCTAAATTGTTTTAAGTCAGAGCGAAACTCTCAAATAAGTATGAGTGCTGTTGTTAAAATTATTCAACCCGATGGTGTTTTTGACGGTCCCAAAGGCAGTCAATTTCGGCAAGAAATTAGCAAGCTAGTTGATAATGGAGCCAATCTTGTATTATTGGATTTCCAGGATGTTAGCTTTATGGATAGTTCTGGACTAGGGGCTGTAGTGTTATCCCTCAAAACAGTGCGTGCGGCTGGGGGGCAGCTTTTCGTATGCTCGCTCAACGACCAAATTAGAATGTTGTTTGAACTCACCAGCATGGATCGCGTATTTGAAATTTTTGCCAACCGGGAGGAGTTTAAGAAGGCGATGAAATCAAACAAGGAGATTGATTAGTTAACAACTAATCGAAACCAATTTCTAAAATAGACAGATCGTCATCAAAAACATCTTTAGAATTGACAGATTGAACCTTGCACATAACTCGGTCTAGATTGCTTTCCTTGCCGTTTTTACACTCCTTAAGCAGCTCGATGAAAGCATCCAGCCCCCAAACAGCACCGTCCGGTTGATGAATTTCGTAAAATCCATCGCTGAAAATATAGAGGGTGCTGCAAGCCTCGATCTGGCAGAGATTGTTGGTAAATCGGACATCTGGGAACATACCAATGGGTACGCCAGGAGTTTTCAGGCGTTGCACCTGAGCTATCGACCCTGGCGTTCCCGACAGCAACACGGCTGGGGGATGACCGGCGCTAGCATAAGTTAGTTGGCGCTGGCGTTGGTTATACACTCCGTACCAGATAGTAAAGTACTTGTCATTTTGGTAACTCATCTGGAACGTTTGATTTAAAGCGCTGAGAACCTGGCTGGGTTGATAGTAGT
The DNA here is from genome assembly GCF_020521235.1 of Microseira wollei NIES-4236. GTDB lineage: Bacteria > Cyanobacteriota > Cyanobacteriia > Cyanobacteriales > Aerosakkonemataceae > Microseira > Microseira wollei. The sequence goes on along the minus strand of NZ_BLAY01000168.1, from coordinate 2,847 downwards.
TGAGATGGGGAATTGCCCGACTTCGCAGTAAGTTAACCACAGAAATCGAAGGCAGGGTGGCTCTTAAGCCATGTCCGGCGGTATCGAGCAGATAAATTGCCAAACAATCCTCATCCAGCCAGAAATAATCAAAACAATCGCCCCCTAGCCGCCTGGAGGGAATAAACCGCGCCTCGATCGACACTGGCGTCGCCATTGGATCTGGGAGGAGCGATCGCACGTACTCAGCCGCTTCCGCCCATTCTGCCTCTAAAATTTGCTTTTGGGTTTGCAAATCGTGGCTGAGTTGGTGCAAGCGCAGTCCAGCGCGTACCCTTGCCGTCAACTCGTTGATCTCGATCGGTTTAGAGATAAAATCATCCGCACCCGCATCCAACCCCTTGACGCGATCCTGCACCGAATCCAGGGAAGTCAGTAAAATAAAGAACGTCGTCGATAACTCCGGATCGGCTTTCACCCGGCGGCAGACTTCGATTCCATTCATTTTGGGCATCATCCAGTCACAAATAATCAGTGCTGGATGTAACTGTTGTGCCTTCGCCAAACCTTCTTCCCCATCACTCGCCACGGTGACTGCATAACCTTGTTTTTTGAGCAGTCTTGTCAGCACTAGCCGGACAGACGGGTCATCATCAACTACCAGAATTTGAAACATGGAATCAAGGCACTACCAGTTCCTTATTATTTAAGCATTAGCTCAAAGATATCGGTGAACCTCGGTACTGGAGGAATAAAGCTTTATCCAGGGAGTGGCGCTGGCTTTCTTGGGCGAATCAATCGCACCTTGGGCTGAATTTCCTTTATCATATATTAATGATGGCTGGGATGCGATCGCGTTGATTGCGGTTGCGACTCCTAATTTGATTGAATTTAATGGTTTGGAAAATTGTCGCTTCCCCGAAAAAATAATTTACAAGTTAAAACAGATCTAAATGCTTTAGCTGAGATCTTGTCGTGGTTTGCTCAGTTGTACGAACCGCAAATCCCCAGACCAATCTGGTTGCGCTGCGAACTCGCTCTAGCAGAAGGTTTTACGAATGCGGTGCGTCACGCCCACAAAGATAAATCAAAAGACGTTCCCATCGATGTGGAAGTGACCATAGCCGACGATACTATAGAAATGCGAATTTGGGATGGCGGGGCTGGGTTTGATTTAAAGCAGCATCTGGAGAATATACCGAAGTCTGAGGATAACCAGACGGGTGGAGGGCGGGGATTGCAACTAATCCAGAAGACAACCGATGATTTCAGTTATACCCGTACTGGCGATAACCGCAATTGTTTGTTGATGATGAAATCTTATCGGGGTGAAAACGGATCGATCCAGCGGAAAATAGCAGATTGAAGCTGATTGAGTTCCCGGTATACCTCTTGCTTGAACCACTGTCCCAGGGCATCCCAAGGGGTAAAAACTTGACCGACTTGCCAGCGGACATCTTGCCCCAAGGGCGTCAGATGGTTTCCCGGCAGTCTTACAGCACTCACCATATCGCCAAAGCGGTTTTGCAGCAATGCTGTTAGGGCATCGGTTTGGTCGATGGTATCGTTTTTGAATTGAATCAACAGATTGCGCCGCACTTGGTAACTCTGGGCGACGATCGCATTGGTTTTGTGTGGGGAAGGAGTAAACTCAACGTTAAAGGTAGAAGACAGATTAAACTGATCGACTAAGGGAATGGCTTCGCGGGCGGCGTAGTTATTGAAGGAAATTAGGATATTACCGGCTCTTTCGACTGAAAATAGGCTACCAATCAGTAAGTGCAATTTGCAGCCCATGCTGTGTCCCATGCCGTAAATGGGAAGATAGCGGCGTCGCAGTAGGGAGTTTGCCTGTAAAGTTTCTAGGGTGTCCTCGAAACTGTAAAGTACCGATCTAGCGATCGCAGCATGATCGAGCGTATTCACAAACGGCGTCGCCACGACTAAATAACCTTTACGTCCCAAGTCTTCTAATAACATGCGATAAGTAAGATGGGGTGCCGTGGCGACGAAAGCACCCCCCAAAAAATGTACGATCGCAAGGGGGCGGGGGGGAATTAATACCCAGTTGCCGGAGATTTCTTGCCAGTCCATGCCAAGCGCCAGAGTTGTTTACACTTCTTTATATTAATCAGTGGGAGTGGGGACAGGCGAGGACTAGGGGCGTTGCACAGCTCAAAATTTTTCCCATGTTCCCGAAATTAGCTTTAACCGTGAGAAGCCCCACATCTGACCCGTAGCGCAGTGTGGGATGAATCACCAGACAAAAACGAAACGCCCCTTAACCGCATCAAGCCTCTGGATTGACTTGGCTTGGGGCAGTTGAGTTTTTGTCAATTTCCGGCGTCTTCAACGAGTCAATCAGTTCTTCAACTACTTGAGTCATTGTTTTGTCACTATACGCAGCGTATAGACGTAACTTATCAAGTCTGCGTTGACTTATTCGCATTTTGAACCATTGGGCTTTCATTTTTGTACCCACATATAATAGCAAATACATAAGGAGGTGATAGACAAGTGCGGGCAGCTTACCAATACAAATTGCGTCCAACAAAAGAGCAAGTCATAGAAATAGACAGATGGTTGTCTATGCTTTGGGAGCAATATAATTATTTGTTGGCAGATAGGTTTAATTGGTACGAACAGAATTGTTGCCCTGTCAACGCATGTCCTCTTGTTTGTCATCTTCCAGAATTACGGGAAAATCCCGACTATTATAGTCAAGTGCGATGTAGAAGTCGCGTGTTAGATGGTTAAATAACCATCACAAATTGAGTGGAGAGCCGTCTCTCCCTTCGGTTTCTGTCCCGATGTCCCCAAGTAAAAGACTCATTGGAGTCTGGTCACATTGGTAGTAAGTAATGAATC
>NZ_BLAY01000167.1 GCF_020521235.1 Microseira wollei NIES-4236 | reverse complement strand
CCACCCTTCGAGGGTGGGGGGCGCTATAGATTGCCACAATCTGGAAAAAAGAGATTTCGGACAAAGATGCGGACGATTAAAATCGCGCCTACACAAACAAAACCTGCCTACGCAGGTTTCAAAACCTTGGATTTTCTTCAGTCCTTGCCTTGCGGACTTTGTTTGTATAGCCCCACCCTTGCAGGACGATTAAAATCGCGCCTACACAAACAAAACCTGCCTACGCAGGTTTCAAAACCTGGCATTTTCTTCAGTCCTTGCCTTGCGGACGCAAGTTTGTATAGCCCCACCCTTCGAGGGTGGGGGGCGCTAAAACGGATAGTAGTGCCAAAAAACCCAAAATGCCAGACAATCCCAACTAACCGCGTCCTTTCGACGCCGTACTAGGTGGTCAAACTCCACCTGTAAATGCTGCTGTCCTCGGTGGACTAGCAGGAGTGAAGCGACGCTTAGCAAGTACTTCTAACGAAGTAAGAATTGCCGCCCTATCCGACGCCCTCAAATATGGTCAAGCGGGGTTAGATATTGTCGTCGAGATTGTCAAAACTGAAACAGGGGCAGTGCAGTGGGCCGCCTGGAATTTGCTTGGCAATAAACATTTACCAACCTTTACCTTTGATGTCATCACAGTAAATCACAGAGGAGAAGAAATTAGTCGCATCCCATCAAGCGCACGTTTTTTCCCGGAAGACTTGGGCAATGGCGTCATTCTGGACATGGTATCGATTCCCGGTGGGACTTTTTTGATGGGTTCACCGAAAACTGGAAGTGTGCCATCTGTCCGGGAAGATCCGCAACACCAAGTAACTGTCCAACCCTTCTTCATGGGCAAATATCCCGTGACTATAGCACAGTGGAAAGCAGTTGCAGCTTTACCCGAAATCAACATGCCTTTGAATCCCAATCCGTCTGGCTATGACAAGGAGGTAAATCTACCTGTACATGCTGTATCGTGGAACTGTGCGATAGAATTCTGTGCGCGACTTGCTAAAAAAACAGGGAAAACTTATCGGTTACCTAGCGAAGCTGAATGGGAATATGCTTGCCGTGCCGGAACCACAACACCCTTCCACTTTGGCGAGAGAATTACCCCTGATTTAGCTAATTTCGATGGGAAGTACAACCATATCTGTGTACCCAACAGAACTTGCCGCGGTCGCCTAACAGATGTAGGGAGTTTTCCACCCAATGCCTTTGGACTCTACGATATGCACGGGAACCTCTGGGAATGGTGTGCTGACGCTGCTTGCCATAAAAATTATGATGGCGCACCATCAGATGGCAGTGTGTGGGAGTCTGCTGGTGAAAATATTTACAGGCGGCTGCGCGGTGGTTCGCACCTCGACGGTGATGAAAACTGCCGTTCGGCTACTCGCCACGCCAGCTTTGCGAACCAAGGGGAATTCTATATCGGTTTTCGGGTTGTATGCTCCTCGCCGTGGACTCCTTAGCCCCCCACCCCCTCGCCCTACCGATTAAACCTCTTGCAATTTCTGACTGCCTTTTCCCCGTCGAATCGGAAACAGAGGCGATTCGATAGGCGCGTACCGACAGTAACAGATGACAATTAGGTCAAATTCGGCAGTTTCGATAGGAGCGTATTGTTCAACTCGCACAACTTCCCAGTCGCCGCGCCGGAAATGGGTGCTAGAGCCGGGGGATTCTGGATCTATGGCTTCTGGCACTTGGCAGTACTCAGAAGGGCGGTAACCCGGTTCTGGGATAGGGGCATCTGACGAATCGAAATACTCAGCCAAAATGTCGGTACAGGCTCCTGTGTGAGCTAGGATGCGGGCTTCGGCTTCGTGTTCCTCTCGTTCGTCAGCTTGAAAAATGATGTATTTCCGCATGGTTTAGTTATCCTCCATATAGTCGGGAAATTCGGCGTCGCCCTCAAACACGCAGTCGAATTTAAAGAAACCGCTGTTCTTTGGCTCGACTCGTTTCAGCTTCCAGCCGTACTTTTTCTCCATCGCCTTACAGCGCCATTTTTCGGTTACAGCATGGCGGGTTTCTAACGATTCCGGTTTGGGCGGTGGGTTTTGGTTGCTCATGCGCTGCTGCTATCTTTTGGCGTCGGTTGAGTCTGGGATCTCTTCCCCCGTTCTTTTCCGTTAGTTTTGCTAGCAGTAGGTGGTTGGGGTTGAGTGCTTGAGCTGTTTTTAGTTGCCTTGGTCATCACAAGAGCAGAAGAGTGCCGCTTTAGGTATTCCGCTATAGCTTTTTTGACTATCACCCGCGCTAATTGGGGTGTCGTCAAGAACTCCTCTTTAGCCCAGTGTTCTAAGTTGTCCATGTCTTCTCGATCTAGACGCAGAGTTATACGGGGTTTTTCGGAGGGCATATCAGTGCCTATTGGTGGTTGTCACTTTTCTCAAAGTTACTTCCCTTTTGCTCTGCTGTGGCTTTTTTGCGTCAATCCTTGACTGGTGACGCACCTGTTGATACTATAACAGATATAGACGCCCGCTCAAAAACGAGTTGGCATTAAAAAAATGTTTAGATATTTTAAGAGCGGCAGAGATAATTGACAATCTCTCTAAACCCGCTCCCACCTACGTCGATCAAGAAAAAATCAACCATATCTGTAGGGGCACGGCATGAGAAAATTTGGCACTCAATGGAAGATTATCGGATGCCGTGCCCCGACAACCATCGACGGCATGAATAAATTTTGTACCAAATGGAAGATTTTCCCATGCCGTGCCCCGACAATAACTGACCACAACCAATAAAATATATCAAACAGTTTTATTAACAAAGGCAGCCCGCCAGTGAAGTCATCCAAGGGTGTGTATAAAGTCGAGAAACAGACTAAAACCGAAAATCTCTACAACGAAGCTTTTCCCCTACTAGAAATAAACAAACTCTTAGCCGTATCTGCATCAAAAGGCACTTACGATCTAAACCCATCCGAAGAAAAACAACCACCACCCGGATGCCCCAGAATACCAATACCATTACAACTGCGCCCCTATCAACAACAAGCCGTTGATAGCTGGTTTGCCAATCAAGGCAGAGGCACGCTAAAAATGGCAACCGGAAGTGGAAAAACGATAACCGCACTAGCAATAACCGCCGCACTTTATCAAAAAATCAACTTGCAAGTTTTGCTCGTCGTCTGTCCGTTTCGCCACCTCGTTACCCAATGGGCAAGAGAATGCCAAAAATTCGGCATGGAACCAATATTAGCCTTTGAAACCGTGCGTCGCTGGCAAGTGGAACTTTCAACCCAACTCTACAATGTGCGTTCGGGCAACCAAGCGTTTGTTTCCGTCATCACCACCAACGATACGCTGATGAGCGAAGGCTTTCAATCCCAGTTAAAATACTTCCCAGAAAAAACCTTAATTGTCGGCGACGAAGCCCACAATCTAGGCGCAAAGCGTAGCGGCGAAAGCTTACCTCAAAACATCGGATTGCGGTTAGCTTTATCTGCCACCCCCGAACGCTATTTCGATGAAGATGGCACCCAATCTATTTATGATTATTTCGGCCCCGTCTTGCAGCCAGAATTCACCTTAGCAGATGCAATTCAACAGGGAGCATTAGTCCGCTATCTTTATTATCCCATATTAGTAGAACTTACGGAATCCGAAAGCCGCGCCTACTTAAAATTAACCCGAAGTATTGGGCGAATGCTGTTATATCAGCAACGAGGTATCGACGCATCCAATATCTTTGATGAAGATAATGAAGACTTAAAAGCTTTATTGATGCAGCGTTCCCGAATAATTGGCTCTGCCGCTAACAAATTAAAAGCTTTGCGTCAAATCATGGCGAAACGCCTGCACACGACTCACACCTTATTTTATTGCGGCGATGGTTCAACCGAAAACCAACATCAATTAAAAGCCGTTACTCAAATTTTAGGCGCAGAATTGGGATATCGAGTCAGCACCTATACCGCCGAAACGCCTTTAGATAAACGAGAAAACTTGCGTTGTCAATTTGAAAATGGCGAATTACAAGGTTTAGTAGCAATTCGCTGTTTAGATGAAGGAGTAGATATTCCCGCGATTCAAACCGCTGTGATTTTAGCCAGTAGTAGAAATCCACGCCAATTTATCCAGCGACGGGGACGAATTTTGCGCCCGCATCCAGGGAAGGAAAGAGCAACTTTATTCGACACAATTGTATTGCCCCCCGAACTCGACCGAGAAACATTAGAAATCGAGCGCAACTTATTGCGAAAAGAATTAAAACGCTTGGTAGAATTTGCCGATTTAGCAGATAACGCCGGAGAAGCAAGAGTAAAACTACTGAACCTGCAAAAGCGATACGGATTGTTAGACATTTAAATCCTCTAAAAACTGTAGGGTGCGTTAACGCAGTGTAACGCACCATCAATGGCTGAAAACTGTAGGGTGCGTTAACGCAGTGTAACGCACCATCGCTCGCGGTGCTAAAGGCGCAAGCTGTTAACCTACTGGTAAAAATTGCTCAAGATGATGCGCCTGACACACCCTACATTACATTTGCTGAATCTTCAACAGGGATATCAATGGCTGAAAACTGTAGTGTAACGCACCATCGCTCGCGGTGCTAAAGGCGCAAGTTGTTAACATACTGGTAAAAATTGCTCAAGATGATGCGCCTGACACACCCTACATTTGCTGAATCTTCAACAGCTGAAAACTGTAGGGTACGTTAACGCAGTGTAACGCACCATCGATGGCGGTGCTAAAGGCGCAAGCTGTTAACCTACTGGTAAAAATTGCTCAAGATGATGCGCCTGACACACCCTACTGAATCTTCAAAAGCGATACGGATTGTTAAACATTTAAATCGTCTACGTATATTACGATGGGCAATCTCTGCCAAGTGTATTAAATTAAGAAAATATAGCCGATTTTAGAAAATCAGCCAAGTGACAAACGAACCGAATCTAAATGACGTACAAGAACCAATTACAAGCGCACCGCCGGAAGTGCGCCAAATTATCGAGCGGGTTTTGCAAGCGGAAAAAGATAAACTCCACAGCAAAAGACCATACAACATCAACGACGACATTTTAAAAATTGTGAAGGAAGCAATCCAATGAGACTAATTTCCATCAAACTCTGTAATTTTCGTCAATTTTACGGTGAAACGCCAGAAATTGTTCTCGCCAGCGGAGAACAGAATACAACGATTGTTCACGGCAATAACGGTGCGGGTAAAACAACGCTGATGAATGCATTTACATGGGTATTGTACGAAAAATTCAGCGCTGCTTTTGCCGCCCAAGACCAATTAGTTAATAAACGAGCAATTACCGAAGCAGCACAGGGAAGAGCGGTATCTTGCTGGGTAGAAGTATCGTTTGAACACGACAACAAACGTTACTATGCCAAGCGTTTATGTCGCGCCTACAGAAATGAAATCGGTATTCATCACACTCAAAGTCAATTGTTTATGCAAATTGCGGGAACAGATGGGGAATGGTTCCATCCTCCCCAACCTCCAGAAGATATTATTGGGCGTATTTTACCGGAAAGTTTACATCAATATTTCTTCTTTGATGGCGAGCGAATTGAACAAATTGTCCGGTCTGACAAAAAAGCTGAAATTGCCGAAGCGACTAAAGAATTGTTGGGAGTAGAGGTATTAACTCGTGCCATCCGCCATTTGGGAGATGCGAGAAAATCCCTGGAAGGCGATTTGAGACTTATTGGCGACCCTCAAACAAAAAAACTCATACGGGAAAAACAAAAACTAGAACAAGAAATTGAGCAATTACAACAGCGTCAGGTAGAAATAGCAAATGAATTAAGCCACCAAGCGGATTTGAAGAAAGCTATTTCTAATCGTTTGCTAGAACTCGGCGGGGCGGAAGAATTGCAACGCTTGCGGAATGAACTGCAAGCGCAGTTATCATCGATTCAAGCACAAATGAAACAAGGAAACGAATCGATAAAAAAGGCAATTTCAAATCGAAGCTATACAATTTTTCTACCTAATATAACGGCTGAATTCCGGGATTTTATTAATCAATTACGAGAACGAGGCGAGTTACCGACAGGACTTAAACGTCCGTTTGTTCAAGCGTTACTGGAACGGGGACGTTGTATTTGCGGTGCGGAGCTTAAAGAAGGAACTCACGCTCATGCACAAGTACAAACTTGGATGGATAAAGCGGGAATGGCAGATATAGAAGAAACCGCTATCCGCATGATGGCACAGGTGGATGAAATTGAAAAAGAAGTGCCTGAATTTTGGCAAGAGATTGACCGACAACAGGCTAATAATAATCAATACAGAACCGAGATTTCACGCATCGAAACCCAGCTTGAAGATATTAATAAAAAATTGCGTAAATTTCCGGATGAAAATATCCAGGAATTGCAAAAGCGTTTGGATGAAATTGAAACTAAAATTAGCGATTTAAACCGAGAAAGCGGGGCTAATAAACAGCAAATCGAGAATCTTAAAACTCAAGTTGAAAGCTTGGGCAAGCAAATTGACAAGCACCAAATGAATGAGATGAGGCAAGTTGTGGCTCAAAGGCGCATTGCTGCAACTCAAGATGCAATTGAACGGTTAACAGAAGTCAAATCCCGTTTAGATAAGCAGTTTCGCTTGCAGTTGGAAAAGCGGGTGCAGGAAATATTTAGCGAAATTTCCTTTACTCCCTATATTCCTAAATTGAGTGAAAAATACGAGCTTACCTTAGTTGAAAATACTTCAGGACAAGAAGAACTGGTGGCAGCTTCTACGGGAGAAAATCAAATCCTCAGTTTATCGTTTATTGGGGGAATTATTGATGGGGTGAGGCAGTGGCGGCAAAAAACTACTTTAATGGGTCCCGATAGCAGCACGTTTCCCATTGTGATGGATTCTCCGTTTGGTAGTTTGGATCAAATTTATCGCAGGCAAATTGCTAAAGTACTGCCAAAATTAGCCAATCAGTTAGTGGTTTTAGTGACTAAAACTCAGTGGCGGGGTGAGGTGGCGGAAGAAATGTCAGCTAGAATTGGCAAAGAATACGTTTTGACTTATTACTCGCCTAAACCAGATTGTGAAGAAGATTCCCTCGATTTAGGCGGCGTGCTATATCCTTTAGTTAAGCAAAGTCCGAATGAGTTTGAATATACGGAGATTGTGGAGGTAGATTATGCTTTTTAGTACATCAATAGCTGTCGTATAACTAGGAAATACGCTATGATTGGTACTGTAGTAACAGGAGGAAAATAGTATGGCAGAAATTATTGTAAAAAGTACCGAACCAGAAAAGGCATTGGTAATGCTTAAGGATGCGATCGCTAAAAAAATCGCTCTTTTAGAAGTTTCCAGACAAAAATATCGTAAAAGATTAGATAAATTTGAACAGAAATACAACATTACCTCCGCTCAGTTTATTAACGAGTGGGCCGCTGAAGATTTAGAAGGAAAAGATATGGAGTATGTAGAATGGGCAGGTGAATATCATTTGTATTTGGATGTAGAGGAAGAATTGAATATACTGAATAGTTTAGAATATGTCACTAGATGAATACATTGAAACAGTGAATGAAGCGATTCAGAAGCTAGAAGATTATGGCTTAGTTGATTTGCTTGAATCCAACTCAGAAGTTGACAAAGAGAAGAGAAGAGCTTTTTTCAGCATCAAAGTTATTTTCATCGATAGCTCTGAACTTTATATCAGGGAGTATCTCAGGAATAAGTATGGATTTGAGCGGATTGACTATTCCTATCAGTATCAATCGGGAGATAAAACTTTAATATTTAGATACGATAATTCAAAGCACAAGCCGGCTTTGGGATTTGACGATCACAAGCAGCGAGATGGTTCTATTATTCCTAGTTTGTTGCCGAGTATTGATGAGATAGTAGATGAGGTAATAGCTTGTTTAGGTTAGAGTAAATAAGGAGTAATTTAATGCGGAAACAATATAATAAACTTGTACGCGATACGGCTGACGCCACGCTACGCGAACGCATCCCCGAAATCATCCAGCAAAATGGCTTAAAATACCAGGTTGTCACGAGCGCAAAATCAGAATATTGTCAAGCCAGACAAAAATTAATCGAAGAAGCACAAGAAGCTGCTGAAGCCAACGAGGAATTAATAACAGAATTAGCCGATTTATATTATGGAATAAACCGGGAATTAGTATTAGCATAACAACAAAGGAGAAGAAGCGAACGCGGAAGTTTTGAACAGCAGATTAAGTTATTGTGGACTGAGGAATGAGCGCAAGAATTAGAATTGCTAAAGATAAAGCCGAGTTGGTAAAAGCGTTAACCATTGGTAGCGATAGCAAGGGGCCGTTTCAGACTTATGCTGATGCGATCGCATTCGCGGCGGCGTTGGGTGCGAAGCGGAAAAAGCGGGTAACTTTAGGAGAAATTTCTAAAAAAGAAGTCACGCCTATAGGGATGGAAGTATTTGTTTCTAGGGGGTATGAGTTGGAGATCAAATTGTTAGCGATCGCAGAAACAAAAGATACCAAAATCCTCTCCCCCAGCGATGTCGATGCCGAAGAAAGTCGCATCCAAATTTTTGAAGAATATGCCAACGGAGGACTGGAAATTTTACAAGAGGAAATGCGCGGCGCAGTAGACTATACAGAAAGGCTGCTGTTGATGTTAATTTCCGAAAGAGAAAAGCAAAATCAGCCGGAAGGAGAATTTGATTTGAGTAGGTTTTTGGGTTAAAATTTACAACCCAACCCCAACATTAATCCCTTTGAAACTCAGTTTATGGTAAATTTCCTATGAGTTATACAATCGACCAATCTCAACCTATTACAGCTTTACCTGACCATACTCAATTACCTGAGTCAGACGGAACCTTTGTGAAAAACTTTCAAGAACACCCTCAAAGTATTCTGTTAACAGATTCCATTACCCCTGTCCTGCAAAGACTGCATCCCGATGCTAACTATTGTATCGGTCAAGATAGCGGAATTTATTGGCGATTGACAGACCCGCCAGAACGAGGCGCAGAAGCACCAGACTGGTTTTACGTGCCAAATGTCCCGCCAACTCTTGACGGTCAAATTCGCCGTTCTTACGTCATGTGGCAAGAATTGATGCCGCCATTAATTGTGTTAGAATTTGTCTCCGGAGATGGTTCAGAAGAACGAGATAGAACACCTTTATTGCGCTCAGATCAACAGGAAACGAAACCGGGAAAATTCTGGATTTATGAAAATGTGATTCGTCCAGCATTTTATGGAATTTATGAAGTCAGTCGCTCCCGCGTAGAGGTTTATCATTTAATAGAGGGTCAGTATCAATTAGTGCCGGAAAACGAGCGAGGACATTATCCAATTCCAGCGTTAGAAGTAGAATTAGGAATTTGGCAAGGTCGCTATCAAAATGTAGAATTACCTTGGCTTCGCTGGTGGGATTCAGAAGGGAATTTGTTGTTAGTAGGAGAGGAAAGAGCTGAACTAGAACGTCAAAGAGCTGAACTAGCAGAACAACAACTAGAGCAATTGCGCGCTCAGTTGCGAGCAGCTGGAATTGAACCGCAAGTGTAATAGACTTATCTAATAACTCAAGTTGCTAGTTATCTCTCTCCTTGCGGCTAATGGCTAATGGCTAATGGCTCAATCAGGAAAAATGCTAGATTAGCAATTAGCAATTAGCAAGCTTGCAATTAGCAATTAGCAGCGCCGCATGTTTATAACTAGCAACTTGCGTTAATACCTATTTCATCACCCCATTTATGCCTGCTGTTGATGTTAATTTCCGAACCAGAAGACCTCAGTAGATTTTTGGGTTAAATGTTACTCGATATGAAGCCGATAACAATTAGGATTAAACCACGAATTTTGCAGCAAGCTACCAAGCTGTTTGCTTACACCTACTTTGGATTTATTATTGGCTATTTCATTCTCAGATTAATCTTTTGGGATCGTTTTTGGGTTGTTGGTTTTATTAGCACGTTTATCCCTTGGATATTATTTCCCATTTTAATTTTACCAGTTTTAGGATTTTTTATCCTCAAGCAACGATGGTTTGCCATTGCAGGAGCGATCGCCAGTATTTTGCTAGTAAGCTGGATGCATGTAAAATACTTTTCTCCTCACCCGATTAACGCCAGTAATTCCCAAGTTAGTATCAAAATTTTTTCCCTAAACTGTAGTTGGTATAAAACCCAGTCGCCAAATTTGGTAAACCTGATTCAACAACAACAACCCGGGCTCATTTTTTTACAAGAAATAGTTAAGAAACATACCGAAAGAGCTTTTGTTTGGTTAAAAGCAGCTTACCCATACCAAGTAGGCACTCCACCTGTAGCGATTCTCAGTAAATATCCAATTCTTTTCAATGAAACTTTACAGCTGGCGGGTCATCAAGAAACTCAGCAACGAGCAATTATCCAAATCAACCAACAAGATGTAGTCGTTTATAACATCCAAGTTTTATCTCCCTGGATTCGGATGCACAAAATTTTACCGTTTCTCAGTATTCCAATTTATGAGTATGCAGATAGAACGGCAGAAATTCAAGACTTAGTTCAGCGACTCCAGAAAGAAACTCAACCTGTTATTGTAGCTGGAGACTTTAATATGACAGACCAATCTCAAGATTACAATTATTTGCAAACAGTCCTGCAAGATTCCTTCCAAATATCGGGACGAGGGTTTGGCTTTACCTGGCCTCATGGTTGGGAATTGAGTTTTCTGATTAAAAACTCACCCTGGAAATTGAACTATCCCATCTTCAGAATTGACTATATTTGGTATGACAAACATTGGGTTTCTCGTTCTACTAAAATTTTGCCAACAACAGGGTCGGAACATCTGCCTGTGCAGACAGAACTCATCGATATCAAGCTCTGAGTAGGGTGCGTTAACGCCAGTTAAACGCACCACAAATCTACTGAAGAACGGGCGGCAATCCTACCTGTTTTGGTGCTACAAACTTACCATTAAAACCCACTGCTTTATCTTCAATTGTCCTCGCTTCCGCTAACTCTCGCCGCAGTTCCGCCCTTGCCAAATCATCGTCAATTCCACCTAGAATATAAACGATCAATTTCGCGGCTAAATCTCTTCCTGCAACTAACACCCGCTTCTTGTTTGGATCGTACAAAACTCCATAAAATATTGATTCGGGTTTATCCATATTAGCGAATCCTCCATCCGCCTCAAATTTCTGAAGTTTCTCAAATATAGACTTGAGGGAAAACCCTTTTCTATAAACTAAAATTCCCAAAGCTTGAGCAAAGGCAACTTGCCCGACGGGACGAAACAAAATATTACCTTCGCCCCCACCTTTTTCAAAACTAAATCGCCGCATTTCTGGCGTTTCTGCGCTATATTCCAATCGCCGCAAGGTGGGCAAATCGGCTATATAATCGAAAAGTTGGGTAAATTCTGCAAACCCTGCTTCGAGTTCTTCATCCTCCGGACGCAACGGAATTAAACCTTTCTTTATGGCAGGTTTCCAGCGAAAATATTTTTGTCCTAAATACCGTTCGGACATTTCTTTTAGCGCTTGAAGCGTGGTTAAAACTGTCGCTTTCGCGGCAACGGTCGCGCTGTCCCAATTCACGCGGGGGTTGCGACCTTCCATATCTTTTAACAAGGGATGGGTAACGGCAACTTTGCGGGCGACAATAGAAAAACCATCATTTTCATCGAGTTGCGCTAACTGACCTTTTGTTAATGGTGCCGCCATTAAATTAACGTGGACAAATATCGACCGGATGCGCCTTCTTGCTTCGTCGCGGGTTTCTCCTGGTACGACGGCGGATATAAATTCTATTCCTATCTTTTCTTTGGCTAGGTTTTGCAAATAAGCGGGGTCTACTTGATATTCTTGTTGCAAATCATCGACGGTTATATAATTACCTGATGGTTTTTTATCTTTTTTGTAGCGCTGGAGTTTTCCGGTTTGGATTAATTCCATTAATCCCTGCACTCCCATCAGTCGGTGTTGTCCGTCTAAGGCAAATATTGTCACGTTGTCGGATAGGTTTAATAACCCTGCTTTGCCATCTTTATCTAGGGGTGAAAAATCAGCGGTTGATTTAATTGCCCTTCCGTCTTTTCCCCATTCCGCTGCTTGGGGATTATCTACCCAGGGTTGGTTCATTACTACCAATACTGGCGGGAATTTGTGATGCTTTCTCGCAGCTAAATATTGCGCTAATGTTGCTTGTCTCGACCAATCTAAAGGTCTTTGTTGTATTTCTTCGATTGTTTCGGCATCTATTTCTATGTTTTGCGTATCTGGATTAAATTTGGGACGAAATAAAGGCAGGCGCGATGCAAAACGGACTCGACTGGCAAACCATTCCAATGTGACAGAACCGATGTATGCTTCGCTACCTCCCATTTCGATTTTTTGTACCAAAATTTGGTCGCTTCTGCTGAGATAGCGGTCTAGGAGGAGTGCGATCGCTTGTCTTTCTTGATTTTCTCTCTCCAAAATTTGACTCGCTAGGTCGCCGCTGGGATTGTTGGGTTTGTTCATGGATCTATATTTGAAAATATTTGAGGTAATTTTAAAAAACTATCCTTTAATAACTTATGTGTCAATTTAGTTTTTAAAAATTGTTACCTGTGTCATAATAAATTTATTGAAATTCATTACATAATCAGATGAAAGTTAATTTGTCAATATGTCTAAATGAATCTTAATAATTTTTAACTGGCGGGCAAGATGCCCACCCCACAAGAGTAGAGACGTTACATGTAACGTCTCTACATTCCACAAAAACCGGGTTTGTTGAATAGACGATAACAATGCTGAAAATGCCTACTTCCTCCTTTGAATATGTTTTGCCCGTAATTCGGGGAATTCAGGCAGGGTGCGAGTATTATGTTTCGATGTGTCCCGTGCGACTTTTGCCTAAGCTTTTCCCCCCGGATGATGAGGAAATGCCGCCCGAAATGCGGGCAAGGCGCAGTTTAAACCGCAGTCGCGTCCCGGAAATTGCGCGATATATTCTGGAAAATCCGAAAAATTACGCATTTTCGGCAATTACGGCGTCGATTGACGCGGATATCGCTTTTGAACCTCTTGGCAAGGAGGCGGAAGCGTGGAAAATGGGCAGGTTGCGTGTACCGATGGATGCGCGGTTTATGATTAATGATGGGCAGCATCGACGGGCGGCGTTAGAAATGGCGCTGAAGGAAAATCCCGAATTGGGATATGAGACGATCGCTGTGATATTTTTTTTGGAGATGGGAATTGAGCGTTCGCGAAGCGTTGCGTCAGCAGTATCGCAACAAATATTCTCCGATCTAAACCGCTACGGAGTCCATCCCGATCCGTGCTTGAATATTTTATACGATTATCGATCTCGAAATGCCAATTTGGTGCGGGAAGTTATCAAGCAAGTCCCTGTTTTTAGAAGTCTGGCGGATACCGAACGCAGCACTTTACCCGCTCGATCTGGTAAGCTATTTACGCTGAGTAGTATTTATAATGGGACGCTGGCGTTGCTGGATAATTATCCAGATGACTCACAACAGAAGCAGGTTGAAATAGCAGTTTGTTTCTGGAATGCTGTGAGTAGTTATATTCCAGATTGGGAGCAAGTTTTATACAAGAAAGTAGGTGCTTTGGAGATGCGGAGGGATTATTTGCATTGTAGTGCGATCGCGCTTACTGCAATTGGCGCTGCCGGTGCAACTTTGCTCTCGATTTACCCCCATTCTTGGGAAGAACATTTAAAACGATTGGGCGATATTGATTGGTCGCGTTTTAATTTAGACTGGGAAGGGCGAATATTGACTGGCGGTGGCGTTTCCAAGTCGCGTCGCAGTGCCACTTGGATGAGTGGGTATGTTAAGCGGCGTTTGGGTTTGCCTCTGACAGCTGAAGAGGAAGAGTTAGAGAATATTTGTGGTTGAGTTGGGAGGGAAAAATGAATACGGGACAACAGCCAGAAAATTATCGAAATATAGATTACTATCGCGATTGTCAAGTATATAAGAATACAAAAAAAAGTGGGGATGCTCTAAATCAACCAATTTTGCTGCTATCTGTAATTGATTTGATAGCACAAGGATTGATTCAAGATAATCGCATTTTAATTGCCGATGAATTAATTGAAGCTTTTAAAAAAAATTGGGCGGTTTTGGGTTCGGGATCTTTTAAAGGAAGTGATTTTGCTCTACCATTTTTTCATTTAAAAAATGCCAAAGGAGAATTTTGGTACTTAAAGTTCAGTGCCGAATATGGAGGAGGTCGCCCTCAGTCGATACCAAAGTTAAGAAGAGACGTTGATTTTGCCAGGTTAGATGAAGAGTTATTTGAATTGCTGCGAGAGCCAAATTCCCGAAAAGAACTTGTCGATTCATTCATTGCTACCTGGTTTTCATCTAGTCAAAGAGAAGTTGAGGAGATTTTACAAATAGACCAAGATTTCCAGGATTCAACTTGGGATGAACTAGATAGGCAAGAAGAATCAGATGGGCAAGATACAAAAACACCAAAATTTTATCTGATAAAATCCATAATTAGAGAGGGTATTTTTCGCAAGAAAGTTGTACATCTCTATGATTACAGATGTGCGGTATGTAGATTGAGAGTCACTAGAACCTTAAATCAAAGCATTGTAGATGGCGCGCACATCAAACCCTTTTCAAAATTTTACGAATGTAAGATAAACAACGGAATTTCGCTGTGTAAAAATCATCATTGGGCATTTGATCGAGGATGGTTTAGCTTGGACGATTGTTATAAAATTATAGTGGCTGGAGATTTAGAGGAAGAGTCGCCAAACTCCAGACCAATGAAAGATTATCAGGGTGAAATTATCTTATTACCAAACTCAGAAAAATTTTATCCAAGAGTTGAAGCCCTCCAGTGGCATCGAACAAATGTATTTAGGGTGTAAAAAAGGAGTCAGGTATGCTAGAAAGTCAGCAAATGTCACTATTTCCACCGCGACCTGTGGAAGAGTTTGTCGAAAATATAGAAAAGCTAACTCAAGAAATACAAGAGTTGTATTGTCAAGATGAAATACCTATTGTTATAGGCTGGTCGGGAGGCAAGGACAGTACATGTATATTACAGCTTGTATGGTATGCGATCGCTGCGCTGGCACCAGAAAAAAGAACAAAAACTATTCATGTGATTACGAATGATACTCTAGTCGAGAATCCCATAGTTTCTGCGTGGGTACGCAAATCTCTAAAACGGATGCAAGCTGCTGCAAAAGAACAGGGAATGCCAGTTGAAACTCATCTGACTCATCCCGCAGTTCAAGATACATTTTGGGTTGGTTTGATAGGTAAGGGATATCCAGCACCAAGAAAGCGGTTTAGATGGTGTACTGAACGCTTAAAAATTAAACCTACTGATTCATTCATCCGCGAAATGATTAGAACTAGCGGTGAGGTAATTCTGGTTTTAGGTACTCGCAAAGCTGAAAGTGCTATGCGGGCTGCAAATATGGCAAAACATAGACAATGGAGAGTACGCGATCGCCTCAACAGCAATCCCAGTCGCCCCAATTCTTTGATGTATCTTCCTATTGAAGATTGGCGGACTGATGAAGTTTGGCTGTACCTGATGCAATGGCAAAACCCGTGGGGAAATAACAACAAAGATTTACTCACCATGTATCGAGGTGCGACAGCAGATAACGAATGTCCTTTAGTCGTCGATACCTCTACTCCTAGCTGCGGTGATTCTCGCTTTGGATGCTGGGTTTGCACGATGGTAAATAAAGACAAATCTATGGAGGCGATGATCCAGAATGATGAAGAGAAAGAGTGGTTACAACCTCTACTTGATTTCCGCAATGAATTGGATGTTGAGAACGATCGCGACAAAAGAGATTTCCGCCGCATCTACGGTAAAGTCGAACTTTTTGAACACGATGTCGATGGCGAAATCTTAGTAAAAACAATTCCAGGCCCTTATACTAAATACTGGCGCGAACATTGGCTAAGAAAAGTCTTAGAAGCACAAACTCAAATCCGCCAAACCGCACCGCCAGAAATGGGCGACATTACCCTAATTACCCCCGAAGAATTGAGCGAAATTCGCCGCATCTGGTTAGAAGAAAAACATGAATTTGACGACAGCTTACCCCGCATATACAAAGAAGTAACCGGCGAAGAATTCAAAGACTCCCGTCCTGGTGCCGAAAGAACCCTACTAGGTAGCGATGAATGGGCAGTTTTAGAAGAAATATGTGAAGGGGATATCATGCACCTAGAATTAATGGCAAAACTGCTAGATACAGAACGCCAGTATTACACCAAATCTCGCCGTACTGGTATCTACGACACCCTAGAAAAATGCTTTGACAGCAGTGGGCGACCCAAAGAAGAAGCGATTGATAACGCCCACTACCAACGCAACTTAAACAATGCCGTCAAAGCAGTCAAAGAAAACCTCGACGACATCTACCAAGTTAGACAAGCGTTAAACGAAAACCCCAGCGACGCCAAAAATAGTAGTGCCAAAATTAACAAGGTGAAGCAATCGATAGAAAGCAAAAATGAAAACAAAAATAAACAGCTATCTTGGGCAGATCTTAAATTCGGCGCTGATGAAGAAGAAACCACAGATGACTAGCAGAATTAAACCGCCCGGAAATAAATTTCCGGGCTAATAGCTAAAGTCAGTTAAAACTGACTGAAACCCCACCCAGGTCAAACAACCTGTTTTAACAGGTTTTAGCTTTTAGCCTGCTTTTTATTTCCCGGCGCTGACTAAAACCCCGCCCAAGTAGGATAACCTGTTTTAACAGGTTTTAGCTCTTAGCCTGCTTTTTATTTCCCGGCGCTGACTAAAACCCCGCCCAAGTAGGATAACCTGTTTTAACAGGTTTTAGCTCTTAGCCTGCTTTTTATTTCCCGGCGCTGGTGCAAGTTCTCAGCAAAATCAACTCTCAACTCTCCTCTCGAAATTAACCGTGATATTTCTCGAATTAGTACTAGAAAATTTTGGCCCTTATCTAGGGAAACACACCATCAACCTCCGCCCAGAAACTGATGGCAACATCCGTCCTATCATTCTGTTTGGCGGTATGAATGGCGGTGGTAAAACTACCCTAATGGATGCGATTCGCCTCGCGTTATATGGGAGTCGCGCCCAATGTTCTACGCGCAACAATTTGGGCTACACTGACTTTCTGATTCAATGCGTCAATCGCAACACTCCACCGACAGGAACAACCCGGATTGAATTAGAATTTGAACATGTCCAAAACGATAAACTGACTCGATTTAAAATAGTCAGATCTTGGACTAAAGAACCCAAAGATGGGAAAGATACGTTAGGAATTATTGTTTATGATGAATTGAATCAGGAATGGCCCGATAAAGCTTTAGTCAATACCTGGGATGAATATATAGAAACCCTGCTACCTTTGGGAATTTCTAATCTATTTCTGTTTGACGGCGAACAGGTGAAAGAACTTGCCGAACTCGAAACACCTCCCCCCCTCGTTGTTGATGCTATTCGTTCGCTTTTAGGGCTAGAACTTGCCGAAAGATTATCCGTTGATTTAGATATTTTAGCCAGCCGCAAACGCAAAGAAATTGCCGGGGCGAAAGAACTTGAAGCTTTAGAGAAAATTGAACAAAAATTTCAGCAACTCAGTGGGGACAAAGAAGCAGCAGCGCAAGAAAAAGCTAGTTGCTTTTCACAGTTAGAACGCGCCAAAGAGCAACTAAACCAAGTCGAAGAAAAGTTTATTTATGAAGGTGGTAAAATAGCGGCAGAACGCAACGTCCTAGACACGCAGCAGAAAAAATTAATCGCAGATGCCGATAAATCTCGTCAGGGGATGGTTGAATTAGCCGCTGGCGTTTTACCTTTGGCACTGATTTCACCGCTGCTAATGCAAACAAAAACCCAAGCCGAAAATGAAACCCGCCAACAACAGGCAAAAATTGAATGGGAGGTTTTGAAAAAGAGAAGCGAACGCATCCTAAACTCGATCGCACAACTATCATTAAAACCATCAGCATTAGAGCAAATTAAAACCATTTTCGACCAAGAATATCAAGAACTAGAACAAGCCGCCAGCACCGATAAACAACCTTGGTTAGCCGCCGATATCGAAGCGATTAATCAACTGGAAACCTTGCTGCGCTACCAAATAAAAGATAGTCAAAATCAAGCAGAGTCAAAAATAAAAGCTCTAAAAGAACTAGAAATAGAGATAGAATTTATAGAAAGACAGCTAGCGATCGCAGCATCTCCAGAAGCATACGAAAAATTGAAAAATGATGTCAGAGAAGCGCAAAACGAACACGCTAAAGCCAAAGCTGCCGAAGAAATTGCTAAACGTCGTTACGAAGAATTAAACAAGGAAATCGCCAAAACCCAAAAAGAATTAGAAGCATACAGCACAGACTTTATCAAGCTAAAAAACAATCAGCATATCATCGGCGCTTGTGCTAAAGTGCAAACCACTCTCAAGCTATTTAAAGAGAAACTAACTCTGAAAAAATTGAATAAATTAGAGTTAGAAGTAACCAACTGTTTCGGCTATCTTTTGCACAAATCAGACCTGGTACATCGCGTCATTATTGATACCAACACCTTCAGCCTTTCCCTTTACGACTTCCAAGGACAACCCGTCCCCAAACATCGCCTATCCGCTGGGGAAAAGCAACTTTTAGCCATAGCATTTTTATGGGGACTGGCGCGGGTTTCCGGACAGCATTTACCAGTTGCAATTGATACACCTTTAGGGCGATTAGATTCGTCTCACCGTCAGAATTTGGTGGAACGATACTTTCCCTCTGCTTCCCATCAGGTAATATTGCTTTCCACCGATACTGAAATTGGCAAAACCGAAGTGGAAAATTTGAGACAACAGGATGCGATCGCGCGCGAGTACCTGCTGAAGTATAATCCAAGCGATCGCCATACAAACGTAGAACCTGGTTATTTCTGGTGATTCTGATATCTGGTATAAGAGGCAGAGCCTCCCTTTTTCTCGTTCCCAGGTTCAACCTGGGAACGAGTATATAGAGGCTCTGCCTCGCCTTGTCGCCTTGTTTCTGGGTGAGGTAGGGCGGGTTTATCTAGATCTAGGTGATAAGCTATAGTTTATCGGTGAAACCCGCCCCTACAGAAATCTAAAATGGAACCCCCAACTAACCGAATTGTTCTTTCTCAAACCGCAAAAGAACAACTCACAAAACTCAAGCGCATCACCAAAATTGACCAGTGGAATATTCTCTGCCGCTGGGCATTTTGTCGTTCCCTCGCCGAACCTACTATCCCCTCACCCGTACCAATTCCAGCAGATAGTAACGTCGAGATGAATTGGCGCGTTTTTGGGGGAGAATTGTCTGATATTTTACTAATTGCCCTCAAACAACGCTGTCATAATGATGGCTTAGGAACCGATAAAGAAACCCTCGCTAGCCAATTTCGCCTGCACCTGCATCGCGGTATCGGTTATTTAGCCGGAGATCCGAATATTAAGAAAATTGAAGACTTAATTCAAATCGCCCTAGTATCGCCAAATACTTAAGAGCAGATAAATAGAGCGAGAATAACGCTCTTAAAAGTAGGGCAAACAGGATGCCCACCCCACAAGAATTTCAACTCTCTTGTGGGGTGGGCATCTTGCCCGCCCAGTTTATTTATACTAACCTAATTGCTAATAATAAAAGGATTCGCATATGGACGAATCTTCTCCCACAATAGAAATCGAACGTCATCGCGCCGCCATTGTCCGCACCGATCTTTCTATTCCCGTGCGCGTCGCTTTAGCAGCCGAACTTTTTAACGAAAATACCACCTTTTTTGACTACGGCTGTGGCTACGGCAGCGATGTAGCGCGAATGGCATATAAAGGCTATGTTAGCGCCGGATGGGACCCTTATTACTTCCCCGATGCGCCTCTAGTTCCCTCGGATATCGTTAACTTGGGTTACGTTATCAATGTTATCGAAGATACCGAAGAACGCCGGGAAGCGTTGTTAAAAGCTTGGGAACTTACCCAGCAAGTTTTAATTGTTTCCGCCCAAGTTTTAATTGATAACCGAGGTTTGGATAAAATTGCTTATGGTGACGGTATTGTTACCTGCCGCAATACGTTCCAAAAATATTACGAACAGGAAGAACTGAAAGCATATATCGACCAAGTTTTAGGCGTCGCTCCAGTACCAGTAGCATTGGGTATTTACTTCGTTTTTCGGGATGAACAAGCAAAAGAAAACTTTCGCGCATCCAGGTGGCGCTCGCGCAGTTACATTCCCAGTATCAGAATGCCCAGCAAGCGGTTTGAAGACTACCGAGAACGATTGCAACCCCTGATGGAATTTATTAGCGATCGCGGACGCTTACCCGTTAAAAATGAATTACCGGAATCAGAAGAACTAATACTCGAATTTGGCAGTTTTTCTCGTGCTTATAAAGTGATTTTACAAGCAACCGACGAAGCCGAATGGGATGCGATCGCATACCGTCGTTCCCTGGATATCCAAGTTTACCTTGCCCTCACCGAATTTAGCGATCGCCCCAAATTCAAAGATCTCGCCCCCGAAATGCGACAAGACATCAAAGCCTTTTTCGGCACATATTACGAAGCTTGCGAAGCCGCTGAAGACATGCTTTTTAGCTTAGGAAAACCCGGAGTAATTCAAAATGCCTGCAGACAAAGTAAAATCGGAAAACATCTGACCACCGCGCTTTACGTCCACGTTTCTGCTTTAGAAGCACTCAACCCCTTATTGCGACTTTATGAAGGTTGTGCCAGTCGTACCATCGGGCGCATGGAAGGGGCGACTTTAGTTAAATTCCACATCGATAAACCCCAGATTTCCTATCTTTTCTACCCCGAATTCGACAGCGTTGCCCATCCCGCCTTAGACAGCAGCATGACAATAAAATTACCCGATCTTAAAGTCACATATGGGGACTACAGCATTAGAAAAAATCCGCCCATCTTGCACCGCAAAGAAACCTTCGTCACCCCCGACTATCCCTTATACGAACAATTTGCCGAATTAACCCGCCAAGAAGAAATTGCCGGACTTTTAGATCGTCGCCACCAGATCGGTACCCGCCAAGAATGGGAAAACCGCCTCGCCGAATTAGGCATCGAAATTAAAGACCATTCCCTCTACGGCGATGGCGCGATCCGCATGACTCACGGGTCATAGGCTACCTTGTATTTTGGATTGGGATTCCTAGACTGGCGTTCTAGAGAGTTTTCCAGCATTCTGGACCCTTCTGTGGTTATGGGGGCGGTGGGACTTGAACCCACACGACCTTTTACGGTCAACGGATTTTCATTCTCCCGCAACTTTCGCTGCTGCCAGCTGGCTTTGAGAATTGGACCCTCCCTTTACCCTCGACTTGACGTTAGGGTAGCTCCCGTCGGGTCTCTGCACCTTCCCTCGATTTTGGATTTTGGATTTTGGATTGGCATCCCAATCTCAAATCGCAAATCTAAAATCTGAAATTGTTGGGCTTGGCTCAGGATTGCCTTGTCTGTTGCCAGATTTAGGTTTCCCTGAATTTGAGAGCGGTCACTTGAAGGATTTCTCCATCAAGGCTCAGTTTTCTAAGTCCGTAGCGTCTACCATTCCGCCACGCCCCCTAGCCAGAGCGATGTCACAAGTTTTGGCTGCGATTGCAGTCCTGTGGTTTACGCTCTAACAACTCGACCTTTTACAAGGATACAGCCTTTTTGACACTTTGCGATCTAAAGAGACGCAGATTCGGCTCTTTCCTAGTTTTATTTATAATAAAATCTTATTAATCATTCTGAGAAGCTCAGTGCATAAAGGTTGTAGGTTGGGTCCGCGGTCCGAAACCCAACTTGTTAGCTTGGAGAGGGTTGGGTAACCCTATGCTCAACCGAACCTACAAAAGATTAGATAAATTTATCACCCTAAGTACGGGAGAGCCAGCACTTGCAGCAATCTCTGGCAATATTACAGCGACTGCGATCTCCACAAGCAGAGAAAGTTCAGGAATTCCTCCCTGAGGTAAAGTGTACCCAGTTACTCCAACAATCTCCCGCAGCACAGCAATTATGGCAGCAGCTACAATCTGCCGATGAAGAAACCCAGCAAGAAATACTCGCACGATTACAACAACTACTCTGACAATAAGCTCTACACCTGCCGCTATTGGCTCAAATACTCGCGATTGAGTCAAAGAAACTCGCGATTGAGTCTGGCACACTCGTCGCCCTTGCTTTTTTACTCATGCACGAGTCTCTTTGACTCGCCGTCGAGTTTGAGATACTCGTCGCCCTTGTCTTTTATACTCATGCACGAGTCTGTTTTGCTCGCCGTCGAGTTTTCCAGACTCGTTAGCGAAGCTAAAAAACTCACTTGCGAGTATAAAAGCTTGATGCGCCAGAAAATCAACCAGAAATGACAGTCTTTTTCCCTTGGGTGCGACGCAACATTGTAGGGACACGGGGTTCAAAATTTTTGGCAACGTTCCCACATCTTTGGGGAATGGGACAATTTACTGCTGTTCCCTACCCCCGTTACGCATCGGGAATCTTTGGGTTGATTTTTGGCAAGATGCTTTCATCTTTGGTTTGGCGACATTTTTGGGGCACGGCGTTCCAACATCTTTGGGGAATGGGACAATTTACTGCTGTTCCCTACCCCCGTTACGCATCGCGAATCTTTGGGTTGATTTTTGCCAAGATGCTTTCATCTTTGGGTTGACGACATTGTAAGGGCACGGCATTCAAACATCTTTGGGTTGACGACAAAACTTACTTTAGCCTTAGCCCCTACTACCCCTGCTGCTCTTCCCTACCCCTGCTGCGAGCAACGTTCCCACATCTTTGGGGAATGGGACAATTTACTCGTGTTCCCTACCCCCCTGGCGCATCGGGAATCTTTGGGTTGATTTTTGGCAAGATGCTTTCATCTTTGGGTTGACGACATTGTAAGGGCACGGCATTCAAACATCTTTGGGTTGACGACAAAACTTACTTTAGCCTTAGCCCCTACTACCCCTGCTGCTCTTCCCTACCCCTGCTG
>NZ_BLAY01000166.1 GCF_020521235.1 Microseira wollei NIES-4236 | reverse complement strand
CCGTGCCCCTACAGCATTTGGGTGGTTCACCAGTGGTTCGCCAGTAGGGGCACGGCAGGGAAACATTCTGCCCCAGTCCAGATGGGACATCTGCCGTGCCCCTACAGCATTTGGGTGGTTCACCAGTGGTTCGCCAGTAGGGGCACGGCAGGGAAACATTCTGCCCCAGTCCAGATGGGACATCTGCCGTGCCCCTACAGCATTTGGGTGGTTCACCAGTAGGGAAAATTTCTGCCCCAGTCCAGATGCGACATCTGCCCTGCCCGTACAGCATTTGGGTGGTTCACCAGCAGGGAAAATTTCTGCCCCAGTCCAGATGCGACATCTGCCGTGCCCGTACAGCATTTGGGTGGTTCGCCAGTAGGGGCACGGCAGGGAAACATTCTGCCCCAGTCCAGATGGGACATCTGCCCTGCCCCTACAGCATTTGGGTGGTTCACCAGTAGGGGCACGGCAGGGAAACATTCTGCCCCAGTCCAGATGGGACATCTGCCCTGCCCCTACAGCATTTGGGTGGTTCACCAGCAGGGAAAATTTCTGCCCCAGTCCAGATGGGACATCTGCCGTGCCCGTACAGCATTTGGGTGGTTCACCAGCAGGGAAAATTTCTGCCCCAGTCCAGATGGGACATCTGCCGTGCCCGTACAGCATTTGGGTGGTTCACCAGCAGGGAAAATTTCTGCCCCAGTCCAGATGCGACATCTGCCGTGCCCGTACCGCCGAGGGAAAATCCAGACAGGGAAAATCCGCATCTGCGGGTTTTGTTTTTTGGCTGCGATCTTGATCGCCTAGTACGGTTGACAAAGTTCTTGGCTTGCGTTAAAGATGCCCTTAATCCAAACCCGAATCATATCATGTCCGCTTAATTACTTATCATAAAAACTTCCCCGCGTCCCCGCGTCTGGGCGTCTGGGCGTCAGCCCTAATTATAAGTATTCAACCGGACATGATATCAGTGGGTAAGTACACCTGGTATTGATAATGACTAGCGCACTTGCAAATCCTCCGTTCAAAAACTCAGCAAAAACTCTGGCGCTACGAGTGCTGGGGCGGGAATTTTAACAGGATTTCAAAGGGTTTAAAACTTTGAAAATAGTCAATTTAGGAATAACTTTGCCGGGTTTGGCGGGGCAGTTTTTACCGGGTATTGCAGTAACAGTACCTTTGTAAATAGCGTCTTTGATAACAACGAAGGAACGGCGGCAAGAAGCGAACGGGGTGGGGGTGCGATCGCTGGCGATACCGATTAGAGAAGTCGGGTATCTTGGTGTTATGTTTATTTATACCCACCAACTAAGGTCGAGTTTTTGTATAATCATAATATGCCGAATTTGTCAATCAATTTATGACTCAAGAACTGATCGACCTCAGAAATAGTATCTTGGAGGGACGTTATACAGACGCTTTGGCAATTGTAGATGAGCTAGAAGGAATGAGCAGACAAGCGATATTGCGTCAGATTCAATCCTTTTTACTCAGGTTATTGCTGCACTTGATTAAAAATCAAGTTGAGCAGCGGTTAACGAATTCTTGGGCAGCTTCAATTTCTGATTCAATTCGGCAAATAAAAAAACTAAATTTACAAGATAATAAAACGGTTTAATATGTCAAATTAGAAGAATGGGAGGCGATGATTGAAGAAGAATTTGAAGCGGCGATTGATGCAGCTAGCGCCGAAGTTTGGGAGGGTATTTATACTCCGTTTGAACTTTTAGAGATAGTAGATAAAATTCAGGTTATGGAAAATGCTCGAAAATTATTGGCTTTGAATTACGCTCATTCAGCTAAGGATTTACCAGCTATTGTGAAGGAAAATATAGTTGAGTTACAGGGTGGAGAAGAGTGGAAAGAAGGTAGGCAAAAATAGTTTTTTTTAAACCGCTCCAGACGCAGAGGACGCAGAGGGAAGAGTGTACAGAGTTATGAAGATGTTGAATGAATGGGGTTTTAGTCGTGAAGGTTTGCGGAATAATCAGCATGGGGAATATTGGGTATTTTTGCAGGGTTTGTTGCTGATCGGTTTTGTGTTGTTGCCGGTTTATCGATTTGTTGGGTTTGGGATTAAGTCGCCGGAGTTGTTGTATTTTAGTTGGGGGGTTGTGGGAGCGTTAGCGGTATTTTCTTCTATCCTCATTTTCAAAGGATTGTTGGATTTGGGACGCAATTTGACTCCGTTACCTTATCCCAGAGAAGATGGGCAATTGGTGCAGTCGGGTGTGTATAGTATCGTGCGCCATCCGCTTTACAGTGGGGGGGTTTTGGCGGCATTAAGTTGGTCAATTTTTCAACTGAGTTTATCTCATTTGATTGTTACGGTCGTTTTGTTTGCTTTTTTCAATGCTAAGGCAAGTCAGGAAGAAGTTTGGTTGAGCGAAAAGTATCCGGATTATTTAGAGTATCGCGAAAGAGTGAAAAAGCTGATTCCTTGGGTGTATTGAATCTGGGTTGCAGCGGACAAGTTGAGATCGGACAGGCAGGATGCCTATCCCACAAGAAAGAAAAAAATATGCTTGTGGGGTGGGGGTCGGGCAGGATGCCCATCCCACAAGAAAGAAAAAAATATGCTTGTGGGGTGGGGGTCGGGCAGGATGCCCATCCCACAAGAAAGAAAAAAATATGCTTGTGGGGTGGCGTCGGGCAGGATGCCCATCCCACAAGAAAGAAAAAAATATGCTTGTGGGGTGGGCGTCCCGCCTGCCCACATCCGCTACAAAATCTGTTGCCGATGTTTCTCTATCTCTGTAATGGGTAACAATAAGGTATCTTCTATTTCTTGTCGCACTTCGCGGCTGACATAACAATCGCTATTCAGGCAATCTATTAGCAACTTATTGGCATCGTAATACTGTTTCAGTACTTCTATCTGCTGCTTACTGAACTGCCAATCGTGACCGATATTTCGGTACTGGATCGTTACGGCTCTCAATTGCTCCTTCCAAGCTTCGCCATTAGTTTTCCACCATTTTTCTCTATCCCCATCTGGGTCAGGTTGTTTGTCTTTAAGTTGTTTTAGTGCTTGTGCTAGATCGGGATCAAGGTCAAAGTCAAAGCCGAGGTCATGGGCAAGGGTAGGATCGACGACAAGTGTGGGGGCAAGGACAAAGGCATGGTCAAGGATGAGGTCAAAGCCATGAGCAGGGTCAAGCTCCTCAAGGACATGGTTAAGGTTAGGATCGAGCGCAGAGGCAAGATTAGGGACAAGGTTAGGGGCAAAAGCGTAGGGAAGAGCATGGGCAAAATAAAAAGCGCGAACCGCAACTGGTTTGTAAGTAACCTGAACTTTCAAAGATTTTTGCATTACCCATATCAGGAACTGCTGGAACTTCTCGTCAAAATCTATGAGCGCATCAACCTGCTGTTTCATTAACAGCAACAAACGGTCTGCACTTGGTGACATCCCAACCGCTAACAAAAAGACTTCCCTCCAACGTTTCTCAGTGACGTGGTTTACCAGATGTTGCAATCTTTCTTCTAAAGGCTGTGTCCCAAAAACAATTTCCCTGGCAGTGAAATACTCGTGAAATGTTAGATGGGAAAACGAGTAAATTCCTTTAGCTCTTTCCACCAAAATTCCGTGCTGTGCCTCAATTGAACGCAAAACTACCTCGGCATCTAGTTGTAATACTTCAGGGTCAGTATTGGCCTCAGGTAAATTACGGATGTATTCTGCGATGTATTGTTCGACTACTTTCTGCTTAAAGAAATAGTCACACTGCTCAAAGGTAGTCAAGGCTATTTTACTGAGTAAATCTTCCTTCCGCTGCAAGGACAGCTTTTTGTAAACTTGATCGCGATATATTCCACGCTTGGCATCCCATTTTTTCAGCAGTGTATCCAATCCTTCTTTGTATAGTTCAGACCTATTCGTTGGAAAATCTCCTGACTCTTCAAATACCAAACATAGCAAGGTCAACAAAAGCGGGTTTGTGGCAATTTCTTTAATTCTTATGCGTTCTTCAAGGCTTTTAATAAATTTATTATATTCTCCCGGCTTACCCTTGAACCAGTGAGTTGCAAAAACGGCAATTTGTAGCTGGTCAAAATCAGATATTTCCACTTCTGTAAATTTTTCAAAAGTATATTCCCTAGCAGCGATGCGACAGGTAATAACAAATCTATTTTGACTAAAATTATCAGAAAAATCGCGAATTTCCTTTAAGACGCGACTACTGTCCTCTTCTTTAACTTCATCCAATCCATCGAGTAAAATCATCGTTCTGCCTTGGTTGCATAAGTTAGCGAGTTCTGTAGCTGTCACTCCAGACCCAGAGAATAGCTGACTAATATATTCCAGTAAGCCTTGTTTCTGTGTGGCCTCAGAAAAGTCTTTAAGGGTGACAAAAATCGGCACGAGATCGGCATGAAAATCACCCTCTATGCACTGAATCGCTAAATACTTTAAAAATGTGGTTTTACCTGCACCTGGCTTGCCCAATATCGTTAGTTTGGCATATTTCTCGACGGCTGCCAATCCCGACACTCGTTGTTCAGTTATTCTCCCCAGTCCAAAGCGTTCAAAATTATCAAAGTTAGACTCTTGCAGTAATTCAGTAATCTCTTTGCGCCTACGTCCAGTTATTTTTTCTAGAATATTGACGTTAGTGTAGATATCATTTAACCCAATGGGATGAGTCATATCCAGCACGCGCATTGTACCGCAGCGTTCTTTGATGCTGGGTTTAATCTTTTGACGTACCTCTTGCACCAGAGCATCGAGATCAATGCTATTGTTCTGATTCTGTTGCGATGGCTCTTTTTCTATATGGGAAACTTCTTTCCAGTTTAGTCCCAACTTCTGACTAATTTCGACAAAATTCAGAAAATTAACGGGTTTACCGTTGAGGTAGTTGTTAACAGTGGACTTAGCGACTCCTAACTCCATAGCAAAGGCATTATAGCTGGGAAAGCCATGACGCCTGAGAGCCTGCTTAACTTTCTGAATATATTCCGGGGCAACCTTGATTGACCGAGGCATAGCTCAATCAGCAATTTTTCTAGGATATCTCAGTCTATACTCAGTATAGCTCAGTATGATTTCAGTCTGTATTTCAGTGCGGGAACAGTGACAATGGAATGGTATATTCCGGTATACCGGAAAATTAAATCAGCACTACTCCTCTAGTTGTCTGGCCCCAAAAGGGAACAATAGTGACTTATGGCAACCATAAAGGAAGCATTAATTCAACAGTTGAATTTACCCGTAACCTTTGACGCCAAGGGTAAACCTGTCACCCTACTAGACTTTGTTAAGGGTGTTCCTTCTTTATCGCAGTCAAGTTTAACCTACAGTCAGCGCGCTAAACTCACAGCAGAAAGGATAAGACGCGAACCAGAAGCGGAAATGGCGACGATTGGCTCAGGGATGATAAATAAAGAGCGTGCAATTGCCGAGATCGAGGCACAATCACCAATTGGAGAAGTTTTGGTTGAGGCTGAACAACGATTAATTAATCGGCTGATTAAAGAAGCAGAAAGCGGTCGTTTAAAAGAAATAATCCATGAGTGATAAGCCTCAACGTCGAAGTCGTAACGTTCAAATAGAAGCGGCTGTAGTAGCAATTGATTCCAACCACGATCCAGCTACTACAGCCGCTTTTAATTACCGTCAAGAAGAAGAAAATGTATACCCGTATCTAGAAGAAAAAGGCTTTGTTGTTGAGCGCTGTCAAGGAAAATTAGCTCGCCGGATTTATGTTTCGTCAGCAGCAAGGCAACCTAACGTAGAGTATTTAACCGGCGTTGGACATGGCAGCTATGACACCTTTACTGGAGACTACAACAACCCAATTTTTACCGTAGGAAACTACAGCCCAGAAGAATGCAAAGATAAAATTATTCATTTTTTATCCTGCCAAACAGCAGCAATACTCGGAGTTGATTTTGTAAAACATGACTGTCGTGCTTTCTTTGGCTACGACATAGATTTTGTTTTTATTACTAAAAATGCTGATGTATTTTTTGAATGTGATTCAGAAATTGATCGCGCTTTTGCTGAGGGTTTGACTGCTGAAGAAGTTTACGATCGCGTTTATACTCTCTATACTAACCGTGCTGAAGAAAGTTTCGAGCAAGGTGATTTAAATACGTTTAAGTTTCTTGAGGTCGATCGCGATCATCTTTGTGCCCCTTCTGTAGATAAGCGCTGGGGTAAGCCTGAAGCAAAACTTGAGTAACAACCCTTTGTGCTGGTGTCAGGTTACAGGTTTAGGACTTACGCAAAGAAACTTTGGTGAACCGAAAAATCGTTGGTTTGGCAATCAGAGATGAATGAAGAAACCGGGTTTCTTGCAAATAGCTAAACTTGAAAGCCTAGATTTTTCATCAAGAAACAAGGGTTTCAAGGGTTGTTGAGAATGGTGCAAGATATGAGTAACAAGTTCTATTGAGGTATCAAACCCAACCTAAAAACCTTCTAGTACAAGATCTCAGCAATATTTATTATATTTTATTATCACTCCAAGTACGGGAGAGCCTCACCCCCGCTACCTTATCCATTGTGGCTGATCGCGGCTGAAGCTTTCGCATAACATAGAAAATGCCCACCCACTGAGGAAAACCGATGATAAAGTCAGAGATCGTAGAAGCACTCAAGCATCTGACAAACGCAGAACGATTAGAAATTGCTAAAGCTGCATTGTGTATGGCACGGGAAGACTGGAAATCTCTCACAAACGAAGAAAAACAGCAGCAACTCGCCTTGTCTGCTCAACTGGCAATTCTAGATTATTTACAAGATGAAGAGTTAACCGCTTTCACTGCTCTCGACGGTGAAGACATTTACGAATATACTGATGAAGATTTCGCCAAACTGGATGCTCATGCAAAGAAGTGAAGTTTGGCTGGTTAACTTAGATCCTACCATTGGAGCCGAAATCAGAAAAACTCGTCCTGCTGTTATTGTCAGCCAAGATGGCGTAAGAGTTTTGGCACTCAAAGTTATTGTCCCCATCACAGACTGGAAAGAAGATTTTGCTTTCAGAGTTTGGATGGTGCGACTAGCACCTAATGCTGAGAATGGTTTAACCAAGCTTTCAGCAGCAGATACTTTTCAGGTGCGTTCAGTCTCCCAACGCAGATTTGTCCAACAATTGGGAACGCTTTCGGAAACAGAAATGCCAGAAATCACCAATGCGCTAACCATCGTTTTAAACGATCCATAGTCTGCAACTCCACACCAGCAGACGCAAAGCGAGCATACCTGCTCTTATACCAAATCCGATCCCCCCTTAACCGTCCCTTATCTTCGGGTGTGGTCAAAACCAGTTGGTGATATCGAAAAAATTTCTCCGCGTCCTTAGCGTCCTTAGCGTCCTTAGTGTCAATCTCAACCAACTACTTTTGACCGCACCCCTTATCTTCTTCCTCTTTCTTTGTGTCCTTCGCGTCTTCGCGGTTTTAAAAGGGGGAAATGGTGCGCGGATTTGGTATTACCCCCCTCTTCTCGCAGGAGAGGGGATAGGGGAAAGGTTGCTATCGGGAACATTTCCTGAAATTTCTGCCTCTTTTCTCTGGAAAGACTAGGCAAAAGTGCATCTGTACTGGTATCTCTTATAAATAGAGCGTGGCGCTAAATCTAAATGATTCCACAACAGCTAACCCTGAAAAACTTCCTCAGCTATCGGAAAGCAACCCTAGATTTTAGCGGTTTGCACACTGCTTGTATTTGCGGTTCCAATGGCGCTGGTAAATCTTCTCTGCTGGAAGCTATCACCTGGGTAATCTGGGGTGAATGTCGCGCCGCGAGTGAAGAAGATGTCATCCATGCAGGCGCGGATGAGGTGCAAGTTGATTTTATTTTCCACTATCAAGATGCAACTTACCGGGTGATTCGCACTCGCACTCGCGGCGGTAGCAGCGTACTCGAGTTTCAAGTCAAAACTCCGTCAGGGTTTAAGGTGTTGACGGAACGAGGGGTGCGCTCGACTCAACAATTAATAATAGAACACCTAAAACTCGATTACGATACGTTTATCAATTCTGCTTATCTGCGTCAGGGAAGAGCGGATGAGTTTATGCTCAAGAAACCCAATGAGCGTAAGCAAATTCTGGCAGATTTGCTCAAACTCGATCAATATGAAACTCTGGCGGAACAAGCGAAGGATATGTCCCGCGAGTTCAAAGTCAGGGCGGATGCGATCGAAAGGGATTTGGAATCGATTAAAATTGGGTTGCAACAACAAGATGCGATCGCTCTCCAATCTCGCGAGGTTGAAGCGAATGTCGCGGCGATGCAACAATCCCAATTACACCATAGGGAACGCCTGCAACAGTTGCAAGCCATCCAGCATCAGCGCCAAACTTGGGAACAGCAATTAACTTGGCATCGGCAACAATATCAGAATTTGGCACAAGATTGCGATCGCTTGCAACAAGATTCAGCTTCCACCCAAGCACAACAGCAACAACTCGCTTCTCTCCTCCAACAAGAAGAGGAAATCGCCGCCGGATATGCTTATTTCCAAAACTTACAATCCCAGGAAGAAGCTACGAGTAGCAAATTACACGCCCACCAAACCGCCCAAGAACAGCGACGCCAGGTAGAACAACAGCAAGTTAAAGCAATCAACGAGTTAAATTTACAACTGCGGCAGGTAGAAGCGCAACTTGAAGAACTCCGAAAACAAGATAAAGAGAACCAAAAAATCTTAGGCGAATCTGCCGAAGTTGAAGCAGCACTGGCACAATTGCAACAAGCGAGGACAAAACTGGCTCAAATGGACAAGTTGCAATTGCAAGTTTCGCCTTTATTGCAGCAGCGACAGCAATTGCAAACGCAACGCGATCGCGTCCACGCCAGATTAAGTGCCAAATTAGAAGAAATTCAGACTTCCGCTTCCCAACTGCAAGCGCAACAGCAACGCCAACCGAAATTGCAACAAGCGGTGATGGAAGTTAGCGTGCAAATTGAAGAATTGGAGAAAATGCGCGTTTATCAGCAGCGAGTGCAAGAAAAAGGACTGGAAAGGCGCAATTTTTTAGAACGTCTCCAGGAGAATCAACGGGAATGTCAAAATCAACTGGCGGAAATCTCCCAGAAACTGCAAATGCTGCAAACGCCAGATGCAGTTTGTCCGTTATGCGATCGCCCCCTCGACGAACATCACTGGAGTCACGTCGTCCATAAAACCGAAGCGCAGCAAAAGGAAATTCAAGACCAATTTTGGGTAGTGCGCGAGCAATTAGCGGTTTCCGAGCGAGAAATTCAGGTTTTAAGGCAGGAATACAAGCAAGTCGCCCAACAATTGGCGAGATATGATTCATTAAGAGAGCAAAAAGGACAATTGCAAGCGCAACTTCAGGCGACGGGAGATGTGCAAGACCGACTGCAACAAATGGCGCAAGAAGCTGAACAAATTCAACGCGCCCTTGCTACCGGCGAATACGCCACCGAGGTACAGCAAGAATTATCGCAGTTGGATCGACACCTGCAACAACTCAATTACGATGAGAAAAACCACGCCCTCGCGCGCAACGAAGTCGAAAGGTGGCGTTGGGCAGAAATTAAACAAGCGCAAATCAAAGATGCCCAGCGGCGACAAGCGCAATTCGCAGCAAGGCAACCCGAATTAGTAGCCAAAATCGAAACCATTCAACGTCAAATCGAGCATTTACGCACAAATTCGGAATTCTCCCGCCAACTTTCCGCCCTCGATCGTCAAATTGCCGAAATTGGATACGACGCCAAACAATACAACACCCTCAAAGCATCCTTGCGTCAAGCTCAATCTTGGCTGTTGCGCTATCAGGAATTGCAACAAGCGCAGCAGCAATATCCGCTGATATGTCGGCGCATTCAGGAATTGGCGCAAGCTTTGGACTTGCGATCGCAAGACCTCCAATCGTTTGGAACACAAATTGACGCAATTGTCAAGCAATTACAAACCATCCCCGATCCAACCGGGGAAATACAAGCATTGGAACAGCAAATCTCCCGCAGGCGCATCGAACTCGACGAACAATTAGCTCAACTCGGACGCCTGCAACAACAACAGCAGCAATTAGAAACCCTCAACGTCAGGCAAGGGGAACTCAGTAACCAGCTTGCAGAGTGTAAAAAGAAACATAAAATATACGATGAATTAGGGAAAGCATTTGGCAAGAACGGCATCCAAACCCTGATGATTGAGAACGTTTTGCCGCAATTGGAAGCCGAAACCAATTCGATTCTATCTAGACTTAGCGGTAACCAATTACACGTGCAATTTGTCACCCAAAAAGCCGGGAAAACGAAAAGATCCTCAAAATTAATCGATACCCTGGATATTTTAATCGCCGATGCGCGGGGTACTCGTCCTTACGAGACATACTCTGGCGGAGAAGCGTTTCGGATTAACTTCGCGATTCGCCTAGCGTTGGCGAGATTGTTGGCGCAGCGGGCGGGGACGGCTTTACAAATGTTAATAGTGGATGAAGGATTTGGGACGCAGGATCAGGAAGGATGCGATCGCTTGATAGCAGCGATCAATGCGATCGCTTCTGACTTCGCCTGCATCCTCACCGTCACCCACATGCCATACTTCAAAGAAGCATTCCAAGCCAGGATCGAAGTCGTCAAGACGCAAAATGGATCTCAAATCAGTTTATCTATGTAAATTTTCCGGGAAGTCTGCTATGATAGTATATCGGCAGTGCCGATGTAGCTCAGCGGTAGAGCACTCGATTCGTAATCGAGCGGTCACGAGTTCAAATCTCGTCATCGGCTTTAATTGAAACTCCCACGGATCTGCTCCTTTCTCACCAAAACAACCGAAAAATTGACATTTTGACTATCGACTGACTATCATCACTTCAAAATGACTGAGGGAATAGTCACATGACACAAAGCACACCAACCAAGGCGGGTAAGGGTTGTGTAGGAATTGAGGCGTTTAGAGGGAAGTTGCGGCTACGTTTACCAGGCGAGATTTTTGCAGGTAAGCAGAAGTATGTCAGCACAGGTCTAGAAGATACACCAGAGAACCATAAGAGAGCGCAAACAAAAGCTTGGCAAATTGAACAGGATATAATTACTGGCAACTTTGATTGGACACTGGAGAAGTACCGTCCACAATCGCACTTGTCGTTAGTTAAGTCTGTAAATGAGCCACAGAAAGCATTAACACTGGCAGAATTATGGGATGGTTATTGTGAATATCGCAAGCCTCAAGTAGCTGAGACAACATTTCGTAAAGAGTACGCTTTCTACGGGAAAGTCATTAAAGGAATTCCTATAGAAGATTTAGAAAGACCTCAACAGATACTTGATTATCTGCTTAAAACCCGTCCTGTAGGAATTGTAAAACGGACAATCGTACAGATTAACGCTTGTTGTAGGTGGGCATTAAAATCAAAACTTATTTCTGAAAATCCTTTTATGGGAATGGCAGAACAAATTAAAGTTGCTAAAAATGACAGGGAAAAAATAGACCCCTTTAGTGCTGATGAACGTGACGCAATCATCGCAGCATTTGAGGCAAGTCATTATTACAACTATTATGCACCATTGGTGAAATTCTTGTTTATGACAGGATGCCGTACTGGGGAAGCTATTGCTTTGCAGTGGAAACATATCAGCGGGGATTGCAAAAATATTACTTTTTCAGAAACCTTCAATGGTCATTTCAAAATTCGTAAGGATACCAAAACACACAAAGCTCGTAACTTTCCTTGTAACGATAAATTACAAACTTTATTGCTGAGCATTCGTCCCGATGATTTTTCTAGTGATGATTTAGTTTTCCCCAGTCCAACAGGAAAAGAAATTAACGCTCAAAACTTCACTAAACGTATTTGGAAAGGCAGTAAAGATTCACCAGGTATTGTATCTCGCCTGGTAGAACAAGGTAAAGTTCAAAGATATCGCTGTCCGTACAATACCCGTCATACATTCATCACGCTCTGTCTAGAAGCTGGTGTAACGCTCGTTCAAATTGCTAAATGGGTAGGAAATACACCAGAAATAATCGTAAAACACTACGCAGGTACAACTCTACAGATGCAAGTACCTGAGTTATAATAATATTAATAACAATTTGAAGCCAGTGCCAAGGATAAATAAACCCGCCCCGGCATAGGCTACCGATCCACCCGGAAATGATATCATCGAGTCCGCAATAACTGCACAAATGTATCGCTGACTGTATGATCTTTCGTATCGGCAGCATACTGAATCAACTGTTCGCGTAGTTTTTTCGCGTCATCTAAGGGAAGCAAAGTTGCTAATAAGAAGTATACTCCCCGAAATCGTGAATCGCCGATGTGGTCGATTAATCGTGCTTCGGTTTCAGGACTGTCGCCGAGGAAGTTTTGTACTAGGAAGAAGTCCATAATTTTATCGTGGCGGAAGTACCATTCTTTCTTCGCTTCTCCTTTTTCGTCTTTCCACTGACGGCTGACTACCATCTTGTATTTCTCATCTTCTAGAGACTGTAATTCTTTGCCAAATGTATCGGCAGGTAAGGCTTCTTCGTCATTGAGTCGCATTTGGTAAACGGCTTGGGAGAATTTTTTCAGGGGGAATTCGCATTTCCATTCTTTGAGGAATTCTTCTGCCATCTGATTGTATAGCTGTTCTTGGAGGCGAAACAAATTGGGTGTTTTGCCTTGGGATAGCATGAAGGCGACTAGAGTTAGATCCATTGGGTTAGAAAGTATGCGTTTGGCAGCGTTTAAATCTTCGGGGGGTTGCTGTTCGTTGAGTGTTTCTGTTAGGTATTTGGTGCAGGCTTTTTCGTAATCAGTTCCTTGAATTTTGGCATTTTTGGGCAGTCTTGGCTGACGGGTAATTAAAAACTGCTGGATTTGGTCGGTTTCTAGGGGTTGCAAGTAATAGGTTTTTGCGGTTGAAGGGGGTGTCCACTCTAAAGGCTGAGTGGTCATGATGACATTGCCCCGGAAATAGTGTTCGACAAAATGGACGATTTTGGCTCGCGTGTCGGCATTGACTTCATTGAGTCCGTCGATGCAGATATCGATAGCGCCACTATAAATTAGGTTTTTGAGGAATTCGGCATCTTGTGCTTGTCCGTGCAGTTTTTCTTGAATGGCTTCGATGGCACCATTTTCGCATTTTTTGGCGGGTAGATAGACGACGATGCGGGGGGAATTGTTGACTAGATGGCGCAGAAACATCGACTTGCCTAAACCGGAATCGCCTTCTAAGATGATTTGCCCTTGGATGGTGGGTAATGCTTCGGTAATCGGTTTGATTTCTCCTGTACCTGGAACTTTGACTTTAGATTCTACGAAGTAGGCGAGGGAACTGAAATTGTCTAATCCGGCATCAGCTAGTAGGGAAGGTTTGAAGGGTTCAAATAGTTTGCGGCGCAGGTAGGGAACCCAGGTAAGGAGAAAGCCGACATAACCCATTCCCAGAATTTTCCGTACCCACGGGTTCCAGAAAAAGATGGCTTGGACTTGGACAGATTTGGGGTAGGCGAAGATGAGGGCAAGCCAAAAGGTAGTATGAATCAGGATGGTGTTTCTGGCATTGAAAATCCATTGCCAAAATTCCAATTTATTAATCGCTGACTGCACGGTATCGGCGTCGTTATATTTGCCTTCGAGGTTTTTGTAGTGAGTTTGCAGTAAGAGAATATCCTGGGGTTTCCAAGATATCTGCTGGGCAACGATACCTATCTTGTCGGCTAAGTCTTTTTGTAAGCGTTCTAGTCCCTGACTCGCTTTCCAGGCATCGCGAAAGACTTCTAGTGTTTTCTTGCCTTCTTCGTATTTGAGTTCAGTAGGAAGTGTTTGAGGATTGCCCAGCCATTTGAGCAAGGTTTTCACCTCATCAGTGCCGCCACCCAGGAAATAGGTTAAAAATCGCCACTGTTCAAATTTAACGCCTTCCTGATTTGGCTCATAGACCCGATCCAGAACTACAATAACCTCGTTTAGCTCCAGTTTTCTGATATTGCCCAAAACTGCTGCCGCACTGTAACGAACAGATGCGTCCACCTTTTCATCTTTGAGGAAGTCGAGGATATCTTTAACGTAAGGTTTAGCCGCCTCCCCCAGGTTGCCCAAAGCTTGTGCCGCATAGCTACGAACATCTGCGTTGGCATTTT
Source organism: Microseira wollei NIES-4236 (assembly GCF_020521235.1). Lineage (GTDB taxonomy): Bacteria > Cyanobacteriota > Cyanobacteriia > Cyanobacteriales > Aerosakkonemataceae > Microseira > Microseira wollei. The sequence continues at coordinate 8,933 of NZ_BLAY01000166.1, read as the reverse complement.
CATCTTTGAGGAAGTCGAGGATATCTTTAACGTAAGGTTTAGCCGCCTCCCCCAGGTTGCCCAAAGCTTGTGCCGCATAGCTACGAACATCTGCGTTGGCATTTTCATTTTTGAGGATGTTGAGGATATCTTTAACGTAAGGTTTAGCCGCCTCCCCCAGGTTGCCCAAAGCTTGTGCCGCATAGCTACGAACATCTGCGTTGGCATTTTCATCTTTGAGGATGTTGAGGATATCTTTAACGTAAGGTTTAGCCGCCTCCCCCAGGTTGCCCAAAGCTTGTGCCGCACCGCCACGAACAGATGCGTTCACCTTTTCATCTTTGAGGATGTTGAGGATATCTTTAACGTAAGGTTTAGCCGCCTCCCCCAGGTTGCCCAAAGCTTGTGCCGCACCGCCACGAACAGATGCGTTCACCTTTTCATTTTTGAGGATGTTGGCGATATCTTTAACGTAAGGTTTAGCCGCCTCCCCCAGGTTACCCAAAGCTTGTGCCGCATAGCTACGAACAATTACCTTCGCATTTTCATTTTTGAGGATGTTGGCGATATCTTTAACGTAAGGTTTAGCCGCCTCCCCCAGGTTGCCCAAAGCTACTGCCGCATTGCTACGAACAGATGCGTTCGCATTTTCATCTTTGAGGAAGTCGAGGATATCTTTAACGTAAGGTTTAGCCGCCTCCCCCAGGTTGCCCAAAGCTACTGCCGCATTGCTACGAACATCTGCGTTCGCATTTTCATCTTTGAGGATGTTGGCAGCTTTCTGAGCAATATCCTCCGGTTTCTTAAGCACCGATTTCAAGTCTTGCGACTCGTATTTAGCTAATTGCTGGAAAGCATATCCCTTCACTATGTCATAGCCGTCGTCAAGGGCAGCTACAATACCGTCAATCTCCCAAGGTTGCGGCTTTGGCTTGGGTGCTTCTTTGGCAGTCACCCAAGAGAGGGAGAGGAGGAGAGTCAGGAAAAAGGTGAAAGGGACAAGCAAAAAGCGAGAAAGCTTGCGGGTTTTGCCGGAGTTTTTGAGCATAGCTGGGGGATAGAATGCAACTTGGGGCAATCGGTCTGAGTTCTGATGCCAAGTAGGGGTGCGGCAGGAGCAATATTGTTAGATTAGCTGAAATATTTAGCTTGCCGTAGCTCTACTATCTCTATCCGGGAATTAAAGGTTACTGGCAATAATATCAAAGGTTTGGCGGCAGTTTCCCAGGCGGTAGCACGGCAGGATTAATTTTGTTAGATTACCCGAAATATATTGGTTGCCGTGCCCCTACAGATTTTGGTGTGTGAGGCGGCAGTCAAATCCGATCCCCCCCAGCCCCCCTTGATCAGGGGGGAGTAGGAGGAGGAGACAGATTTTGCACTGGAGGATTAATATCGTCGCCATACAAACACAGCAGCGGACGATTAAAATCGCGCCTATACAAACAAAGCCTGCCTACGCAGGCTAATAAATTGTTGATTTTTGAGTCCGCGAAGGCGGACTTCGTTTGTATAGCCGCACCCTTCAGGGTGACGGCGACTTTGTCGTCAGGATGAAGGAGTGCGATCGCATATTGCCATAGTGAAGGAATTAGGACTTACACGCGACGATCCTATCACCAAAGTTTCTTGCTGCGATCTCTCGTTAGCATAAACGATTTTTCCTAGAAACTTTGGTGTTTGCGTCAGTTCTGGGAATGCTTACGCTCATTCATTCCCTCCTAACTTCTCTAGTATTGCTTCCCACGCCTCAATCTGTTGCTGTAATTGTTGAATGCGTGAAGCGAAGCTATCGCCGCTAGGCGAATCGCACGCCACCTGACACTGTTCAAATAGTCCTTTCCCCTCCAACTCATCCCGCCTCAAGCTGATGAGTATTTGGAGTGACCTTTGAATTCCCCCAACTCATCAGGGGAAAGCTGGACTGTCAATATCTCTGATTCAGGAATAATCACCGACTCGATACTCTCTCCCTCATCTAGCCGTCTAGCAACCTCCAGAATCGTATCTGCGATCGCTTCCGGAATCCTAACTGCCTTAGTTTTCCCCAGATTCCACTTCAGTTTGCGCCCACTGCTTTCTCTGCGACCACCACGCGGCATAGTCTTTTCTCTGACTCTGAGATCGTATGTTTTCCTTCACTAACACAATCTCTCATTATCTGTCTATTTGATTTTTTTGGCACCTCTGCTTGATTTTGTACAAAATCAAGTATGATAGATAACGTACAAAATCAAAAAGCTAAAAGCCACGCTGTCACGGCGACCAACCAGACGAGAGCGCGGCTCTAGCTCCAATTGATTGTGGAGATTCTTCAATCATGCCAAAAAATAGACCGACGAGTTATCTAGAGGGCTATCAGCAAGCTTTGGAGGATTTTGGCATCGCCCATTTACTCGCCCAACTACAAACCTACTCCAACGCCGACTTCGATGCGGCGTGGATGAACCTAACCCAAACGGAACTGGAAAGTTTAGCCGCCATCAGTATCCGAGACTTAACGGCTAACCTTGATGGTAAAGCGATCTCAGGCTACCTAAACGCCATCCGTCACGCCAGCACCGACATCTCCCCCAACTTATTTCACCCACCCTGCCGAACCCCATCGGTTGCATTACCAGAAACATTCCCTTTTGTCAATACCCCGCGCTGCTTGTACGGCGACAAACTGCGCTGGATTCCCGACGGCGACAAGACAGACTGGGGGATTGCCATCGGCAGATTCTACAGCTTTGCACCTCACCGCGGCGCTTGGACTTGGTGCTACCTGATCTCCCTAGATCCACTCTCTCCGAGTTACGCAAAGACAGTTGCGGATACCGCTTGGGAAGATGACCTGGAACCGATGGAGGAAGCTGCATGACCCCCCTTCCTCTAACAGCGCGACAGCAAACTTTAATCGATTTCTACGGGTACTGCACTCTGGGGATGACCCCGCAGCAGTTTTATGCAAAATGGCAAGTGACTCACGAAGATATGGCCTTCATTTGCTCTCGTTCCACATCCACCGTCCGACGGTGGTTTAAACGAGGTGTAAACTATCGGCGTCCCAAGTCAACCGATCTGCGCCATCTCGCCTTAATGGACTTTCTGCTGGAACAGTACCAGGACATTCCGCCTGAACTGTTGAACTTGCTTTGCCGGTGCGATTCCCCTGCGGGGACGCTACGCGAACGCCATACATAGAAAGCCGAAATCTCGCCCAATGTCAATATCCTTGTAATCTTTTTTCGCCAGCCATCCTCAAAGTAGGGTGGCTTAAGTTGTTTTGTCAATAGATAATTGAGGTGAAGAAAGGGGAATAATATGGCTCAAGTTATTATCGAAGATTTAGATGCGGGCGTGCTGGAGAAACTCGAAGCTCGCGCACTTGAAAACGGGCGATCGCTGCAAGCCGAATTAAAGCATATCCTGGAAACAGCAGCATCAGCACCGCGCCGCATACCCGATGATATGGAAATTGCCATAAAAATGGCAGAAAAGATGCAAGAGCAGATAGCAATTCATGCTGGACAAGACATTACCAAACTTAAGCCAATAGATAGAGAAAAGGCATTGATGGCGCTGGCCAAGCTAAAAGCGCTCAAAAAACTATCGCTTGGTGGGATGTCTATCAGAGAAATGAGAAAAGAAGGACGTAGATTTTAATGCGCTTTGTATTGGATTGTTCGGTGGCAATTAGTTGGTGTATGGCTGATGAAAATGATACCTATGCCAATGCAATTTGGAATTTAATGTTATAAAATAAAGCGATTGTACCTAGTATATGGTGGCTAGAAATTGTTAACGTTCTAATCGTTGCAGAACGCAGACAGCGAATAACAGAAACCCAAACTGCTGAAGCATTAACGATGCTACAATCCTTGCCAATTAGTCTGGATACAGACACGGATCAACAATCAACAACTGCTACTTTGGGGCTAGCGCGTCAGTACAATCTAGCAGCTGATGATGCTGGGTATCTAGAATTGGTGATTAGAGAAGGATTGCTACTAGCAACTATCGCTCTGAGACTGGATCTTGCAGCGCGGCGCTGTGGTGTATTTCTAGAACTTCCTTAAGTCGATATTGCCGTTATTCCAGCGCACTACGTGAGTTACTGTTTCGCTCATAGCAATAATTCTTACCCTTTCACCTGTTCTGAAATCCACCCTAAATAAGGCGCAGAACCAGTAACTATTGGCAAGGCGATAATTTCGGGGACTTCGTAAGAGTGCAACTCGCGAATTTTGGCTTCTAATGTTTCAAAGAAAGCCAAATCTGTTTTAATCAAAAGCTGCCACTCTTCCTCGTTATGTACCTGTCCTTGCCAAGTATAAATCGATCGAATGGGCATGATGCTGACGCAGGCGGCGAGTTTAGATGCAACTAAATTTTTGGCGATCGTTTCCGCCTCATCCCGCGAAGCAGCTGTTACCATCACAATACCGTAGCTTGCAGCGTCTAACTTCTGCTCCATAACCCGCCACCGAATTTTTTCCCAGGGACGATTCTATCAATTTTACGCAGCTACCGATTGCCCTGAAGTTGAGTAAAAATAATTCTTGCTCCCTGCCGCCAGGATCGTACCTGTCAGCTTAGCACCCTTGATATCGGCTCCCGTCAGCGTCGCCTCGATCAGGTCAGCATCGCTCAAATCTGCATTCTCCAGCATTGTCCAGTTCAAATTTGCCCCATGCAAGCAAGCTTTTGCTAAATTGGCTCTCCTCAGATCGGCCCCTGCCAAGTTTACCTCCCGCATCTGCGCCTGGGATAAATCCGCTGCTACCAGATTAGCTGCTTCCAGGTTAGCGCCGAAAAGCTTTGCTTCACTCAGATCGATACCTTCGAGATCCACACCCATCAAATCTAACCCGTTTAAGAACGCTCTGTTAAGATTGATACCTGTTAATAAAGCGCCATACAGCATAGAGCCGCTCATTCTCGCACCTTGCAAATTAGCCCAGTTAAAATTGACACCCGTGAGGTAAGCTCCCCGCAGGTTAATCCCTTGTAGACTAGCGCCGCAGAGATTGGCACCCCACAAGTTAGCGTTACGCAGGTTAGCACCGTTGAGATTGGCACCGCTCATATTTGCCCCTGGTAGTTTCGACTTTTCCAGACAAGCTCCCTTCAGTTGAGCTTTCGTCATGTCTGCTTCGACCAGTCTGGCTTCCCGTAGTTTGACAAAGGTTAAATTGGCCCAATTCAGTAAAGCGCGGCTCAAGTCTGACTTGGTTAGATTGGCCCGACTGAGATTTGCTCCTCTGAGGTTAGCACCTGTGAGGTTAACCCCGATCAACACCGCTGCTTTGAGATCGGCTCCACTCAGGTCGATTCCCGCAAAGTCTCTACATCCTTCTTCGTAGAGCTTTAATAACTCGCTAACTTCCATATCATTTGCCTCGCAGTTATTGCAAGTTTGTCTTAAAAATTAACTTCTGGCCTCAGAAAAAACAGGTGGATAAAATCTAGGGATTGATTTTCTGAGTTTAGAGAGAACACCCTGTTAAAAAGGAATTTTGCTTGCTCAATAAGAATTTTACTATTCAGTGTTTTTAACTGTTATGTAGGATGGGGTTAATGTTACAAATATTTTTTTAATTTTTTTAGCCGTATCAAACTCGGTGGAAAAATTGGGATTAGTCTATAGCAGTTAGTTTCAACAATGACAAAATTCAAAGGTTCGCGCTTCGCCTCGCAAGTTGCAAGGACACTGGTATAAAAAGCGCTATGAGCGATCGCTCATAGCGGATTCAAAGTTTTTGCTTGCGATCGAGTACTGCTAATTCAGCGATAGGGAATAAACCTGACCGTCGATTAGCAGGCGAGTAATGCCTTTAGCTTTGAGATGATCGCCAACTTTTTGCAGCATCTTGCCATCGGGAACTTTGATCACCCGCTGGGTACGATTAGAAAAGCGACGCGCCACCCGGTGGTTGTCAAAAACAGGTAAAGTTCTCTCTTGGATTTCTTCTTGGGGAATTATACCCAAATCGCCGAAATCTTTGAGCGGTCGCGCCACCAATTCTGCCGCTCGATCTACCACCAAGTAACAGGTTTTGGGAATCAGCGCTTGCGACAGCGGCAAAACCTGAACTTTAACGCCAGCACGTACCGTCCTTTTTAAGATTGGCGCATCGTCTTCCTCGTCTTCCTCATCCGCATCTTCAAAATCTTCGTCGTCTTCGTCTTCTTCGTCTTCGTCCAAATCTGCCAACTCTCCCTGAAGCTCTAACAGATCTTCAGGTAGCATTTCTCTGAACGTGCTGGCTTCTTTAGCATAAGTTGCATCGAGCAATTCATCCTTAGTTGCTGCACGAGGCACAGGAAAGTCTCTAGGTGGCGATGGTGCTTCTAGCTCTAGTGGTTCGCCCTCTGTCTCGTCCACCCCACTTGAACGCCTTCGCCGCAGTCTGGCGGCGGGGGTTGTAGCTAAAGGTAACTCTAATTGCAGCGATTGCTCTGCCTCGACTTGGACTTGTTCTGGTTCGGAACTGTCCTTAAGCGTGCGACCGGAACGTTTTTGCTGAATCAGCACTTCGTATTCCGAAGGCGACAGCGTGCTTTTGAGGAAACGACTGATTGTCGAGTGGCTTACATCATACCGCATAGCCAGTGTTGAGGTCGTCTCGTCGGTTTCGCGATACAACTTAACGATCTCAACTTTGTCGGCATCGGTTAATTTTCTGGCGCTCATACGGCTTTTCTTCCTAAACCCGTCTACGTCCGGCGGGACGACGAGAACGGCTTGATGTATCGTATTCTAGGGCTGCTCCAATTGCAAACAGCACGCCGCTGAACACCCAGAATACTTCCGGTAGAGAGCCGCTCTGATAATCTGGTTGTTTTTCGGCCCACTTAAACCACATATCTGCAATGTACAGCGACAACGCCGCCGCTGCGATTACCCGCCAAGATTGAGCAAAACGTCCTCCCCAGAAAGCTAACAGCAGCATTGTTGCCAGAATTAACAGACAAATATCGCTGATCACGTAAAACAGACTGATAGGAGCGGCGAGAGGTTTTAGCTTTTCGTCTAATGCCATAATCCAAGCAGGTGCTGCTGTTTTTTCCACTGTAGCTGGTGAGGGACTAGGGGTTGGCTTGGGAGATGGCGATGGTTTGGGTGCAGGGGTTGACTGCACTGCGGGAGCTTTTGGTGCTGGTTTAGTCGTTGGCGATGCTTGTTGGACGATAATTTGGGCAATATTTTGGTGTTGTGGCATTAACTCGGCGGCTGTTGTGGGCAGAGTCGTAATCCACCAAGCCAAGCCAGATCCAATTAGAGCGATCGCCAGGACAATTCCCGACTGCCACCACACCAGACTCAGTCGCTTAGATTTTACCGCCAGTATCATTCCCCAACCCAAAGAAATATAAGTCGCGATAAAAAAGAAATCTCCAAGGGATACATCGGGTTCTAGACCTAAAAACAGTTCCCAATAGCCAAACAACAAGTTCCCTATGAAATAGAACAGCATTCCCAGACCAATTCCCAGCCAGACCCCGCGTCCGCTGACAATTTGAGGACTGCGCCAATTTCTAAAACACAGCAACGATGCTGCCAGGTATGCCACCTGTTCAAAAATATAGGTTCCATACACGTACCACGGTGGGCGCTGCGTCCCTGCCGGTGTAATGCTGAACAGCATAAAAAATAAAAGTGCTAGTACAGCCCAAGCAATTCCACCCATGACGATTGTCTGAACGGGTATAAGCGATTTAGGACTGGATTTATCAGAAGGGTTACTCATAGGGATGCACTGACAATGGTAATAGCTGGTGATGGAAAGCGCGGTATTCAATCTGGTTGCGCCACTGCTGATGTCAACCTCGTAACGCACTGGCTGCAAGGTAGCCAGCCAATCGTGGCGCTTTGACTTGCCCTCACACCTCAATCGAATTGATCGCTGCGGCTATCGCCACAGCTTACCAAGGGGAGATTGATTCAGCCAACTGATAAAGTGATTTCGCTCTGCCTCCGGCATATCTTCTAAAGCGTCGATGGCTCTGGCAACAAAGCTGGTATTGCCGAAATACTGTTTACCAAGACGATGCAACTCTTGCAACAAGGTAATCAGATGATGTTCTTCCCAAGGGGGAACCTGGGAGCCTGAGAGCGGGTCTAGTGTTAGTAAATTTTGTACTGCCTCCGGCGATTCCGCCTTTGGAAAGCGCCACTGCTGAAATACCTCCGAGATATTTTTTTGAAATAATCCAGCTTGCCTGGAACCTAAAAGGTCTTCGATGTCTATATAAACCGCTTGGAGCAGCAAGAGACACGCTTGGGTAAACGGTGTCGTCTTGACGCCCTCGCCAGCATCGCCAGCGAGCTGATCCAGACGGACTTTACCCCAGACGCTGTATCGCTCCGGTTCCTCCAATAATACACAAGCTTTCCCGCGATTGTCGGTTAGATCCCGCCAGAAAGCTTTGGCTTCTTCCTCTTGACTCGCTTTAAACACGCTGATTAAGCGAAAGGTTTGCCCCTGATAATGGAGAATCGGAATCTGCTGGTCCCGATTTGGGTGCTGAATGCTTGATATTTCAACATCCTGCCGTTTCAGAATAAACATGTCACTGGCAATTGACTCCTGTCAGGACCACTGGGTGCAGATGCGATTGTCACTGCGATCGCACCTGTCTCGATGCAACGAGCTTAGTACAGCTCGTCCATGAAGGCACAAACGAGCGCTCGCGCAGTTGAATATCACACTATCTTATCCAACACCCGTGCTGTTGGTCTTTATTGGTTGGGTCGAGGGGGGATATTATTCCCCGCCCCTCCCGTTTAAATCTGGGCGTGCGGGTTTCCCTGCACCCAGCTGCCGATGTTCTTAGGTTTCACATTTGCTCATGTGAATGTACTTGTGGCAGCTTTCGTGAATGGCTAGAAGGTTATTTTTCTTCCAGTTGTTATGGTTGTCATCGACATGATGGAGATGTACCCTTTCGTCACTAAGCAGCTTTAA
>NZ_BLAY01000165.1 GCF_020521235.1 Microseira wollei NIES-4236 | reverse complement strand
TCAGCCGTGCCCCTACAAAACCTGCGGCATCATACAACCTTTGGGTACAAGCTCAAAGTTAGTGTCAGCCGTGCCCCTACAAAACCTGCGGCATCATACAACCTTTGGGTACAAGCTCAAAGTTAGTGTCAGCCGTGCCCCTACAAAACCTGCGGCATTATACAACCTTTGGGTACAAGCTCAAAGTTAGTGTCAGCCGTGCCCCTACAAAACCTGCGGCATCATACAACCTTTGGGTACAAGCTCAAAGTTAGTGTCAGCCGTGCCCCTACAAAACCCTTTAAAACGGGTGATGACACGGCTTGCTATTGCAACTATGCGTCGCCAATAGATAGCGGGATTGCCACTGGGGGCAATCTTTTTGGGGTTGCACTCTACTTTACAGCGGCTTGCAGCCGCGTGAGGTACAGCGTTTTCGCTTGGTTTGTGTAGCGGCACCCTTAAGGGTGCCGCTACACAAACCAAGGTGTACCTCATCCGAATGAAATCCGCTATATTTCGCCAATTGCAGCCGTACTTTGATTCACAGCTTGCCTCTTATGTCAAGGTTTTATCAATAAAAATTTGCAATTTTTGAAATTACTTGTTAGATTGCGCTTAACCCCATCCAAGGTTAAAAAGACTAATGAAAGGATTGCTTAGTTTAATTCCCACGCCTCCACCTTTGAAGGCGCGATCGCTTGTTTATGACTTGAAAATGCGACTCGACTGGGGAGATCCGGCACTGACTATTATTGATGTACGCGATCGCACAGATTTCAACATCAGTCACATTACCGGCGCGATTCCCATGCCGATGAACGAATTAGTTGAACGTGCCTTGTCAAGTCTGGAACTGATGAGGGATATTTACGTTTACGGCCATACCGACGAAGATTCAGCCGCAGCAGCAACTAAGCTGCGCCTAGCTGGATATCTCAACGTATCTGAACTCAAAGGTGGTCTTCCAGCTTGGAAAGCATTCGGTTATCCAGTGGATACTGTTGTTACCGCCACTGTATTTTAGAACGGGGTCTTCTACTATTTTCTGTAATGATTGATACTCAAGGAAAAATTGCAGATTTAAGATTGCAGATTGCAGATTTAATTTAAATCTGCAATCTGCAATTCTCATTAATGTTCAAAAATATCTTTATATTGCAGTAAGTCTAGGGAAACTATTACTGGCAAACATTGAAAACACTGCTGGGCGAGTTCCCATCTTTCTTCGCGTTTTAACATTTCAATAAGCTTTTTTTGCACGCTTATTAAATAGCGAACATCGTTGGCAGCATAGCGGAGTTGTTCGTCTGAAAGGTTAACTGGATTTCCCCAATCGGAACTTTGAGCAGATTTATCCAGTTCTACTTTTTCTAACTCTTGTACGACTTCTTTTAAACCGTGGCGTGGGGTATAGGTTCTGGCTAATTTACTCGCTATTTTTGTACAAAATATTGGCGCAACTTGAATCCCCAAATGATGGCGTAACATCGCCACATCAAATCGGGCGAAGTGAAATACTTTTTCCACCGAAGTTGCTGCCATTAATTGTTTTAAATTTGGGGCTTCGGTTTGTCCTTTGGCGATGCGAATTGCTGTTACTTGTCCTTGCGGATCGCATAGTTGGACGAGACACAAGCGATCCCGCATCGGTAGCAGTCCCATTGTTTCCGTATCTACCGCGAGCGCATCTGCTTGCAGATACCCGGATAATACCTCATCGGGAATGTCGCGATCGCATACTTGAAAATTGTCAGAAGATTCCATATTTTGCACGGCGGATAAATATTTGGGTGAAATAGTACCGACCTTGGGGAGTTTTGACGACGCCCACCCCTGTTAAATCGAAATCCCCTACGATATTTTTGTAGTGACCGGGACTGTTTAACCAACCTTCAACGGCTTGATCTACCGGAGCGCGATATCCTTGGTTATAAGCTAAGTTTTCCCCTGCACTGCGGTACGGAATTGATTTTGCGATCGCATCGACTCGCTTTTCAAATCCATCGTGGCTAAATGTTGCTTTCCCGCTTGCCATTGCCTGACTGTGTATCCTCGCCTGTTCGCTGATCCGCGCATCGAGGGTCAAAGGCGGTAAATTTTGCGACTGGCGATACTGGTTTATTTTTGCGTGGATCTCTGCTTCCAAGGCAGCATAGCGACTTCTATTAACAGTTTTATTGGTATTTTTTGGACGTGGAATGGAAGCAACGGGTGTTTCCCTTGTCACTAAAATATCTTTCGCCCCACTGACAACAGAATCGCATCCGCTGGTGAAAGTTAAAAGTAGAAAGTAAAAAGGAAACAACCCCACCCCCCCGGAAATAAATTTGCCCGGCAACAACCCCACCCCCCCGGAAATAAATTTGCCAGGGAAAAACCCCACCCCCCCGGAAATAAATTTGCCAGGGAAAAACCCCACCCCCCCGGAAATAAATTTCCGGGCTAATAGCCGAAGTCCACTAAAGTGGACTGAGTGGATAAATTCAGTCCTCTTTAGAGGACTTTCGCTATTAGCCAGGGAATTTATTCCCTGGCGGGTAATTCCCTGGCGGGTAATTCCCTGGCGGGTAATTCCCTGGCGGGTGATTCCCTGGCGGGTAATTCCCTGGCGGGTAATTCCCTGGCGGGTAATTCCCTGGCGGGCGATTCCCTGGCGGGCGATTCCCTGGCGGGTAATTCCCTGGCGGGTAATTCCCTGGCGGGCGATTCCCTGGCGGGCGATTCCCTGGCGGGCGATTCCCTGGCGGGTAATTTCCTGGCGGGTGATTTCCTGGCGGGTGATGGGACTGGTGGAATGTTTCATCTCACAGAAAAGAAAATTTTCGCCTCTGCCCCTGGGCTACGATTGTTGGTTAAAGAATTTAGCAACAGTTTGCACGTCTTTATCGCCGCGTCCAGAACAATTAATCACGATGCGAGGACTACCTTCGAGTTGGGGACAGAGAGTTTCTAGGTATGCGATCGCGTGCGCCGTTTCCAATGCCGGTATAATTCCTTCCAATCGGGAAAGACGCTCCAAAGCGGCTAAAGCTTCTTTATCCGTAATGCTGTAATATTCAGCTCGCCCGATATCCTTAAGATAACTATGTTCTGGCCCTACCCCAGGATAGTCAAGCCCAGCACTAATAGAATGGGGTTCTATTACCTGACCTTCTTCATCTTGCAACAAATAGCTCATCGCCCCATGCAAAACGCCGACTCGTCCTTTAGTCAGGGTTGCAGCATGTTTACCCGTATCGACACCTTCACCTGCTGCTTCTATGCCAATTAAACGCACCGAAGGTTCGTTAACAAATTCGTGAAACAATCCCATTGCATTCGAGCCGCCGCCGACGCAAGCTAATAGAATATCCGGTAAACCGCCCCATTTTTCTTGTGCTTGGGCGCGAGTTTCCTTGCCAATAATTGCTTGAAAATCGCGCACAATCATCGGATAAGGATGGGGACCCGCCACCGACCCTAAAATATAGTGAGTCGTTTCTACATTCGTCACCCAATCCCGAATTGCTTCTGAAGTCGCATCTTTGAGCGTACCCGTCCCAGCTGCGACGGGTCGAACTTCCGCCCCCATCAAGCGCATCCGAAACACGTTTAAAGCTTGGCGTTCCATATCGTGAACGCCCATGTAGATAACGCAGTTTAACCCAAACCGGGCGCACACCGTAGCCGTCGCCACGCCGTGCTGACCTGCACCCGTTTCGGCGATAATCCGCTGTTTTCCCATCCGTTTCGCCAGCAAAACCTGTCCCAAGGCGTTATTAATCTTATGCGCCCCCGTGTGGTTGAGATCTTCCCGTTTCAGATAAATTTGCGGCCCGGTGCCATCGGGGCGGGTATAGTGTGCCGTTAACCGTTCGGCGAAGTACAAAGGCGTCGGGCGTCCCACATAGTCCCCCAGCAGATATTGCAATTCTGCTTGAAACGCCTGGTCATTGCAGTACTGCTCAAAAGCCGCCTCCAGTTCGCTCAACGCTGGCATGAGCGTTTCGGGTACGTACTTACCCCCGAAGCGTCCAAACCGTCCCAAAGCGTCTGGTCGTTGTTCTTTTGCGTTTACACTGATTTGGGAACCCGAAGGCAGAGGAGTCGTGGTCACAAGCTTTTGTTGCAATTGTTGAAAGGCATTTTATATAGTAACATCCATAGCCAGATTTCAGATTGCAGATTTCTGATTTTATATTTTAGTCGTAGGGTGCGTTAGCCAGCAGAGTACGGCACCATCATTTAAAATTATCTGGTTGATAATTATAGTTTTACTCATCTAGTAACTCAAGTTGCTAGTTATCTCTCTGGGAGAGGCTAATGGCTAATGGCTAATGGCGAGATTGGTAAAAATCCTAGATTAGCAAGCTTGCAAGCTTGCAAGCTTGCAACGCCAAAGTTTATAACTAGCAACTTGCGTTAGTACTCCTCACACACTCAGAACCCATTCTCAACCCAGATTTGATTTCAGATTTCAGATTTCAGATTTGTAGTGGTTTCTCTATTACCCAAAACCAAATCTGCCATCTAAAATCTCAAATCTAAAATTCCTAAATGATTCCCTGACCTTTGGGGCGCTTGTCTTCTGTCATTGTCAGCTTACCTTCTTCATCGTCGCGCAAATTTCTGAGTTCGCTGACGCGCTCGGTTTTTTCCGCTTCTTCTTTTGCCCTTGCGTCTCCGGGTACTTCGTAATACATTTCCGGTTCGATGGCAAAGTTATCGATCAAACCTTCTTTATCTACCGTATAACCGCCGGTTGTATCGATACTTTCATCATTGGTTTGATCGTCGGTTGCTGCTTCTTCATCTCTTTCTTTTGAAGGGATGGTGCGAAATGTTTCCTGTTCCCGATCCATGCGCGCTGCGGTTTCAGCCGGAATAATATGGGGGTCGTACTGAGGTTCTGAGTTATTTACACCAACTTCGGGTTTATTTTCAATTTTTTGGTTATCCACGATCTTGTCCTGTTAAATTCTAACTGAACAATAGTTTAGATTTATTAAAATTAAAAATTCTACTATCTTTAGTAGGATTATTGGTTTAAAATAAATAGTACTATCGGTAGATAGAGCCGTTTTCGCTCCCTCGAAAGGAAGAGCGGGAGGGAGGCGTTCGCTCTATCGTGATAACATATCCTATCGACCCATTCATCGTTGTTATGGCTTCTAGTTGTTATGGCTTCTTCTAAGCGCAAGTCCTCCGACGCCAAAACCCCAGGGGAAAACCGCGTCATTTACTCGGAATTCGGCAATGCCGACAACTCGGCTGCTTTAGAAAGAGGCGTTCCCGAATTGCCTCCACAGCAGCAAAATCTGAGAGTACAAGCATCGAGTAAAGGTCGCAAGGGCAAAACCGTGACGGTAATAAGCGGTTTTCAGCATAAACCAGAAACTTTAGAAGCGTTGCTGAAACAACTTAAAACCCAATGCGGTGCTGGTGGTACGGTTAAAGAAAATACGATTGAAATTCAAGGCGAACACAAGCAAAAGTTAATTCAAATTTTAACTGAGTTAGGCTATAAAGCCAAAATTAGCGGTGGCTGATATGGATTGGAGAGTTATAAACTTGGGCGTTGCTAATGGCTAATGGCTAATGGCTAATTGCTAATTGCTAATGGCTAATTGCTAATTGCTAATTGAGAGAGGGGGCGGGTTTAAATAAACCATTAGCCATTAGCGATTAGCCAGCCGCATTTATTAGTCCGGGTGTATATTGAGTTGAGCAAGATGCTGTTTTGATTTGGCTAAAATTTCCTTGGATTTTTGCAGTTGCTCCTTAGTTGCTTGCACGTGTTCTGCTGCTGCTTTCACCTGTTCTTCTGTTGCTTTGATCTGTTCTTCTGTTGACTCGATTGACAGGTGGGATGACTTGCCATACTCCTCTGCTACTTTCCCGTGCGCTAGGGATGCTTTTGCATGTGCCTGGATTGACTTCCCTCGCGCTTCGATTAACTTACCGCGTTTTTCATCCTCGATTGATTCTGCGTGCTGTTGAAGGAACTGTCCCATTTCTTCAACCATTTTGCCGTGCTTGTGGGATTCCTGGGCGTGTTCCTGTGCTTCCTTGGCGTGCTGTTGTTGTTCTTGAGACATAATGGCTAATTGCTAATGGCTAATTGCTAATTGGTAATGGCTAATTGCTAATTGCTAATTGCTAATTGGTGATTGGTTTTTTACCCATTAGCCATTAGCCATTAGCCATTAGCCATTAGCCATTAGCCATTTTCCCTAATTTCATCCTGCCGCTCATCCATCAAAAGGATGACGCCTTGCTGCTGATTTATCACAATCAATGGGGTGCAAATAAGGCGACAACGAATTGCTTTGCCGCGACGGTTAACGGCATTTAATACAATTTCGTGTTCGTCGCGATTCCGAGTTTGGCAGGTGCGGATGAATTCCCGCAACTGTTGCACTGGTAAACCAATATCCAAATCAAAAAAGAAATGTCCAATTGCTTCTTCGCCGCGCAATCCCCATAATTCCTCTGCCCTACCGTTCCAAAGTTGGATGCTGAGCCTATTATCTAAAACCACCATACCAATCCGCAAGCTGGTAAGAATTGCTTCCATGAATACAGTAACGCGGTTTAGTTCTTCAGTCCGCTGGCGCAGTTCTTCGTTTGTTGTTTGCAGTTCTTCGTTAGATGACTGGATTTCTTCGTTCATTGTCTCCAGTTCTTCGTTGGTAGATTGGAGTTCTTCGTTGGTGGTTTCTAATTCTTCGTTGGTAGATTGGAGTTCTTCGTTGGTGGTTTCTAGTTCTTCGTTGGTAGATTGGAGTTCTTCGTAAGCTGTTTCCAGTTCTTGGGAGCTGCGCTGAAGTTCTCCCTGTAATAAATGATAGCGCGTCACGTCGTTGAAAATAATGCTGACACCTTGGGCATCGGCATTAGTATCGATCAGGGGAATTACCTGAATTTCTAGGTGTAAAATATTTTCCTCTCCCTGGGGGTATTCCACGTTGAGAACCGCGATCGCGCGGCGTTCGGTGTATGCTTGTTGGATGGGCGATCGCAATTCAGCCGGACGGTAAGAAATTTCTAGCTCCTGTATGGGACGACCTATATCTTGGCTATTTAGATTAAACAGAATCCTCGCTTCGCGATTTGCTAGCGCTAAGTTGCCTTGAATATCTACAACAATTTGGGCAACTGGTAGAGATTCAATTGCTTCGTCCCGTAAACGCATATTTCCTATTAGATTATTGCTGGCTTCGGTGTTACCAGCTTCTGCCATAATTAACAAGCGATCGCGCAAGCTGATTCTCGGTATTTTGGTAAAGATGCGATGCTTCAAGTTCCCCGGATTGAATAAGTTAGCATGAGTCAGCAACATCTCTGCTTTACCTACAAACAGATAACCAGTATCGTTGA
This sequence comes from Microseira wollei NIES-4236, assembly GCF_020521235.1. Classification (GTDB taxonomy): domain Bacteria; phylum Cyanobacteriota; class Cyanobacteriia; order Cyanobacteriales; family Aerosakkonemataceae; genus Microseira; species Microseira wollei. The sequence continues at coordinate 15,685 of NZ_BLAY01000165.1, read as the reverse complement.
GGGCAAAGTGAAAACGTGCCAAAATCCGCGCTTGCGTTTCCGAATTAAAATACATTAATGTATTGCGGCACACGAGCAAATCTAGGCGGGAAATTGGCGCATCGTGGGTCAAGTCGTGGCGACCAAAAATCACGCAGCGCCGCAAGTCTGGGCGGAAGATGTAGTTAGTTCCGGCGCTTTCAAAGTATTTGTTTTGCAGTTCTTCGGGTACGTTTTGTAATGCTTTGGCTGAATAAATGGCTAGACGACCTTGAGCAAGTGCTTCATCATCTAAATCCGTGGCATAAATTTTTACCCGCTCTCGAAACGCTTCTGGCCCTAAGACTTCCGCCAATAGGATTGCAATAGTGTAAGCTTCTTCCCCAGAGGCGCACCCAGCACTCCAGGCCCGAATCGGCTCTTTGTTTTGCTTGACGGCGATAATGCGCGGGATAATATCATTTTGGATTACTTCCCAAGCTGGTGCATCTCGAAAAAAAGTCGTGACGTTGAGTAATAGGGTATCGAATAAGTGATTGACTTCATTGGGATATACCTGTACATAGTCTAAATAATCGCTAAACGAGTTAACGCCGACTCGTTGCATCCGCTTGGTAGTTAAACGCTTGAGGCTGGGGCGTTTATAGCCTGTAAAATCAAAGCCGCGAATTTGTTTGAGGTACTCTAGCAACGCTTCAAAACTTGGATCTACGGGAGCATTTGTCAAGACATCCCTCCTGTGATTACTAAATTGGCGATCGCTCCTGCTATTTCCTGTAACGGTAATACGAAATCTACACACCCCGTCGCGATCGCAGCGGCGGGCATTCCAAACACTGTTGATGTTGCTTTATCTTGGGCGATCGCTATCCCTCCCATTTTTTTAATCGCTTCTACCCCCTTTGAACCGTCACTATCACCGCCTGTTAATACTATAGCGATCGCGCGCTCTTTGTAACTTTCAGCCACTGACTCAAACAGTACATCCGCAGATGGGCGGACAAAACGGACTTTTGGCGACTGGGATAGGGAAATCATACCGTTTGGTTTAACTAGCAAGTGATAGTCTGGTGGCGCAACATAAACTACAGAAGGGTATAATTTTTCTCCATCCTCCGCGGGTTTTACTGTTAGCGACGTTTGGCGATTGAGGATCTCAGCCAAAAAGCTGGGATACTTGGGTGATATATGTTTCACGATTACAATAGGTACGGGAAAGTTAGACGGTAGGGCAGACAAGATTTCTGTTAAAGCTTTAAGTCCATCCGCCGATGCTGCGATCGTGACAATATCAAAAGCTGGAGTGTAACTCGAATCAATAGGGTTATATTCCGTTGTTTCCATTTTATTGCCTCTATTTTTTTCGCCTCTGCCAAATCCAAACTAATTTTTATCAGTTCTACCATTAACAAATTATAACAAAAAAATCCAAGTATTGATGGCCTCGCGAAACGAGCGCTAATGATATATTACCTTGAAACGATTGAGGCTGTTTAATCCGTTAGAAGCAATAATTCCAAAATCAGAAGCGATCAATCCAACAATCCCACCTTGAGTAATTGAACATAGAATTAACCGTTTCAACAAATCCCTGGTCCCACCTGGATTAGGATTTACGGGAAACGACTCTGGATTAAATGCAATTTCCTGTTGCTTTGGCGAGCGCGGGTTACCAGGCAGCAGCCTGAATCTACTAATCTCATTTACTTTAGGAGCAAATGAGTACAGCGAACTATTAGGCCACCAAGTCGGTTTTACAGCAGGACAAATAAACCCTGGGGAACATAACCCAGCATTGTTGTCATGTCGAACCGATTTTGGGAGCTTAATAACGTTAATTATTCCCAGATTTTTACTAATGGAATCCCTCGCTTATTTCCTGATTTATAATAATAATTAATCTGAAGGGGGAAAGGTGAGCGCTGCTCACCTTTCCCCCTTCAAATAGTTTGATTCTCATTCTATTCAATGTGACAGTTGAGGGTGCGGAATGTGGGACCAAAGCGATCGCTTCTTCATCCATAACCCATGACCCATCATCTATTTAACGCAAGTTGCTAGTTATAAACAAGGGCGTTGCTAATTGCTAATTGCTAATTGCAAGCTGGCTAATTGCTAATTGCTAATCTTGGATTTTTACCAATTTCGCCATTAGCCATTAGCCATTAGCCGCTCCCAGAGAGATAACTAGCAACTTGAGTTATTTAACCTAAGTTGCTAGTTACATCCCTTGACAAAGAAACCCAGTTTCTCGGAAAAAGAAACCGGGTTTCTTTGCGTAAGTCCTGACTTATTGATGTTTCCTACTCAAAACGCTGGCAAAAGGCCGTAATCAATTCGCTCCTTTCTTTGATCGGGAAAGAGTTTGATTTTTCACTCACGACTCCTGACTTTGTCGCTGGGTTCGGTAATGCCTTATACTCGACGGCGCGTTCTGATTTCAGTTTGGCTAGAGCCGCTTTTGCGATCGCTTGCATCTGAATAACCGCTACCCCCTCTAAAGCGAGAACCGCGCTCCATAAATTTGGGGTCGTTAGCCGGGTGCCATTCTTGATTGCCCGAAATAGCAGCCGCTTGAGCATTCCACCAGTCATCATAAGTCGCCCAAGGATACTGTCGTTTGAATTTTGTGTAGCTTTCTCTGGTATCGTCGTCGGCAAAAGCTAGCTCAAGATTCTCGAAAAAAGCCATAATCAAATCGCTCCTTGTACCAGCTAAAAAGTCAAGCCAGTCAATAGCTAAAGAATTTGTACTGCTGACTCTGATTGATTTTTTTGTTCTATACTTCTAGTACAATCGATCCAACAGCGATCGCCACCAGCCAATAGAAGTAGTTAATGCTGGCTCAAAGTTAGAAAAAAACAATCAAACCCCTACCTATTGGCAGGGGTTTGAGTATAAATATTGTGCCGTCACTAACGTGGATTAGCACTCAGCAGCGGTTGAATTTGGGTCTTATAAGCAGTCTCGTCCAAACCATCACCCACATTTGCTCTAGCCGGATCGAGAGCGCGTTCGATGGCGGCGATGCGATCGCGCGTAGCTGGATGGGTACTTAAAACCGTCGGCGGGGACGGTCTATCAAGTAATTTTTCCATAAATCCCACCATCGCCGATTGAGGGTAGCCTGCCTGTGCTAACGTCCGCAGTCCCGTTTGATCCGCTTCAAATTCGTCTTTGCGGCTGCGGGGACGGTTGAGCGCCAAATCTACCCCCAGATTCACCGCCGTACTGCGGTCTAATCCAGCTGCGGTAACAATACCTTGGGCGATCGCACTCTGACGCATTTGTTGCAGCAAGTGGCGGCGGGTGATGTGACCGATTTCATGGGCTAAAACGCTCGCCAGCTGCGCCTCGTTGTCAGCCGTCCTCAGCAAACCAGTGGTAACGTAGACAAATCCGCCCGTCGTAGCGAAGGCATTGACATTGTCATCGCGCACCACCTGAAAAGTAAAGGGAAGATTGGGGCGCTCGCTCACAGCTGCCAAGCGCTGACCAATTTCATCCACATAACTGGTAATCTGGGAATTGCGGTAAAGCCGAAACTGACGCCCCGCCATGCGATCGTTCATTTGCTGCCCCAGCTGGACTTCCTGCTGTGGCGACATATTAGACAATTGGATAACTTGAATCCCCTGACGAATCAGATCCCGCCAAGGAATCTGCGCTTGGGTAGAATGGGGCGTCACCACCACCAGGGATAAAGCTACCGCAAAAGACAGCAATGGGTAAAACCAACGGCGACCCAGCCAGCGGGAAACAAAAGACAACGGGTTCAACATAGCAGCGTATGATGTGAGGAAAAATAGTACGGCAACAGATACCGCCGCCAACCAAGGGTAATCGGTAAAACCAATTTTTACCTTTCTCTCAAGCTAGACGCACTTGGATTGCTTTAGGTTGCAATTTTATGATTGCCATAGAAAGTTCTATAGTCTCTCTCCCTCTCCCACTAAGTCATGGTAGCCTGAGTAGCGAAGAAACAAAGTAAATCCGAGGGAATCGGAATTTTCTAGATTCCCCCGCTACGCCAGACTAAGGCTTAATTGCCTACGCTCGACTGGTCAACACCTTAATAGGATTCGCTACTCCTGGGCGGTGAAGAACGGAACATTGCCTAGTTTCTGAAGGCGAAACACCGATTCCTATCCCATGCCACCAGAGCATTGTCAAAGCAAAGTTAACCCAGCAATGGAGATGCAGAAATGCACGCATTATGTGTTTCTTCACAAGAAAACTAACTCTTGTAGCTGTTTAAAGCTGAAGAAACTTTCTCAACCTGGATGAACCGGACAAGTTTTTATGAAAATTTTGGATTCTAAAGGCCGCATTCTCGGCAAAATGAGCATCCTCGACTTGGGTGCTGCGTTGGTAATTCTCCTCGTTGTGGTGGGGATCTTTTTCTTTCCAGGTACTTCGGGTTCCATCGCTCAAGTCGGCGTCCCCACAAAACCGATTGAGGTAGACGTAGTTGTAAGAGGTTTGAGCATCCGCAATCCCCAAGAGCTAATTAAGGAATTCCAGACCAGAAAGAAAACGAATATTATTATCCGCAATCAACCCTACGGACAAGTTGAAATTAAATCGGTCAGAGAACTGCCCAGATCCGTACTCGTTCCCCAACCCGATGGTACTGTCAAAGCGCTTCCCGATCCGAGAAAAGACATTTTTAGCACCGATCTGCTGATTACTTTAGCCGGAAATGCCCGCATCACCGAAAATGGCCCCGTTCTCGGCAACAGTAAAATCAAAGTCGGTACCCCCGTAGAACTGGAAGGTTTGGAATATAACTTCAACGCCAGCGCCATCGACCTTCGGATTAAAAGCTGATTGAGCTAGTAAATCAAGTTGCTAGTTATCTCTCTTGGAGCGGCTAATGGCTAATGGCTAATGGCGAGATTGGTAAAAATCCTATATTAGCAATTAGCAATTAGCAATTAGCAACGCCCTTGTTTATCACTAGCAACTTGCGTTAGTGGGTAGTGGGTAAAAAATATTACCTACTAACCCAGCCGCTGCAAAAATTTCCGAATTAAACCAATCGTCACCGCAGGTAGTTCTAACTGCGGCGTCAATCCTACATCTTCTAAGCGTTCAAAAAACTTGATAGCCTGTGGATTGAGGTTAGCTAAACGCTGTCCTACTTCTGGGCTGGTAAATTGGGATTTTCTGCCCCAAATAATCCCCGTTGGAACTGTTAGCTGGGGAACGTACAAAGACAAATCGAACGACAAGTCGCCCCGCACAAACGACAGCGCTGCGTATTCCGCATTTTTTTGCAGAGCAGATTCCAGGTAGGCGTCAACGATTTCCTCGTACACGCGGTGAGGATTGGCAAATTGACGTTGTTCTAAGAAGCTGCGAATGCCATTTTTGTTGGCGACTCCCGCAGTATAGAATAGTCGGTCGAGGATGGGGACGCCTGCTAGTTGGGCAAATAAGGTATTGGCGTGACATCCTCCTGCGGCAAATCAAAGATTATGCCGCAGGCTTCCCAAAATCACTTTTGAGATTTCCTGGTTTTTCCCTTACGGGGTTTCGACACTTGCCTAGATTGAGTTACCTCAACCCCCGGTAGATCGTCTGCACAGGCAGTTTCCCTTCCCGTCTGTCCAACGGTACTAATGAGTTTGACGCCTCGATTTCTGATATTTTGACCGGCTGCTACATCTCGGTCTGTTTTGTATCCACAATGAGGACACTCATGGATTCTAACACTCAGGTCTTTTTTGACTCCACCACCACATTCGGGACACTCTTGAGAAGTCCCCCTAGCGTCAACTTCAGCAAAGAACTTGCCACGTTTCGAGCAAACATACTTGACGATGGAACGGAATTGTCCAAACGCAGCATCGAGCATCTGTTTACCAAACATCCCCTTAGCACTGGTTCGATAGTCCAACTCTTCCATGAAGACCATATCTGCAGCGTCGCAAAGCGCATGGGCTTGTTTGTAGTGAAAGTCCTTCCTGGTGTTGTCAATCGCGTGATGCATCCCTTGCACCTTGAGCCGTTGTTTCTCGTAGTTTTTAGACCGCTTCTGTTTTCTACTCAATCTGCGTTGCAGCACTTTCAGCCTACTTTGCATCTGCTTAAAAAACTTGGGCGGCTTTACGAGGACTCCGTCACTGGTTGCCAAAAACTTCTCCAGTCCTACGTCTACGCCTATGGCATGACCGTGAGGCATTGGCTCTGGAACGCTGACATCGCATTGAATACAGATAGATGCGTACCATTTATCGGCTTTCCTCAAGATTCGCACCTGCTTAACCACGAATCCCATAGGAATGGGTCGGTGCAAGTTAATGAGGATTGCTCCAATTTTGGGCAGTTTAATATGCAAATTCGTTACTGGACTTTCCTGGAACTGAGGAAACAGCAGCGATTTGAATTGCCCGTACTTTTTGAAACGGGGAAAGCCAAATCCTCTCTCCTGAAAATACTTCCAGCTCAAGTGCAATTGTTTTATTGCTTGCTGGAGGACCTGAGACGGAACTTCGCCCAATTTGGGGAATTCCTTCTTGGCTCTCGGCAGGTTGTTAAGCTGATAGACTTCACCCGGAAACTTCAGTTCAGGAGAAAGAATGTACTCTTTTTCACCAGAGCATCTATCAATGGGACACTTGCGACTATCGCACCAGTCTTTGATCTCTCGCAACGCATAGTTATATGCATTGCGGCAAATATCCATCCACTCAAGAAGTATCTGCTCCTGAGTGGCATCGGGATAGATTCGGTAGCGATAGTTTAGCGTCAGCATACCGTTTATTCTAGCGTGTTTACTATACCGATGCACGCTAGTAAATGCTTGTCTCATCCCCATCGAGGGCATGAGACAAGCTTGGGGGGTACATGTATCCCGAAGCTGACCTTTCAGGTACAGCGCGGGTCTTATAGCCCCCCAAACCCCCCAGATGATAAATCCGGGTGCGCGATCGCGAAGCGGATGGTAAACGCCGCTGTGAGGGAAGATGCGATCGCTGTGACACCCCCGCTACAAGTCTGGGAGATCAACTCGGTAATCGTCGTCAGATAATCCTCAATCCGATAATTCCGCGCTGGATGGTTCGATCTGCCCCATCCAATCAAATCCGGTGCCACAATTCGGTAATCTGCCGCAAAAGCCGGATACACCTTAGACCACTCGTAAGCAGAAGAACCGCCACCAAAACCATGCAGGAACACCAGGGTTTCTCGCTCTTGTTCCCTCGCTGCTGCATCCTCACTCACCCAAGGCGCGCTGGCGGCAGTATAATACACCATTTCTCCCAGGGACGTCTTTACAGATCTCTGTTCAAAACCGGGCGGAGTAAACATGGACAAACCCGAACGCTATTTTTAGCATCCATGATAGTTTTTGCTGCTGTCTTCTGGCCTTGGGTTGATTTTTTCAGCCGCAGAGCGAGACGCGAACCCTGTAGATCGATCTAACGGATTCCCAGAATCACCACAAGCGCTCTCCTTAAAGCAGATATTAATGAAAGTCGGTTTTTTTAAAGATTCCAGTAATTTTTTCTCTTTCTTAGCGCCCCCATCTCAGGATACAACGACCGCGTGCCTTGCATTTTCGCCACTATTAGCTGGGTGAGGGGTAAGACCCCTCACCGGGTTTTTTCGTGTTACTCTATGTGAAGTAAGCTAATTTATACTCAAGTAACCTTAAAGTCAAGCAATGCCATCGCCGAAAAGTTTGGCGATCTTTAGCTTTTTGTAGTGTTTTTTTGCGTTGTAATTAAATGGGTAACACTTAATTCGCTTTTTAGAGTAATGTATAAATAACGTCGTATGCTCGAGCAGATTGGTGGTAATCGGTATGGCATCGTGACTTTAGCAGCACCCAAGCACAGAAGGATGGATGATCGAATGAACGTAGCAGACTTTGTTGCTTTTCCTTGCCGAAATCAAGCAACCATTCCATCCAATCTGCTTGTCAGTCCGACCCGCGTCCAGTTGAGTTTTGAAGAGCTAAAGTGTTTTGAAGTCGTAGATCGGCAGTTTCAACCCTGGGGAGTGACGTTCCGCAATTGCATCGCCATCCGTCCTTCTAACCCAGCTTTTCCGCCTCACTCGGGTACTACAGTGTTGATGGCTGCGCCCAAAAATGGTTGGCTGGAAGCAACTTTTCCCCATTGGGTTCGCTCGGTCAAAGCATTTGTCACCAGTTCGCAGCGACTGGTTGTATCTGCTTATAACAGCGATAACCAGCAACTGGCTACTGTCGAGATTGCCGAACCCAATCTAGCTGGAACTGATTCCCCCATTCCTCCTAACAAGCAACTGCTGCTAGAAGCGCCCAACATCTACCGGATTACCTTCTGCGCGTTTGATGGTCAGTTCACCGTAGATGATTTAAGCTTCGAGTTCTAAGCTATTGTATTAACGTAGATATACGGGTTGGTGGTACTATAACGTGGCACAAGCTTCGTTTTGGTGGCAGGAAATTATTAACAGCACTCCCAGCGAGTCGCTACCAAAATTCAAAAGTAGATCCCTCAAATCGTTGTCGAGCCAAAGTTTTGGCAAACTGGGAATTTGGCTGTTGGGTTTGACGATGGCGACGCTGTTGTTATTTTGGCTCTGGAAGCTGTGGCTTGTGATGGGGGTAGGCGTGCTAGCAATGATATTCGTCTATCGTCTACAAGAGTGGGATTGGCAATTGTATTGGTTAAACCTGCGCCAATTCCTCTGTGACCCAAACCGCCAGTTAACGATAGCAGTCGCGAGCGGCGGTTTGGCTAGTTTAAGTACTTACCTGGCTGTCGAGATTGGCTCTGACAGCCAGAGTTTTTGGATTGCTGTCGGCGTGCTGCTGCAAGGAGTGACAACGCTCTTCACCTTGGTTCTACTAATTTGGCAACTGATCGCCGGTAAACTGAGTCAAGAGGAAACGCAGTTTGATGCACTGGTGGCAGATTTGACCGATGCAAAACCCCTCAAGCGCCTGATTGCGGTGAGGCGGCTAGTGCGGTTGGCAACTAAGGGTAAGTTTGATCTGGCTAAAGAGCGAAGTCTCGCGGATTACTTTCGTCTGATGCTCGAACGGGAGTCGGAACCCGTCGTCAAAGATGCCCTGATCGCTGGCTTGCAGGCTTTAGAAGGCGTCAAACAGCTCAGCGCAGGCAATCCTTCTTTATCGATGCCAAATACCGTTAAACGGTCTGCTGTCAACGTTGACTGTGGCTAAATTCCCCACAGCCAGATTAGGAGCATGAATTTGCCAAATCTAAAATCTAAAATCTAAAATCTAAAATTCCATGCAACTGGCTCCGCTTTATCCAATTTTGTACCGAATTCTCAAACCGACTTTTAATACCTGCCTTTGGTGCGGAACTGACACACAACCACAAGTGGCGCTCACGTTTGATGATGGTCCCCACCCGGAATATACTCCCCAACTGTTGGAAGTATTAGACCGCTACGGGGTTAAAGCCAGTTTTTTTTGGTTGGGTGCTTGCGTCAGTCGCGCCCCAGATGTCGCATTAGCCGTGTACGCTCGGGGTCACCAGATTGGGTTGCACGGTTGGGATCATCGCAATTTTCCCACTCTCACCCAGGCAGAACTGAAGCAAAGTTTAGAACAAACCCAAGCCGCGATCGCTCGCGCCTGCAACCTGGATTTACAATATGTCCGAGAATCTATGCGCGATGTCCGACCCCCAAATGGTCTTTTTACACCCCAAACCCTAAAATGGTTGCACCAGTGGAACTATCGCCCCGTTATGTGGAGCGTTGTCCCTGAAGACTGGGTGCGTCCTGGCGTTGAGGTGGTATTAAGTCGGATTCTGCGCCAAGTTCAGAACGGTTCGCTGATCGTATTGCACGATGGAGTTTGCGGTGGGCAAGATGTGGCGCAAACAACCGACCAAATTCTCAAGAATTTGTTACATCAAGGCCAAAGATTTGTTACAGTAGAGCAACTTTGGCAACAAACTTATTAGGTCAACCGTGATGGGTCTATAGGTCACAGGTCAAGCGGCAAAGCCGATTGTGCCGCTCGCCCATCACCCATCACCCATAACCTAAAACTGATTATTCACTCGCAATACCGATTAGAAATGTTAATTTATCAAAGCTGATAGCTGTCATCTGACGCAAGGGTTCATTAAAATGGCATACAGGAGTTCAGCTATTTGTCAAGACAATCCAGGCATAAACCTATTAGCTTAACCTAAAAATAGGGTTAGATCGCTGGGATTGGAGCTAACTTCGAGCTAAAGTCAGCTAGCTGTCAGGGTTCTCTAGTTGAGAGCTTTCCCCCAGGGATAAAATCCGGGGGATTGCAGGATACTCCACCTGACCAGACTATCAGGATAAAACCTGGGTTTAGATTAAGAGTTTAAGTTCCTACCTTGGGATGCTTGCCCGTCCCTTGCCCTAGAACCTCACGATTAAACAGGCTTAAGGAGAATAAACGAGTGTCGTTGGGAAAGTACCGGATCTAAACAAAGTCGAGGCAAACTTTACCCCGAAAGGGTGTTTTCCGGCAACGGAATTTAAGCCAGGAGTGGGCAGGGGAATAAATTACTCTGCCCCTCGGCAAGCCCCATGTATAGAAAACAGGGGCTGACGGGGCTTATAGGTTCTATGAGGTGCGCTCGCTCCTCAAGAGCGGGGAGTCATCGGCTAGCAAACTGAATCAGCTTTGACGGTAGGCTCAAAACAATAGCAATCAATTGAATCAAGGAAATCAGCTAAATATGGGTGCAGAAATTGTTTCCGCCTTAGTCGCAACTCTTCCGGCAAAAACTGACCCGTTACTGTCCAACAGACCCCCAGCAATGGGAGGGTAATGCAAAAGTATCAAAAAACATGCCAAGAAAACGCCGGTTCAACGCTCCAGCAGCTTTACTGAACCCAAGCTTTGGCATTTAGATGCCCAAGCTAGTTCAAGCTAAACCCAACTTTACGTGACATTCAAAGTTCGGATAGACAGCAAGAAAAAACTGCATGGAAAAATGAAGTTGCCAGCGTGCAATTTTTGTCAGAAAGGCTACAATCGGAAAGTCTTTGCAAAACCTAGCTTCCATCAGATTTAACTTTGACAATTGGAAGCGAGGTGTATTTACCCTAGTTAGTCAATAATTGCTAAAGTGTTAAATGCTTGTCAGCGATCGGACTAGCTAAGTCGTTGGAAAAGCAAGGAATCACCCTATCTAGTTGTTGTTGATTTGTTAACCCAAAAGGAGCATGAGGAACGCGGCATGAACCAGGCTAACAACGTACTCGAAACCCTTGTTCAACCTGAAGCCGACTTTGATTTTTTAATCGAAGAAGAGGTAGAACAAGATGAGTTTTTAGAGGTTTCAGCTGAGGAAGACGACGAGAAGCCTGGTAAGGGTCGTTCTACCCGTCGTCGAACGCAAGCTAAGAAAAAGCACTATACCGAGGACTCGATTCGCCTCTACTTGCAGGAAATTGGTCGGATTCGACTGTTGCGGGCAGATGAAGAAATTGAACTAGCACGCAAAATAGCCGATTTACTGGAATTAGAGCGAATCCGAGAACGATTGTTCGAGCATTTGGAGCGAGAACCAAAGGATAGTGAATGGGCCCAAGCTGTCAATATGGCCTTGCCCGCGTTTCGTCATCGCCTCCATCTGGGTCGGCGGGCGAAGGATAAAATGGTTCAATCCAACCTGCGCTTGGTCGTTTCAATTGCTAAGAAGTACATGAATCGGGGATTGTCTTTCCAAGACCTGATTCAAGAAGGTAGTCTGGGGTTGATTCGGGCGGCGGAAAAATTCGACCACGAAAAAGGCTATAAGTTTTCCACCTACGCAACTTGGTGGATTCGGCAGGCAATTACGCGAGCGATCGCAGACCAGTCTCGCACGATTCGCCTACCCGTTCACCTGTACGAAACGATTTCCCGCATCAAGAAAACTACCAAGTTGCTCTCCCAAGAAATGGGACGCAAACCAACTGAAGAAGAAATCGCCACTCGCATGGAAATGACGATCGAGAAGCTGCGATTCATTGCTAAATCCGCTCAGCTGCCTATTTCTTTAGAAACGCCTATCGGTAAAGAGGAAGACTCCCGATTGGGCGATTTTATTGAGTCCGATGGGGAAACGCCTGAAGATCAAGTCTCTAAGAATCTGCTGAGAGAAGATTTAGAAAGCGTCCTCGATACCCTGAGTCCTCGCGAACGCGACGTACTGCGACTGCGTTACGGATTGGATGACGGTCGAATGAAAACCTTAGAAGAAATCGGTCAAATCTTCAACGTCACCCGCGAACGCATCCGCCAAATCGAAGCTAAAGCACTTCGCAAGCTGCGACATCCCAATCGCAATAGCATTCTTAAGGAATATATCCGCTAAGAATTTAGATTTTACCAGATTTAGACCCCGATTTCCCAAGTTATCGGGGTTTTTTAGTTTGAGAAACCCGGTTTTGCCAAAAAACCGGGTTTCTGCTGCACCTGATAACCAAAAAATTGGGAGTTCTTGAGCGAACTCCCATTAATTTGAGGTTGCCAGAGGTTGTTAAAACGGGCAGATTACATCAAACCCCAGAAGTGCAGCACGCCTTGACCGCTAACGAGTTCGATAATCAGGGCAGCAGCAAAACCGATCATGGCAAGACGCCCGTTCAAATTTTCGGCTTGGGGAGTAAAACCAAACTTTGCTTCGTTGGGATTTTGACCTTGCATTGTCCGAACTCCGTTTAGTGAAGATTTGTAACTGTCTGTAAATTACTGTAACTGAAACTTGGCAAAAGTGCAACTATCTGTTTTGAGATAGGCGCCAGTTTGCCGCCGCCTATGTAAATAAATGTAAAGAAAGCGGCGGATGAAGAGACGGGGAGAGGGGAAGACGGGGGGACGCGGAGAGAGTTGTGGAAAAATTACCGGGGCGCCATCTGGTTGAAAGATGAGAAAATTTTATGATTGGAGGGTTTGGCTAAAGTTATCAGTCCCAGTCTATTTGGCAAAAATGGCGCTGCCAGTTTCGGGGTCAAATAGGTGGATTTTTTCGGGTGCGATCGCTAGCATAAGTTGCTCGCCAATCCGCGCCAAGCGATCATGGGGAATGCGGACTTGTAGGGGGGTATCTCCCAAGCGGACGGATAGATAAGTTTCGTTACCAAGCGCTTCCACCAGTTCTACCAAAACTGGTAAATTTTTCAGGGCGGGTAAGCTGAGGCTGAGGTGTTCGGGGCGGATACCCAAGGTTAGCGATCGCCCATCGTACTTTTTGAGCGTTCGTTCCCAAATATCGGGTAAAGTGAGGCGGAATAGGGGATGGGTAATTAAAAGCGGTGCTTGAAACTGCACGGTGATAAAGTTCATTGGGGGCGAACCAATGAATTGGGCGACAAATTGGTTCCCAGGGCGGTTATATAATTCCAAAGGATGAGCAATTTGCTGAATTTGACCTTGATTGATCACAGCGATGCGATCGCCCATTGTCATCGCTTCGGTTTGGTCGTGGGTAACGTAGATGGTTGTGATACCCAATTGACGCTGTAATTTTACAATTTGGGCGCGGGTTTCGGCGCGGAGTTTGGCATCTAAATTAGAAAGTGGTTCATCCATTAAGAATACTTGGGGATTGCGAGCGATCGCGCGTCCCAAAGCTACCCGCTGCTTTTGTCCGCCAGATAGCTGTTTGGGGAGGCGGTGTAACAGCGAGTCTATTTGCAATAATTGTGCAACAGCGCGCACTCGTTCTTGGATCGCTTTTTCTCGGTCAGATATGTAGCGCAGACCTTTGGGGAGACTTCGCGTCATTCCCACCAAAATATTTTCTGCCAACTCAGAAACTTTCCCCTCTACTCCCCTGCTCCCCTGCTCCTCTGCTCCCACAGGCGAGACGCCTGTGCTACGCTGCTCTTGAGCTCCCCTACTCGTGCGCCGCAGTCCAAAGGCGATGTTGTCATAAACTGTCATGTGGGGATAGAGAGCGTAGTTTTGGAACACCATTGCGATATCGCGTTCCTTGGGGGGTAGGTCATTGACAAGAGCTTCGCCCACCCAAATATTACCGCCCGTTAATTCTTCTAACCCAGCAATTAAGCGCAGTAGGGTACTTTTACCGCAACCAGATGGCCCTACAAGTACCATAAATTCGCCATCGTGGATAGTCAGATTGATGCGGCGTAAAACGTTGGTACTTCCAGATGAGGGGGAAGATTTGTCAGATGGGTCAGCTATTTCATCCCCTTGTGGGAGGAGGGGTTCTGCTTGTACTGGAATGACTGCACGTTCCCCTTTACGAGGGGAATAGCTTTTGTATACGTTTTCTAGAACAACCTGTGCCACGATGGTTTCCCGTTCCCTTTGCCAGCGGTGCCAGCTTCGCTAGTCTTTCCCCGATCCAATCGTACTTTGAGATGCATAGCGATCGCACTTGAGTAGTTAAAATTGTCAGATGCTCAGAAACCGGGTTTTTTGACTTTCACGAATAATTTGGTATAAAAACACTTTAGCAAGCACCCATTCGAGTCAGGACAACGTAGATTGTTTTGGCAATGATTGCACAATCATACCAAATACTCCACCGTCGTTGATATTGTAAATCAAGCGCAACTACCGCTTCAAAATCTTGCACCGCCGACCGACCATTGACCTGCCATTCTCCTGTTAAACCGGGTTTAACGTTTAACCGCTGCCAGTGATAATCGTTGTATTGAATTACTTCATCAGCGGTGGGGGGACGAGTGCCCACTAAACTCATTTCTCCTAGCAATACATTCCAAAATTGGGGAAATTCATCCAAACTCGTTTGACGCAGAAATCGACCTATCCTCGTCACGCGAGGGTCTTTTTGGTTCTTAAAAATCAGCCCCTTCGCTTCGTTAGGAATTATAGCTTTGAGGGAATCTGCATTTTTTACCATCGAGCGGAATTTCCAAATATTGAAAGGTTTTCCATAAAGCCCGTAGCGCTTTTGGTTGTATAAAATAGAACCTGGACTATCTAATTTTATAGCAATGGCAATTGGAATGAAGAGCAAAGCTAGGATGAGCAATCCGACTAAACTACCGACAATATCAATCAATCGCTTAGAAATTGATTGCGTGGAGGGATGAATAGTTTTTGGTTTTAAAGGGAAAGATAATGCATTCATTGGTATGATTGCTCCATCCAGGTATATGCTGCTCCAGCTTTGCGAAGGTAATACAACAGAGCAAGTAGGCACGGGTTAAAGGCCAGATGGGTGTCCTCAGAAACCGGGTTTCTCGCTGTTCTGGTTATTTACGCCTACCTGCCGAGGATATAGCGTGGTAGGAGCAGGTTTTACAGACAATGTTAGCGTTTTGCAGATATTTCATCTAAAACCCGCTCCTCGAAACCGGGTTTCTGCCTAGGGACACGGCAATCATCAAATTTTCATTTTTCCAGAATATTTCGGATGCCGTGTGCCAACAAAATGCCAGACGATTTTTCAGATAAACCCGGTTTGTTTGGGGAATATTTCCAATTTTATCAACCTGGTTTCTGCCTGGGGACACGGCAATCATCAAATTTGCATTTTTCCAGAATATTTCGGATGCCGTGTCCCAACAAAATGCCAGACGATTTTTCAGATAAACCCGGTTTGTTTGGGGAATATTTCCAATTTTATCAACCGGGTTTCTGCCTGGGGACACGGCAATCATCAAATTTGCATTTTTCCAGAATATTTCGGATGCCGTGTCCCAACAAAATGCCAGACGATTTTTCAGATAAACCCGGTTTGTTTGGGGAATATTTCCAATT
>NZ_BLAY01000164.1 GCF_020521235.1 Microseira wollei NIES-4236 | reverse complement strand
CAGCCCTTGGGGCTGAGTTTGTATAGCGGCAGCATTAATGCTGCCGCTATACAAACTCAGCCCGTCTACACGGGCTATTAACTTATGAAAAATCAAGTGTATTCTATCAAGTCACAATCCGCTATAATGCTGCGCGCTTGACAAACTCAGGTGTACCTCATGCGGCTGCAATCGGCTGTAAATCTAGGAAAATACGGATGCCAAATCAGTGACACGTATGATTTTCTGTACTTAGAAAAGCTAGCTAACTCATCCAACTCGATAGGGACTACGTAATGCTACCGATCAATTGGAGCGATATTTTAGATAAAATTCTGCCAGATGAGTCTGTAGAACAAGTCATTTGCACTCAATTTGCGGAGCCTCTTCTGGAGGCTCTTGGATTTTCTGCTCAAGAACGCCGTCCACAGTTTAAAACAGGGAATGGGGCTGATAAAGTTGACTTTGCAGCTCGTCACAATACAAATGATAATGATATTTTCTTTAATTCTCAAA
Organism: Microseira wollei NIES-4236; assembly: GCF_020521235.1. Classification (GTDB taxonomy): domain Bacteria; phylum Cyanobacteriota; class Cyanobacteriia; order Cyanobacteriales; family Aerosakkonemataceae; genus Microseira; species Microseira wollei. The sequence goes on along the minus strand of NZ_BLAY01000164.1, from coordinate 22,547 downwards.
TTAATCCTGATATACTTGTTGAAGTCAAAGCACGCTCAACGGGAGGAGCAAAGATAAACTTATCAGAAGGAACTCCTCAATACTTACAAACTAAAAAACAGCTTGAAAAGTATCTGCTTTCCCCTAAGTGTAACACTGCTCAATGGGGCATTATTACAAATTCAGTTCACATACAGCTATTCCGGCGACATGGAAAGGTTGTATTTCCAGCAACTCGCTGCGAGTTAATTAATAAAGGCAATATTGCTGATATTGTTGCGAATATCAAGCATTTGATTAACAAGCCAACAAGAGCGTTAACTGTCTGTGTTTACAACAATAAAGGAGGAGTAGGAAAAACTACAACAGTTATCAATTTAGCGGCAAGTTTGAAGAAACAGCATAAAAAAGTTCTTTTAGTTGATTTTGATTTACAAATAGATTTAACTACATCTCTTAAACTCGAAGTTGGGAATACCAGTTTATTAGATTGTCTTGCGGATACAAAACTGGATGTACGCAATACAGTTGTGCCTTTTAGTCCAGCAGATAAACAAGGGAATCGCTTGCATATGTTTGATGTTATTCCATCAGATCCGAGAATGCAAGACTGGACAGATAGAAACGAGGATGCCAAAATCCAAAAAGGAGTAAGAAGATTGCGAGATTTACTTAAGGCTTTTGTTTATGATTACGATTACATATTAATTGATTGCCCAACACAATGGCTGTTTTTTAGCCAGAGTGGGGTTGCCGCTTCCGATGTAGTACTAATTCCCACAAAGCATAATGGAGCGACATCGTTACACAATGCGGCAAGGGTGATTAAAGAACTTATACCAGAAATTCAGAAAGAAAGAAAAGATGGAGGGCCAATTGCGTTACCTATCTTTTTTAATGGAGAAAAGATGACAGATGCTCAACATAAAATTACCAACAATGAAATTAAACAAATTATTACCAAAGCACAACAATCCGGTTTTAATCTGTTACCATACTACTGGCCTAAAGCCACAAAAGGGAACGTTGATACAACTATTTTCAGTATTCCCAATCATGCAACTGTTGCTAATGCTGCGTTCTCGCATGTTCCCGCAGTTTTTTTAAACAAGACTGTAGCAGAAAACTATCTTGGGTTAGCTAAGGAGTATTTTTTACATGGGTAAATTTGATGATGTAGGTAAGCTGATGCACTTGCCATTAGAGAGTATTAACTCTGAAGCTCAATCTAATGAATCAGAATTTATCATCAAAGCAGCAGCAGAGGCTGTATTGCAAACGGATGGGCGTAATTGGGTTCCTGTAATTGTCAAAGAAAATGGGGACTATCAGTATCAAGTTGTTAGCAATCACTTTGTTTATGCAGTTGCACAACAAGCTGAATTAGAAAGAGTCTGGTGTATTGTAATTGAACCAGATGACAAAAACATTGAGCAGGCAAAAATCATGGCGCGGGAAGCGATTCCCAAGGTCAATCTTACTACTGCATCAAGAGATACTATTCTAGCTGCACTGAGATACTTAATTGCGGAACCGGGTAGTGCATTAAAGGGAGTGGATGCAGTTGTAGCTGCTAATCGAATTGCAGAAGCTAACAGGGAAAATTGGTCGAACTTTAACCCTATTACTAGCTTAAAATGCGGGATTACAAAGGGCAAAAAGTTAGATGCCCTTTCCAAAGTGTTCTTCCTCTCACCACCAAAACCATCTGCACCGATTCCCCCAGCGCCGGAAGCTGTCAGTATTAAACGCGCATCCAGAGATGAGATTTTGATCCGGATAAGCTATTTATCTACCTGTAAAATAGGCGGGTTTGAAGCAGTTGATCCAGAAAAAGCAGCAGACATTATCTTTACAGCGAGTAAAGGCAAGTGGAAAAGTTTGAACCCGATCGCCAAACTTGAATGTGGGATAGATACGGCAAAAATCAAGACTCTAAAAAAAGTGTTTACTCTTTAACAGAAATTGCCCAAACAAATCGAGTTTCTGGCCTCGTCGTGCTTAAGTCCTGTTTAAGAAAGAGTAAAATGTCACCGTTGATGCGATATGCCTCCGGTACGGCGCTGAAGCGCCTACTACGAACGGCGATATGCCTCCGGTACGGCGCTGAAGCGCCTACTACGAACGGCGATATGCCTCCGGTACGGCGCTGAAGCGCCTACTACGAACGGACGGCGCCATCGCATCTCCCACCCTACAATTCTCCTGGTCGCAATTTCCCATATTTTTCCAGCAATTCCGGAAAATTTTTCAAATCGTCAATTGACTTAGGTGCTGGAAATTCTACCCAGGTTGCTTCCGCTTCTAATTTATCCATGTAAGCATAAAAAGCCTCATCGTCATCTCGATGCTTAAGAATATACGCACGTAATTCCTTACGACTCATCGCCTTAAAATCTGGTTTCATAGAGCGTATCTCCATCTTCCATTAGGAGGAATAATAATTTCCGTTTCCTCACCAGCTAAGAAAAACATATCTCCAGTGCGTTCATCGAGACGAATTATAAAAATAGGCAAATACATCTTAGTTGCCCAATAACTGAGAATAAAACAACTCAACATCTGCTCTGCTGTAGGAATATGCGTTCCTCCTTAATATTCTCAGGAATTACGCAACAACACTAAATATGCTTTCATGGTGCGTTACGCTATCGCTAACGCACCCTACTACATATAGAAACTTTGCGTAAATCCTGGTTATGTAGATATTCTAAACAACGATCCCCTCTCTCTACTCTCTTCCTTCGCGATCTTCGCGTCTTCGCGGTTCAATTCTCCTTTCCAACCGCCTCAGAAATACTCGACAACCCCCTTTCCTCTAATTTCCTCACCAACCCCTCTAAAACACGCCTTACCATCAACGGCCCCTCATAAACCAAACCCGTATAAACTTGAATCAAACTCGCCCCAGCACTAACCTTTTCCCAAGCATCTTCAGCATTAAAAATACCCCCCACGCCAATAATCGGTAACTGCCCTTTAGTTTCCCGCCAAATAAACCTAATTACCTCCGTTGATCGCTGACGTAAAGGCGCACCGCTAATCCCACCCGCTTCCTCTTTAACCGAATTCCCCGTTGCCACAAACTCGGTTTTCAACCCCTCCCGACCAATCGTAGTATTGGTAGCGATAATCCCAGCTAGGCGATGGGTTTGCGCCACTTGGAGGACATCCGCGATCGCATCCCACTCCAAATCCGGTGCAATCTTGACTAAAATTGGCTTAGCACCTTGATTTTCCTGTTGCAGCGCCTCCAAAATCCCACTCAACTGAGGTGCATCTTGCAGACTCCGTAACCCAGGCGTATTGGGAGAAGATACATTAACGACAAAATAATCCCCCCATTGTTTCAGCAACCGAAAACTTGCTAAATAATCACTGGGAGCCTCTGGCAAGGGTGTTACCTTAGATTTACCGAGATTAATCCCAATCGGTATACTGCCTTGACGATCCTGCCAAGTTTCACCAAGCTGGCTCGCCATCGCCGCTGCTCCGCTATTATTAAATCCCATACGGTTTAAAACAGCCCGATCCAAGGGCAAGCGGAATAAGCGGGGACGGGGGTTACCCGGTTGGGGATGGAAGGTTACAGTACCTAACTCGGCAAAGCCAAAACCAAGCGCTTCCCAACTTCCTGAAGCAGTACCGTTTTTATCAAACCCGGCGGCTAACCCCATTGGGTTTGGGAAATTTAGTCCCCAAAGCGTTTGTTTGAGGCGTGCATCGCCAAAGCAGCAAGATTGCTGCAATTGCGATCGCAGCCAAAACGCGGGGTTTCGCTCCCCTTCTCGAGCCAGCCAGCTTAAAATTCCTATGGTCTGTTGATGCAAAAATTCTGGATCTAGCTTTAATCCAAACAAAATAGGTCGTAAACCGGCTTTATAAATATCCAAGGTGCAATTTATACGTCTAAGTGTTCCACGACGATTTTAAATTCTCCCATCCCGTATTTTCATACTTTCTCATATAAGTATTCATACAACGCTTTCATTTCCCCGATTTCACGGGAGTTGTAGCAAATGGGTGAGCAGCCAAGACCTAATGAAGATAAACAGATTGTTACCTTGGGGCGCGTTCTCCAAACCCTCCGAGAAGAGGATAATATAGAAGTTCTAATTGAAACTACCGTCAATTATCTCCAAACAGAATTAAATTACAGCTTAATTTGGATTGGTTTCTACGATCGCTTGGAGCACCGGATCTTTGGTAAAGGAGGCATTACCCCCACCGGAGCCAGCGGGTTTTTAAAGCAGCGATTTTTCCTCAATCCCGGCGATCTGCTGGAACAGGTGGTGATTCAGCAAAGACCCATCGGCGTACCGGACTTGCAAGAAGAAACCCGTGCGGGGGAATGGCGCAAGGCGGCGCAAACGTTTAACATTCGGGGAACGCTGATTTACCCCATCCGCTACCGCGATCGCTGCTTCGGCTTGGCGCTGCTGGGACAAGAGGGTTGGGGCATTTCCCCCCGCGCTGACGAAAAAGCAAGGCTGTCCATGCTGTTGGGGGGACTGGCGGCGGCTTTGAATCAAATCGAAACCGATTGGCAGCACCAGCAAGCCAAGCGTCCCGACGAGCCTTTGTTGGCTCTGCTCAACGAACTGCGGACTTTGCCCACCATGTGGCAGCGTTTAGAGGTTGTTGTATCACAAACTCATGAATTTGTCAAGCCAACGCGCACGAATATTTACTGGTTTGAACCGGAAAAACGCTACTTCTGGCGTAGAGTGGGGAACCGGACGACGAGCAGCATCGGAGGCAAAGACAGCGCGGCGGGGATTACAGTCCAGGAGGCGGGTGGTTTCTATAAGGCGATGGTAGGGGATCAAGTTGTCTCGATTGGGGAGGCGCACAGTTCTCTGAAGGCGGATGTCACGAGTCGGTTATTGCAGCGGTTAGGGGTGCGGAGTTTGCTGGCAGCGCCCATTTTGTTGCAAGACGAATTGCTGGGCTTTTTGGCGGTAGAAGGCAACGATCCGCGCATTTGGCAGGAACAAGAAAAAAGCTTCGTGCGCGGTGCGGCGCAGTTAGTGGCGTTGATCGCCCCGATCGAACGGATGGAAGCGACCATCGAACAAACCAAGCAAGACCAAATTCTGACGGCGGAGTTAGCGCGGGCGATCGCTAGCGAACAAGACTGGCACGCGACGCTCAAAACATGTGCCGACAACCTGTCCCACCGCTTACAGCAAGCGCGGTTTCTCGTGCTGCTGTTCGAATCAGACTCGGGCAAGTTGGAAATTTGTTACCAAAACCACCCAGCCAACCGACAACCGCTAGGGGCTTCGCTGCGTCATGGTAAAGAAAGTCATTCCTCACCGCCCAACCAGGACTCATCAGGGATCGCCCACTACTTACCTGCCCTCAACGAGGTGGATTGGCAATTTTTAAGCAGCACCGAATCGGTGGAAATAGAAGATTTGACCGCAGATCTAAAGCTGACGAGTTGGCGCGAGGGATTGCTAGAAGCGGGGGTGCGATCGCTGCTGATTTCCCGCACCAGTTCGGCAGGACAGCTGGAAGGACTGCTGGCGTTCGGTTATGAAACTCCCCGCACTTGGACTCATGCCGAGCGAGAACTAATCCGAGTCGTGACTCAACAGATTGGCTTGATTGTCCACCAATGGCAACTGCAAAGACAAGTCTCCTCGCAGCAAAAAATCTTCCAGTCCTTGCAATGGGGACTCTCAACCCTCGCCTCTGCTCAACCTTTGTTGCCAAGTCAGGTAACACCAGACACCGAGTTGGAGATTCGCACTTACGAACAGACAGTTCTGCAACCCATCGCCCAAATGCTCGCTTGTCCCTTAGTTGCTTTGGTCGCTTGGTCGCCGGGAGAGCAGGTGGGGCGGATCGTAACGGGTGTGATTGCGAACCAGCAGTTTGCCGTCAATTTAAATGCTGTCGTCCCCATCGATACGGATCAGCTGATTCAAGCCGCACTGGTGGAGGACAGTCTTGTAATCAAGCGGGTGGATCAGTTATCACCGGACACCAGACAGTGGCTAATAGGCTCCGGCATTGGCGAGATTTTAGTGATGGCGTTGCGGACTGCTCCCGAATACGAACCCACCGGCGTGGTGGTGGTGGCAGACAAACCAGGTCGTCGCTGGTCGGAAATGGCGCTGCCAGCTTTCGGCCTTTTGGTGACGCAGTTAGCTTGGTTTCGCCGCTACTTGATGCTGGCGAACCACCTGCAATCCCAGCGGCAAGAATTGGAACGCTTAAACTGGTACAAGCATAGATGCATGGAAGACTTCCACCGCTGCCTAGAGGCTGGGGTAAAAGTCCTGTCCCAGTTAGACTCAAAAGAAGCCGAGATTCTGCAAACCAGGGTGCGGCAGATCTGCCAGCAACTCGGCAACTCGCTGAGTGCGATGGTGCGCCTGCTTTCTACCGAGGAGTGGAAAATGCGCTCGATTAAGGACTTGGGGGAACGTAGCAAAGAAACGATTTACCTTCCCACTTTGCTGAAGCGTGCCCTCGAACGCATTGACCCCCTGCTCAAAGAACGCCGACTCTGGTCGCAACTCCACGAAATCAGCAGCGAACATAACCAAAAGATTCCCATTAGCTTTAGGGGGGAATTATTCAAAATCGAATTAATACTATACGAAGTCTTGAGCGCTGCTGCCGATCGCGCACCCCAAGGCGAAAAGATCGACATTTGGTATCGCATCCTGGGCAAGGGAAAATCGGGCAACATGGCGATTGGGGACTTATCCGAACCGATACTCAATCCCCTTTTAGAGCTATCCATTACCGACAACGGCGTCATCGACCCCCAACTGATTGCCGAATTCCGACAACGCCCCTGGGACGAACTCGCTCCTTCTACCTTGAACCAACCTCCCGGACTGCAACTAAGGATTTGCCAATCCCTGGTGCAGCAAATTGGAGGCAAACTCAAGCTTTACCAGGTTGAAGACGGTCGTATTTTAACTCGGTTGTTGTTGCCTTTGATCATAGCTAATGGCTAATTGCTAATGGCTAATTGCCGAGGGAAAAATTTTAGCAATCTCAGCAAAATTACAGTTTGTAACTAATAACTTGGGTTAATAGCTAATTGCCGATTGCGATTGCTTTAACCATTAGCCATTAACCATTAACCATTAGCCATTAACCATTAGCCATTAGCCATTAGCCATTAGCCAACTTCCGACGTTGCTTGCACGGGTGCTTGAATCTGAGGTTGGAACTGGAACAGCGAATAGACGACGTTGCGACGAATCGCGGTCATCATTTCTAGGAACATTTCGTATCCTTCGCTCTTGTACTCGATCAGGGGGTCTTGTTGACCGTAACCCCGCAGTCCCACCGACTCCCGCAAAGCATCCATTGCTTGCAAGTGTTCCCGCCACAAGGTATCGATTTGTTGCAAGATAAAGAAACGTTCGGCTTGACGCATCAATCCGGCGCTAACTTGCTCGATTTGCGCTTCTTTAATGTCGTAAGCAATTCGGACTTGTTCTTGCAAGAACATTTTAATTTCGTTCATCGACAAGTCTTCGAGTTGCTCAGGTTCTAAATCGCTAAGTAGATAGACAAATTCTTTCACTTTAGCGACCATTTCGGGTAACTTCCATTCTTCCGAAGGTAGTTCGGGGTTAATATATGCTTCCACGATGTCATCCATCGTTTTTTCGGCATACTTAATCACCTGTTCTTTCAAGTCTTGACCTTCCAACACCCGGCGACGTTCGGCGTAGATTGCCCGACGTTGATTGTTCATCACTTCGTCGTATTCAAACACCTGTTTGCGGATGTCGTAGTAGTAGGTTTCGACCTTTTTCTGCGCGCCTTCTAGGGAACGAGTCAGCATTCCCGACTCGATTGGCATGTCTTCTTCCACGCGGAAAGCATCCATCATATTTTTGACGCGATCGCCGCCAAAGATCCGCAATAAGTTATCTTCCAAACTGAGGAAAAACTTAGTCGATCCGGGGTCGCCTTGCCTTCCCGCACGTCCGCGCAATTGGTTATCGATGCGGCGCGATTCGTGGCGTTCTGTGCCAATTACGTGCAATCCGCCTAATTTTACGACTTCATTATGTTCCACTTTGGTGAAAGCTTCGTATTCCTCGCGGATGCGGTTATAAACGTTCCGCAGCTTTTGAATTACCGGGTCTTCCGTGGGGGCTTTTTCCGATGCGATCGCCACTTTATCTTCAGCTTCCAGTTCGGGCATACTGCGTTCGCCATACTCCCGCACGGCAAATTCTACCGCTTCTTTCAGCGCTGCCTCAGTTGCCTTGCTTAATTGAGTCGGATAAATTTGGGGAGACGCTTTCCAAGTTTTGACTTTCTTCCCGGGAACGAACCCTTGACCGCCACTGCGATCGCGTTCTGCCCCTGGTACCCGCGTCACCGCAAAGCTATCTTCTTCTTGCTGGACGATGCGGGGTAGCAAGTATTCCCGCAACTTTAACCGCGCCATATATTCCGCGTTCCCGCCTAAGATAATGTCGGTTCCCCGTCCCGCCATATTCGTAGCAATTGTCACTGCTCCCTTGCGTCCCGCTTGTGCTATAATCTCAGATTCCCGTTCCACGTTTTCTGGTTTAGCGTTGAGCAAGTTGTGGGGAATATCGCGCTCGCGCAATAACCTGGAAAGCAATTCGGATTTTTCTACGCTGGTAGTTCCCACCAGTATCGGGCGACCAATTTCGTGCAATTCGGCGCACTCTTCGGCGACAGCTTTCCACTTCGCCATTTCGGTTTTATAAACCACATCCGATAGATCCCGACGTCCGGTAGGACGGTTTGTGGGAATAATCGTTACTTCCAGCTTGTAAATCTTTTCAAATTCGGCTTCTTCGGTTTTGGCAGTCCCCGTCATCCCGCCGAGCTTAGGATACAACAAGAACAAGTTTTGATAAGTAATCGTCGCCAAAGTTTGAGTTTCTGGTTGAATTTCCACTCGTTCTTTGGCTTCAATTGCTTGGTGCAAACCATCACTCCAACGCCGCCCTTGCAGCACCCGTCCGGTAAATTCATCGACGATGGTAACTTCGCCGTTGCGGACGATGTAATTCACATCTTTGATGAACAGTTCTTTAGCTTTAATCGCGTTGAAAATGTAGTGCGCCCAAGGGTCATTCGGGTCGAATAAATCCTTAACTTCCAGTAGCTTTTCAGCTTGGGCAAACCCTTCATCCGACAAAATTACGTTGCGGGCTTTTTCATCTACCTCGTAATGCTCTTCACTATTGAGTCCCAGCGCGACTTGTGCCGCCCGGATGTATTTTTCGCTGGGGCGTTCGACTTGACCAGAAATAATCAGCGGGGTGCGAGCTTCATCAATTAAAATCGAGTCAACTTCGTCAATTACGCAGTAGTTAAACGGGCGCTGCACCACCTCTTCCATTGAGGTTGCCATGTTGTCGCGCAAATAATCGAAGCCGATCTCGCTATTAGTTGCATAGGTGATATCGCAGGCGTAATTTTTTTGCCGTTCTCTGGGTTCCATTCCACTTTGTATCAGTCCGACGCTCAGTCCCAAAAAGCGATGGACTTGTCCCATCCATTCCGCGTCCCGACGTGCCAAATAATCGTTAACGGTGATGATATGCACCCCTTTACCTGAGAGGGCGTTTAGATAAGCGGGGAGGGTAGCAACCAAAGTTTTACCTTCACCCGTTTTCATTTCGGCAATTTGACCGGAATGCAATACCATACCGCCCAAAAGTTGCACATCAAAGTGTCTCAATCCCAAGACGCGACGACCAGCTTCCCGCACCGTAGCAAAGGCTTCTGGCAGCAAATCATCTATAGTTTCTCCCTTTTCCAACCGCTGTTTGTACTCGGCTGTTTTCCCGGTTAGTTCCCGATCGGAAAGTTGCTGTAATTCGTCTTCTAGAAGATTAATTTCAGTCACTAATGGCTGATATTTTTTGAGTTTACGAGCATTCGGATCGCCCAGCAAAGTTTTTAACATGGTAGTCGCTCAAAGTTGTTAGTTGAAAGAATGTGAAAATTGGTAATGGGTAATTGCTAATTGCTAATTGCTAATTGCTAATTGCTAATTGCTCGCTTGGTGATTAGGCAACAAACTGCAACTATTACCTATTACTCTCGTTCCCACTGCTCTGCCTGGGAACGCTATTACCTGCTAATTTTTAGTTTTAAGCAAATAGCTTTTCTTACAGGAAGGTCATTACCTTTCCATTACCAGCCATTAACGTTGTTAACGCTAACAATGGCAGGATATACTTCGCACGGTCACTTTCCTGACAGTTCCGCAGGCTGAGGTCAGACTGGCAAACTAACCATTAGCCATTAGCCATTAGCCATTAGCCATTAGCTATTAGCACTATCCACGACCGATTCAAGTATATATGAATATCTTCATGGTATCATTTTGACCCCAATGAAGCGGTAAAGCTATTTGCTGGCAATAGGAGCAATTGCCGAACCAAAAAGTAGTAATTTTGCCGTTCTGGTAGCTCCTTGCTAGCTTTACGGAGCGTTTTGCCACTCGGAACTGAGGGTGCGAAAATCGTATTCTCCTGTACCGGGGTGACAGCTGATACAACTAGCCATTCTCACCGGCTGGGGCAGTTTAACTTGAGGATGAAGTGCTTTAAAATATCTGGATTGGGCAACTCGATAGGGAGTTTGTTCTTCTTGTGTGATGGGGCGGGAGAAGGTTCGTAGGTATTCCCACACGAGTAAGCGCTCTGGGTCTACCAGAGGTTTTAGCTGCCTGCCGTAGTGTTCCGAGTCTTCCAGCAAGTCTCGCCAAGTTTGGGTTGGCATAACTGCTGGGGGTAACCCGATATGACAGGTGGCGCAGTTTTCCAGATAAAGTTGTTGCCCTAGTTGGTAGCGTCTGGGAATTACGTCAACTGTGCCGATGGAATTTTGAGTTGAAGCGCTGGTTATTCGTTCGGAATTAGGTAGGGGCGGGTTGGCTGAATCTAACTGAGAGTAATAAGTAATACCAGTATAATCAGCCCCGACGGACTTAAAATTTTTTGATGCGGGTTCGGTTTGACCGGGAAGAGCGGTTATCAGGGTTAAACTCCAGCCAATGACAACGCTCCACAGAACCAGTAGTATGAATAAAACGACTGGGGATCGCTTGTGTAACCCTTGTTGAATTTTTGACCGCACCAGTTGTCCCATTTCTAACTCTCGTCGCGCAGCACCGCTTTCTTTGGTTATAACAATTTTCCTTTATTTTTTGGCTATGACATCCATTCTCTGGCTATCAATTGCCAGTGGTTTGCCATCGTCTCCATATCCTTCTACCTGGCTAAAACCAGCTTGTAAGCACCAGTCCCGAATTTCAGTATAAGTAAAATAGCGAACGAAGTACTCCATCCGCCGAATCTTTCCATCTTTAATGATAATTTTTTCGCTATAGGAACGACCCGTCAAGACATCATATCGGTGACGGTCAATGGCGTAGTTTCCATCACGCTCGATCACCATTTCAGGCCGAAAATGCTTGAGCATCAAATCCCGGTTAAATGAGTCCAAGATTAGCTTACCACCAGCTTTCAGGGCAAGGTTGGCTTCAGTTAATACCCGACGGTTATCCTCGTCCTCAAAGTAGCCGAAAGCAGTTAACCAAATGATGATGCAGTCAAAACGTTCTGTCCAGGGCAGAGAGCGCATATCACCCTGAATATATTCTACTTCGACGCCCCACTCTGCGGCCTCGCGACGCGCTATATCGAGAAAAAAGGCGGAAGCATCCAATCCAGTTACGTGACAACCCCGTTTTGCCAGTCGGTTAGCGATCCGCCCATGTCCGCAGGCGAGATCCAAAACTGTCATTCCCGGTTCCAAAGCAAGCAGACGCCAGATTAAGTCTACATCGCGATCGCTTCGTTCTGCTGTTATCAGCGGCTCGTAAAAGTAGAGATAATCTGCGTCAAATAAAGCTTCAAAATCAAATTGCGGCGTATTCATTGTTAGGGAATCGCAACCGATCCCATCAGCCGTTCTACAATTGTTTTTGCCCGCCGCCCCCCCGTGGGAATCAGGCGATGGCACAATACGTGGGTTGTCAAAAATTTAACATCATCAGGAATGGCATAATCCCGTCCCTCTAAAAATGCTAGAGCCTGAGTTGCTCGCTGCAAGGCCACTGCACCGCGAGGACTGACGCCCAAGGTAATTTCTTCATCTTCTCGCGTCGCCCTCACTAGATTCAAAATATACTGTTGTAAAGGTGTTTCTACTTTTACTTGCTGACATAAATGCTGTAACTGTTGCACTTCCTCTAGAGAAATGCAGGGTTTCAATTCATCAACGGTGACGCCCTGTTGCAAACGTTGCAACATTTGCAGTTCTTCCGCTGCTGTGGGATAACCTAAACTCAAAGAAAGCGTGAACCGATCCATTTGCGCTTCTGGCAGAGGAAACGTGCCTTGATATTCAACCGGGTTTTGAGTAGCAATGACAAAAAACGGACTCTCGACTTGGCGCGAAATCCCATCTACAGTTACCTGCCGTTCTTCCATCACTTCTAGCAAAGCCGATTGAGTGCGGGGTGTAGCGCGGTTAATTTCGTCTGCTAGCAATATGTTAGTAAAAACAGGGCCGGGGAGAAACACAAACTCACCCGTGCGTTGATTCCAAATATTCGTGCCGGTAATATCTGTAGGCAATAAATCGGGGGTGCATTGCAGCCGTTGAAATTTGCCATCAATTGAGCGTGCCAGAGATTTTGCCAACAAGGTTTTGCCGACGCCGGGGACATCTTCTAGCAAGGCGTGTCCCCCAGAAAGCAACGCCACCAACACCAAGCGAATGGCATCGGCTTTGCCAACAATTGTACGACCCAGGTTTTGAGTTAGCTGCTCGATCCGATCTTTCATGATTTGGTAATGGATAATTGGTAATAGGTAATGGGTAATTGGCGATTAGGATTAGTTTTCCCTATTTGCTGGTTTAAGTTTCCCATTACTTTAATACCGATCTGGCCTTGTCGCAGTCGGCTTGTATTTGCGCCTTGAGTTCATCTAGGGAAGCAAATTTTTGTTCGGGTCGCAGGAATTGTTCTAGGCTTACCGTTAAGGTTTGTCCGTACAAATCTCCTGCCCAGTCTATCAGGTAAACTTCCACGGTGGGAGCTGTACCGTTAACTGTAGGACGGCAACCGATGTTCATCACCCCTGGAATGGGGGATGGGATAATATTTCCGGGTTCGCTGCTGCGTTCGCCGTTCTCGATCTTGACCTGCACTGCGTAGACGCCGTAGCGGGGCAAAAACTTTTCGGAGGGCAGGTGCAGATTGGCTGTAGGAAATCCTATAGTTCTGCCTAACTGCTGCCCTTGTACGACAGTTCCCGTCAGGGTGTAGGAGCGACCCAGCAGTTGGTTTGCCCTAGATATGTCTCCTTCTGTGAGGGCAGTGCGGATGAAGGAACTGCTAATCCTTTCGCCAGAGCAGATTTGCAGGCCAACAATTGTTGTTTCTATCCCGTAGGTGGCGGCGATCGCTTGCAAGTCGGTTGCAGTACCTGTACGCTTGCACCCGAAGCGAAAATCCTGTCCGACGCTGATGCGCTGGCTTTTGAGTCGCCGCACTAAAATTTCTTCGACAAACTGCTGGGGCGTTAAATCGGCTAATTCTCGATCGAAGGGCAGCAATACTAGCTGTTCTACTCCCAGATTTCCCAGTTCAATTGCTTTTTCTTTTGGTGGTGTTAATAAGGCACGGGGTTGGCCTGTAAAAAATTCCTGGGGATGGGGATAAAAGCTGACAACCGTCGGATAAGGACGCCCGGTTGTTTCTGCTTGGGATAGTATTTGATTGCCTTCTGTGGCGTTGTCGGTGAAAATTTCCCGCTGTTCCCCTTGTAAGGAGGCGCGTCGCCCGGTTTCGATGGCAGCGCTTTGCAATACGGGTCTGACAACCTGCTGATGCCCTCGGTGGACGCCGTCAAAATTTCCCAGGGCAACTGCGGTTGGAGTTAGAACTGTTGTTAGCGATGAGGTAACCCACACGCTTTACATTTTTACATAAATCGAGTTAAAAATACGGGAATTTTTTGATTGGGGCGATCGCGTTTGGCAAGCAGGCGCAAAGCGCCCGTGGGTCTGGTGAAAGATATAACAAAGGATCCGAGCAGCGGGGGTATTGTTGTTGGCGCGATCGCCAATCGATCCACGTCGGTTTTTCCTTTGCCCTTTGTGGCGATCCACTAGGGCGAACGATTAACAACGAAACCCCGCAGCGTTAACAAAACCTGCGGAATTCTCCATCCGCCTATGGGGTGGGGATGGATAGCAGGGGAAAAGTCAGGGGTACCGCTTCGCGCCAGCAAGCTACGATACCCCTGACTTTTCCAATCTCCCGCCCGATTGATTTTGACAAATATTTCGGGACAACCTTTAATGATAAACCCAGAATGTAGTAAGATAAGCTTGCCAAAGGGGTGATATTGAGTGCTGCACAAAGCCTTCCAAGTCCGTTTATACCCATCTCAGCAACAAGAGATACTTTTGTCTCAAACATTTGGGGTAGCTCGCTGGTGGTGGAATTACGCGCTAAACAAATCAATTGAAACGGATAAAACCACTGGCAAGGGACTTGGACAGGTAGCACACAATGCACTGTTGCCAAAACTCAAGAAGCAAGAGGAAACGCTGTGGCTAGCTGATTGTTACAGCCAAGTTTTACAGGCCACAACGCTCAACTTAACAACAGCGTACAAAAACTTTTTTGAGAAACGTGCAAGTTTCCATAGTTCAAGTCCAAGCACGGTAAGCAGTCAATCCAGTATACTCAAAACGTACTGATTGTGGATGGCAATGTCAAGCTGACTGGCAATATCGGGATAGTCAAGGCCAAAATCCATAGACCTATTGAGGGGAAGATAAAGACCGTTACCGTTAGCAAGACTCCATCAGGCAAGTATTTTGCGTCTATTTTGACCGAAGTAGCCTGCGAAAAACCCTCTACATCGGAAGGTAAGATTTATGGTATTGACTTAGGCTTGAAGTATTTTCCCGTTGTCACTGACGGCGAAAAAGTATCAAAGTACGACAATCCCAAGCATCTTGCCAAGCATGAGAAAAATCTCTTGCGTAAGCAGAAAAAGCTAGGGCGTAAACAAAAAGGAAGTAGGTCAAGAAACAAATACAGAAAAGTTGTTGCCAAGGTGTACGAACTCGTTAGCAACTCGCGGCAAGATTTTCTCTATAAACTTAGTTATAAGTTGGTCAGCTAAGCCATTGCTGTCATAATAACGCAAGTTGCTAGTTATAAACTTGGGCGTTGCTAATTGCTAATTGCTAATTGCTAATATAGGATTTTTACCAATCTCGCCATTAGCCTCGTGACCAGGGCAGAGCCTAGTAACGCCATTAGCCGCTCCCAGAGAGATAACTAGCAACTTGAGTTAATAGAAAATCTTCATGGTCATTGCCCATGGTATGCGCTTCGCGCAAGCTGAGCGAACGTAACCACAATTTGGCAAAGGCAATAGCTGATGCTGGATGGGGAACATTTACCAACTTTTTAGCCTATAAGCTAGAGCGCTTTGGCGCTGGCGTTGGTTGAGATTGATAGATGCTTCCCCAGTTCCAAACTCTGCTCTAGTTGTTACTGTCAGGTCAATGAAATGCCGTTAGAAATGAGGGAGTGGACTTGCCCTCCTTGCGGTACCGATCGTGACCGCGATGGGAACGCAGCGATAAATATGAGAGCAGAGGGTATCAGAATGCTCGCATAGGGATGGTTCAGCCGTCTTTTGCTGTAGTCGGGGAGGTAAGACCAAAGATGGGGCGAAAGTCTCATCTAGTGTACTCCCCGGTGAGTACAGAAGCCCCGTCCGCCTATGGGTTGGGGTAGTTCACGTTTTCCACCAGCCCCCTTTTTTCACCTGATTGCATTTGGCGCAGGAGTTTGTCACGTCAAAGTAACGGACAATCCCTTTATCTCCTCCGGCGCCGCTTTAGACTCCCCCAGGTTTTCTATTTCCAATGTCAGCGACATTCCTTCCCTTGCCATCACCGCGTTGGGGAACTTTTGTTGCACCTGCTCTCCAACGCTGTCTAAGAAATCGTCGTCGTGTAGCGGGTCGTGGTGGAATATTACCAGTTTCTTGACGTTGGCTGCAATAGCTACCTTGACTGCTTCCTGCCAAGTGGAATGTCCCCACCCCACTTTGCTGGACTTGGGCGAGTGGTATTCTTCATCGGTGTAGGTGGCATCGTAGATGATGACGTCTGCATTACGAGCCAGCCACAAAACTTCTTCATCCAAGCGGTCGGGTAGATGTTCTGTGTCGGTGATATAAGCAGCTGCTTTACCGCGCCAGTTGACGCGGTAACCCACTGCTTGTCCCGGATGGTTGAGCGAGGCTATTTCTATGGTTATATCGTCCAATTGAACTGGTTTTCCCACCTCGATATCGTAAAATTCCAGCTCTGCTCCCATAATTTGTAGCGGCACGGGAAAATTTGGATGGAGCATTTGGTCGTGCATACGCTGCTTGATTGTGGAACCGTTGGGCGCTATAGCTCCGTATATATGGAAGCGATTTCCCTTAATGAAGGCTGGTGTAAAGAAGGGAAATCCTTGTATGTGATCCCAATGGGAGTGGGTGAAGAACATGTGGGCTTCTACCGGCATCTGAGATAGCAGGCTTTGCCCCAAAACCCGCAGGCCGGTACCACCGTCAAAAATCAGGCGCTTACCACCCACGCGCATTTCCACACAAGGTGTATTGCCGCCGTAGCGCACTGTGTGGGTTCCCGGACAGGGGATGCTTCCTCTAACTCCCCAAAAGTGTATTGTGAACTGGTTTTGCATACTAGACATGGGTGTTGCTTGCTTTTTTTCCTCTGCCAATTTCTGGATGGGGTTGATACTTTTGCGACCGCCTGTACTATCTAATCCCAAGCCTTTTGCCTAGACGTTTTGCACGACTCGTTTAGCTTCACTCTACGCCTGGGAATGGCCCGGTAACCTTGCCACGGCAATCTCACTGTGTGGGTTGACCAACATAGGGCAGGCGACCCCAGTCTGACATGGCGAGGCTTGCCTTTCAACGGTTCCATTTCCTGCGTCCCTTGGGGTTGCAGAAAAGGGAAAAGCTGCTGCATGAAAGTCCCCCATGCCATAGACTCCAATAAACGCTCATCATAATCTTTAAACTGGGACTGAAGCCACTGTTTTTTCACCATTTTTTACTAAGTTTAAACAGCGATTGGCCGCCTGGGGTTCAAACCGTCCACTCGTTGTGCAACCACAACAACCGTGCCAATGGCTGTGCCAGAGCAGGCGCGGATTTTACTTTCGTGCCGCGCTGGTTTCCACCTTAAACCCTTGTGGGGGTCTATCGCCAGTGGTAGCGAGGGTTGATCTGGGGGAGATGCAGGTGTTGCCCTGATTAAGCGAGCCTACTTTTTGAGGTAATCTAGGCGCGGAAGATGCTTGGGGTATTGGTTTCTCATAATATCAGCCTACTCCAACCTCTGACGGTGATCTCGGACACTGGAGTCTAGTTATTTGCCACAAGGACTTGATATCTCCCCCTTTTAGAAACAGGGGGAAACTGGATCGGATGTTGCTACGGCGGCTGCAAGCCTCTCTACGCAACGCTTACGGATTGATTTACTAAGCGAGCAAATAAATCAATCCGTTGCCTTTGTCTCAAGGCTCCCTTACCCACCTCGACTATGTTTAAACCTAGCTGTACAGCTACTTTTCTCAGGATATTGGCAACAGGGTTGCCCTCGGCGTTAATTAACCATCCTTGAGCAATTTTATACAAACCCCGTTTTACCGTAATGTGCTTATCACTTGAATCAGTTCCTTGGGATGGTGGATGAGAAAATCTGGGTTGTGTTCGGCTAACACGGTTTTTGAATTAAACCCCCAACTCACTGCAATCATTTTGATCTGACTTCTTTTTGCCGCTTCTATATCTCGGGTTTCGTCTCCCACATAAATAACCTCTTGTGGAGTTAAGTTAGCTTGCTTTAAAAAACGATTAATCACCCGACTTTTCCCAAAAATATTGGCTCCTGAATAAATAAATTCAAACAATTCTTGTAATTTATTCTTCTCCAAAAACAACATGACATTTTCTCTGTTGTTAGACGTTATAATCCCCAATCTATACCCTTGCCTTTTCAGTTCTGATAACGCTTCGTCAATCCCTGATAATGGATTTAATCGAGAAATTTCATTGTTTAATTCATTCTTTAATTTTCTCAAAATAAAAGGTAATTTAAAAATTGAAACGCCCGATTGTCTAATAATTTCCCTGGAGCTTAAATTTCTAATTTGTTCTATTTCCTCTGGGGCAGCTTGCTTATAGCCAAATTCTAAAGCTAACCGATTAGAAATAGCCACGATGGTATCGAATGTATCGGCAACTGTGCCATCAAAATCAAAAATAATTGCTTTGAGCATTTTTAAATTGGTAATTGGTAATTGGTAATAGGTAATTGCTGATTGCTAATTGTTAATTGGTGAATATTTTTTTCTATTAGCCATTACCCATCACCCATTAACCTTTGGTTTGCCTCAAGGTTAGCACGGGCATTCCGCCGCAGCATCTGGGGTTTAATTCTTCGCAGTGCGGATGCTCGAAATCGTGTATCCCACTCTTGAGGGGTGATTTCAGCTAATTCTGTCAGCTTGGGGTCTATATTGCCAGGATATGGCTGAAATTCCGCGACATCCGTGGGTTTGGCAAAGCGGTGATTCCAAGGGCAAACGTCTTGACAAATATCGCAACCAGCAACCCAGCCTTGCATTTGGGATGCGATCGCATCTGGCAATTTTTCTGCCCGATTTTCAATTGTATGGTAAGCGATGCAGCGATTGGCATCTATTATAAAAGGTTGGGCGATCGCTCCTGTCGGACATGCCTCCATACAACGAGTACAACTACCGCAGTGTTGGGTATGGGGTCGATCGGTTATCAAGTCGAGATTGGTGAGAATTTCCGCCAAAAATACCCAAGAACCGTACTCCCGCGTTATTACATTACCATTTTTGGCCATCCAACCAATTCCAGCTTGCTGTGCCCAGACTTTATCTTGCACTGGCCCGGTATCGGCATAGTAGCGAGCAATAATCCCTTCCCCTTGCGCTTCTAACCATAAAGCTAGTGCCTTCAGCTTTTTATACATGACTTTGTGGTAATCCCGTCCCCTTGCGTAACGGGAGATTTTGGCGTATTCTCTCCCTTCAGGACGCTGGTGGGGGGTGTAGTAGTTGAGCGCGACGCAAACAACACTTCGCACTTCTGGCATCACCAAGCGGATGTCCTGTCGCTTGGGATTCGCCATCCATTCCATGTCGGCATGATACCCCAGTGCCAGCCATGCCTGCAATCGCTGCACATCTTGCGCGTCTGCTTGATTGACGGCTGCAATCCCAACCTTGTGGAATCCCAACTCCAAGGCTTTTTGCTTCACGTCAATTTGTGGCGACGGATTATTACTCACGGAGTTGAACTCGTCACGTGATGCAGATCGCATTTTAGCCAAATTTCCCATTATAATTTTGCAACTGTAGGATTGGTAAAAACTATTTGTAAATCTTAAAAAAACGTATCATACTGTAAATCAAGGAGCAGAGATTCACGAACTCCATTGTTTGGATCAGTAGTTATCAGAAGCGCCGTAAGACCCCATCCGAGCGCGAATGGAGCAACAGCGAAGCGCATTGCGCTTGGGAGCAGGTTGGGGATATAAGGCGCGGCAATGACGAATTGCTGCCTTGAACAATGCGAAACGTAGTTGAGCGAGAGATTGGCAGCGATGAGGAATTGCCAATTTCTC
The DNA here is from genome assembly GCF_020521235.1 of Microseira wollei NIES-4236. GTDB lineage: Bacteria > Cyanobacteriota > Cyanobacteriia > Cyanobacteriales > Aerosakkonemataceae > Microseira > Microseira wollei. The sequence continues at coordinate 2,807 of NZ_BLAY01000164.1, read as the reverse complement.
GGAGTTTAGTACAAATCAATCACGGCTTACAGAATATATGCTAGAATGCAAGGGGTTAAATTAAAGACGCAACGCAATGGAAAAAGCCTTCCGCTACAGACTGTACCCAACACCTCAGCAAGAAACCTTGTTGCGGCAAACGGTCGGCTGTGTGCGACTGGTCTATAACCGAGCGTTAGCCATGAGAGCCGAGGCGTTCTATCAAGAGCACAAGCGGATCGGATATCTTGAAACCTCTGCTGCCTTAACCCAGTGGAAGAAACAGGACGATTTAGCGTTTCTCAAGGACGTTTCCTCAGTTCCATTGCAGCAAGCCCTGAGACACTTGCAATCTGCCTTCACCAATTTCTTTGAGGGACGGGCAAAGTATCCCAACTTCAAGAAGAAACGCAACGGTGGATCTGCAACCTTTACCAAGGCGGCGTTCAGCCTGAAAGAGGGACAGTTGTTCATGGCGAAGTCGGATGAAGCACTGAACATCAAGTGGTCACGTCAACTTAAGAGAAATGCAACTCCATCGTCAATCACGATCCGGCTCACCCCTTATGGTAAGTGGTTTGTCTCAATCCTGTGTGACGTGAAGATTCTGCCCCTACCGAAGTCACCTAAACAGGTGGGGTTGGATATGGGTATTTCATCGCTGGTCACAACGAGTGATGGCGTGAAGTTTGAGAATCCGAAGTCGCTCAGAAAAGCCCTCAAGAAGCTTAGACGATTGAACAAGGCTTTAGCACGAAAGCAGAAAGGCTCAAACAATCGTCGGAAGGCACGATTAGCCTTAGCCAAACAACACGAAAAGATGGCGAACATCCGCAAAGACAATCTGCACAAGATCACGACTCAACTGGTGCGCGAAAACCAAGTGATTGCGGTTGAGACGTTGAATGTCAAAGGGATGCTCGGTAATCATAAACTGGCTCAAGCAATTAGTGACGCGAGTTGGGGAGAAGCGTTACGTCAGTTAGAGTACAAATCGAACTGGTACGGGCGCGATCTGGCTCAAATTGATCAATGGTTTCCCAGTTCTAAGCGGTGTTCTAACTGTGGGCACATCCTGGATAAAATGCCGCTCTCAGTGCGTGAATGGGATTGCCCGAAGTGCAATGCACACCACGACCGGGATGAGAACGCGGGGAAAAACATCTTAGCCGTGGGACTCACGGTGTTAGCCTGTGGAGCGACCGTAAGACCAAAATCCTCGCTCGGATGGAGGCAGGTGCGATGAAGCAGGAAAGAACAGTCGTAAGGCTGTAGCAACTCGGAGGCGACGCAAAAGCTCCGAGGAATCCCCACCCTCAAAACCGCTCCAGCCGTAGGCTCAAGGTTTAGGGTGGGGAGGATGTCAATCAAGCGTCTGAGCGTCGATGACCAGCTGGCAGCACTTTGGTATATCTACACCGAAATGGGTCGTTCGATTACCCCCGCCGCACCTGGGGCAGCACGTCTACAACTCGCTGAAGGGTTGCTCAATCAAATTAAGCAGATGTCACACACTGAGCAGCTGCAAGCGATGCGCGACTTAGCTTCCAACAAAAATACCCAGATTAGTCGCTCCTATGGCATTTTGAGCGCCAACACCAAGCTTGCTTTCTGGTATCAATTGGCGCAATGGATGACTCAAGGCTTTGTAGTGCCGATGCCAGTAGGTTACCAACTTTCTAGCGCTGGCGCGCAGGTGCTGCAAGCAATCAAACAACTTGACTTTGGTCAGCAAATCACCGTCCTGCGGAATGCCGTCGTCGATATGGGCGTCGATCCGTTGGCTGACTAGAACTTTGATTCTGTAACGAAGATTTGCCTTTTGTAGGGGCACGGCGCGATCATTCTTTGCGAGAGCCAAGATAATTCAACTGCCGTGCCCCTACTATATCGATTTAAATCAAACTAGAAAACAAATAACATGGAATATTTTTCTATGTTTGAGGACTTACGGACGAGGAACCTATCACCAAAGTTTCTACGTTTCAGAGAAACTTTGGTGTTTGCCTAAGTCCTGTTTGAGGACTTACGGACGAGGAACCTATCACCAAAGTAACTTGGCTGCGAACGCGAGTGCGGAAGGGAGGCATATCTCTAGTTTTAAAGCGAGGATTTTTGAGAGAAACTTTGGTGTTTGCCTAAGTCCTCTGTTTTTTGCAACCATTGACCGGGATTCTACTCAAAAAAATAGAATCCGTCTTAGGGGGCAGGTTTTGACCTGCTTTTTTATTTAATGTAGTCGTTAGTTACTGCCACAGGCTAAGGGCTAATAACTAATAAATTTTGGGAGGAATAGTTATGCAAACTGCGGATTCGATATCGTTAAAAAATGAGGCAGTTGCTGTTAATAATATTTTGATTGAGGGGATTGAAGAGCCAACGATACTGCGTTATTTTGAAACATTGAATGCCGGGGAATTTGAGCAGACGGCGGCCTTGTTTGCCGCTGCGGGGGCGATGCATCCTCCATTTGAAGCGGCAGTGATAGGACAGGATGCGATTGCTGCCTACCTGCAAGCGGAAGCGCAAGGAATGCAACTTTTTCCCCGCGAAGGCATCACCGAACTGCTGGAAGATGGACAGCTAATGGTTCAAGTGAGGGGCAAAGTACAGACGCCTTGGTTTAGCGTCAACGTCGCTTGGTTGTTTTTACTTAATACCGAGCGGGAAATCGCTTCAGCTACGATTAAACTGCTGGCTTCTGCCTTCCTAAACGTGTGTAAACGTGTCGATTACTTGGATTACTCCAAGTACACCGCAAACTGATAACAGTTTGTGTGGCTCTAGCCGAGCAAGGAACCTCAGTAGTATGTTTCGAGCGCTATTAG
>NZ_BLAY01000163.1 GCF_020521235.1 Microseira wollei NIES-4236 | reverse complement strand
GGTAAAATTGAGGAAACATTTTCAACTGATGGGGCTTGTTGACAAGAATGACCCCATCTTTTTTTACCGCGAGTTGCCTCAAGAAAGCGATCGCTCTGGCTTTTGACGGGGTTGTCACCCCGTCAGCGCCTGTTTAGTTTTACCTTCCCAAAATAGCTGTCCTTGGCTGTGAGGGCGAGACTTCGCTCAGCGTTGGGAATTGACCAGATTGGTGGAAGCGATGGCACCTACACCCCTGGGTCATTCAGTTTCGTGAGCGTTCCAGATGTGGCAGGGAGATCAGATCTCAATTGACTGTTCCCAACAGATAAATTGCCAAACTAATTATTACAAAAGCCCACCAACTAAAAGCAGAAAATTTATCCCTACCTTTAGTTAGCGGGCGCTGTAGTTAAGCGAGGTGCTATCAGCTTTTTAGAATACCTGGGCCGCCCCAAGGATAAGAACAGCGAAACGGTTGCTTTGACCGTTGTCTACTGTATGTTTCTCTCCTTGACAATGGTAATGGCGGGGATGGGCGAGCTAATAATTGCCAGAAGGCAAAGAGAGTACAGTATACACGCTGTACTCTCTTTCTCGAAAGCCATTAGCGCGGTATAGGTTCATCGTCTGGGTTATAAAGCTCTGGCTTTCGCGAACTTATGTATTCTTTAATCTGCTCGTCTGCTGGTGTGAGAAAATTTTTCGTACCTGCATAGTCCCTGATGAGGGCTTGCTGATCTTTATAAGACTCGCGGTCATCTTCATCTAGCAAGTCCAGGTGATGACCGAGAACGCGATCGACCTCAACAATCCAAAAACTCAGAATTTCACAATCGCTAGCAAGCGCTAATATTTCTCCCAGACGGTCAGCTTCCTGTTCTGATGGATTTGGAAGAGCTGCTAACTTGGCATACTCTAGAGCTAGCTTCATCACATTCGCGGAAGACTTTGACAATAGATCTCCATTTTCCCGATTTGACAAGATATCTTCAAGTTCAGAATTCATTTGTTCACCTTTGAAAATCACAACACGAGCTAGCGGGTTTTAGCTCTGTTTTTCGCAAACATTTGAGCCAAAAGTGTGCAGTTTTTACAGTAAATCTGCTGCAATCACAATAAATTTGCGCCTATTCGCATCCCTGAAATTAGTGTCGCTTAACTTTGTGTTTCATAAATCAGCGCGACACAAGTCAGCGCCAGTCACCCTAGCGCGACTTAAGTTAGTCAGCATCATTTAGCTTGACGCTGCAATGGTTAGTGATGCTTTCTCGCACTTGTGACATCCCTACGACATTGGCTTTGCCAAAAATTTATAATTACCTGACCTATTAAAAATAGTTGTCACAAACGCCAGCCTCCACTCACAAAATAATGCCACGAAGCTTGCGTCACCCATGTACTACAATTATAGTATTTTTGGTGGATCTACTAACCTACTCCTTTATCGCCCGAAGGATACTGATTAGACAGCAAGTGAGCAGGTGGGCTTTTAGGCAGGTGGTCAAGGTAAAACAGACGACAAGCGTTGATAGTCTTAAGCTGGAAAGGAAGTAGAAACAGTCAGTTCACAATAACCGCTGGAGGGTGACAAACATCAGGAGTTCTGTAATTTTTGAACTCCTGATGTTCTATAGATTTCCATTATTTCACCCAGCTGGATCTTGCTCTTGCAGCCAAGGAGCTTACTAATTAGTCGTTGTTGCTTGGCAAAGAATACTTCAACAAAGTTTAGTTATTTCGCAAAAAGGAAATATCAATGGATACAGAGGACATCAACAACCTATCTCCAGAGCATGACGGGACATCTGCCTCTGACTGCCAACAATTTGACCGGGTGAGAGAGGAGCGTCTCAGGTTTGATGCTGAGTTTCTAGAGCTACAAGACTCCAAAAGTTCGAGTGGTCGATTGATGTATGCTTTCCTGCGGCGAACCCTCAAGCAATTCTGCTTGAGTAACACCTACACAGAAAGTAGCTGGGCAACCAGTCGGCAATAGTCTACCCCAAATCGATACAAGTAACGCCTAGTATCCGGAGATTCAAACCCGAAGTTTAAATTTTGTCTGTAACTTCTAAACATTTGATCCTGGTCAAACTTGGCTCATGGCGTTAGGAACTAGCGCGTGCGATTCGTTTCTCAGAAATGAGTATATCCTCAAGGATGAGAGCTTCAGTAGAGTAACCTTCACAGGTTGAGTGAGCACTTAAAATCCTCTAATGATGACAACTTGATGTCCATGTAGGTGAGGAAACCTAACCAAGCTAATCAGCAATGACAGTTAGGAAAAACGAGGAAAGATGAAGGACAAACCAACATCATAACTCTATTTAGAAAACACCTTGCCCTACCGCCCCGGTGCGGGGTTGAAAGCACACAAACAACCTAGTTCTAGGTTGCCCCTACAGAAAAAGATTGACTATCTCATTCTGTAAAGCGGGGGTGAAAGCAGGAACAGGTGGTAATAGCTGAAAGCACCCACTGCTAGCAAAAGTTCCAAGGATAGAACAAACGAAGTGTCGATGAGCCGTCGTAACTCCAAGCCAGGGGATATAAGCTCAGTAAGTTAAACCTACACTCCTGGGTCGGGAACATCCGATAAAGGTAAGGACTATCAGATTCACGCTATCGAGATAGCGCACCTCCTAAACCCTCGGCGGAGAGACACATCCTCAAGAACTTAATCAATGGATATCAGGAACGAAATAACCGTCCAAAGCTCCTGATCAAAGTCGATTGATCGGGTAGGCAAGTCTTGCCAAATGCAATGGACAGGTGGGATGGTTCAAGAAGCAAAAGCCCAACCCGAATTGACGGGTATTGCTGGAAAAGAGAAGGATTAACTGCCGGGATAAGCTGAGGTGAACCGCAATGTGTGAAAGCTGGAGTCGAGAGTAGTAATGAATCAGCCATCTGATTCACAACCGCATACAGAGGGATGGAAGACTATCAATTGGCGCAAACGCTCAGAAAACACAGGTCATCGCCCCAGGCGGCACTAATAAGAGACCTCAACCCTGTAATCAGGGGATGGGCTTCATACTATAAGATGTCAGACGCAGTAGGAGTCGGTGAATTTTCCAGACAAGATAAACTGACTTTCCTAAAACTGCGAAGATGGGCAAAACGTCGCCAAGGAAACACAAACTACAGAACAATGAAATACTGGAGAACCCTTGGTGACAACAACTGGATATTCGCAACCAGAGCAAAGGAAGCGAACACCCTCCGGTTACTTTTACATAATGAGTTCAGCAGCAGTAGCACTAATTATGTGAAAGTTAAAGGTGAAAAAAGCCCATACGACGGCGATTCAGTTTACTCGAGTACAAGACTAGGGAGACACCCTGAACTACCAAGTCGTAAGGTTAAGCTGCTACAACAGCAAAAGGGTAAATGTCCCTGGTGCGGACTAGGTTTTCTGGAATGGGATGTGATGGAAGTAGATCGCAAAGTCCCCAGAGCGCTAGGCGGTAAGGATGAGTGGAAAAATCTACAACTGTTACATCGACATTGCCACGATGAAAAGACCGCTATTGACCTAAAAGCAACCCGGAAGAAAGAACACTCAAAATTTCTCAAGGAACTAGCCCAACAATGGGAAAAAGTAGATTGGGAGTGGATAAACGACATTCCGGTCATCAAAAGTCAAACGGTCAAGAAGCCCCACAGTGACAAGGGAAAACACATTGAGTACCCGGATGAAGAGAAATTTTCACGTCCGGTTTCGCAACAGAGGGGTGGGATGGTAACATCCCCCTCGACTCTAACCATTAGACTTGGATGGAAAACCAAGGCTTATTGCACCCCCGGATGTAATAAGTAAGTTGGCCAGATGAGACGTTAAAAGCGATGATTTGTTACTTAGATTGGAGTAAACTCCGATCAAGAGTATTGTAGATCGGAGCAGTTCATTGCAGATTCCTCCTAATCCTGATGATGTTTCGCTCTTAACGAGAATTTCCCAGGGCGACCAGGCTGCTCTGTCCGCTCTGTACGATCGCTATGCCAAAATTATCTACGCCTTCGCGTTTAAAAGTTTAAGATCGGTTGAAGAAAGCGAAGAAGTGGTCATGGATGTGTTTGCTCAGGTTTGGCGCATAGGCGATCGCTACGATGCCCAAAAAGGCAGAGTCGATACCTGGCTGTTTACCATAGCCCGCAGTCGCATTTTAGACCGCGTCCGTAAACTCCAGCGAACTCAAGGAGCGACGACTTTTTCCATCGATGCTCTAGAGATCCAACCTCAAGCGGATAGCGTAGATCTATTCGAGGAAGCGTTTATTGCAGAACGTCGCATTCGAATGATGGCGGCGATGAAAACGCTACCGGATGAGCAGCGGTTAGTCATTGAACTAGCGTATTATCAGGGGCTAAGTCACAGTCAGATTGCGGCTCAAACTGGGATATCGTTGGGAACGGTCAAAACCAGAATTCGCTTAGGCTTGAATAAGTTAAAATCTATTCTCGCTACTGAAGAGAACTGGTAACGACTGAAGGTTGAGAAATTAAATTCAAGGCGGATCGATCAAATGAATGCTGATAACTACTGCTTTTGCGAACTGGCTCCACTTTATGCCCTCGATCTGCTGAGCGAAGAAGAGCGAGCGTGGGTTGAGCAGCAATTAGTCGAATGTCCAGAATTGGCACAAGAATTAGCGGAATATCAAACAGCGGCGGCGGCAATTCCCTACAGTAGTCCCACCGTTGAAATGAAAGCAGATTTAAAAGATCGGTTGTTCGATCGCCTCGGTTTAGATAGTCCCGTCACCTTCGAAGAAAAAACGCCGCCATCGCCATTTTTGAGCGTGCGATCGCAACAACTCAAATGGCGACCTCATTCCAGAGTTGCGGGTGTTTCGATTGCTCGCCTTCATATCGATCCAATTAAGCGTGAAATTGTCGGTTTGTTGCGAGCAGAACCAGGCGTTCGCTATCCCTTCCACATTCACGCTACTGGCGAGGAAATTTACATGCTGGAAGGGGATTTAGTCATAGAAAATCAAGTTTATGGTGCGGGAGATTATATTCGCTCCCGTGCTGGTTCAACTCATGCACCCCACACCAACGGCGGCTGTATGTTCTTCTTCCGCACTTCGATGGATGATGAATATCCTGACTTGGCAACAGTCAGCTAATTGCTAATTGCTAATTGCTAATTGCTAATTCCCAGGCTCCCGCCTGGGAACGAATTGTTAGAGGCTCTGCCTCGATTCAGTTTGCTACTCGTGCAATATCTTAGTTTAAAATAGTATTGACAGAGAATTGAGGATAGAAGCGGATGCAGGTTGAACATGCGATCGCTTTCCCTTAAATCCTAGATATTTAACGACCCAATTGCTTTAGAGTTTGCTTTCGACCCTCTATTGCTGGTTGGTAATCTGGTCTGATTTGTATAGCCTTGTCAAAGGCAGCAATGGCTTCCTCATATCGCTTCAATTTAGACAAATATCTCCCTTTGTTATTGTAGGCAAAAAGATAGTTTGGATTGATTTTAATCGCTGTGTCAAAGGCAGCAATCGCTTCTTCATATTGATGCAACTGCATTAGAGTTTCACCTTTATTATTCCAGGCATCTTCAAGCTTTGGGTCGATTTTTATTGCCCGATCATAGGCAGCAATTGCTTCCTCATATTTCCCCAAATTGTTAAGCACACTACCTCGGCAATTCCAAGCAAAAACTTGACTTTGATTTTAATTGCTTCGTTGCATGACTCGAGACTCTCATGATAGCGCTTCAATCGACCTAGCGCATTACCTTTATTAGTCCAAGCTTGATAAAAGTCTGGGTTTAGCTCAATCGCTTGGTCGTACCTTTTAAGAGCATCTGCGTATTGCTCCTTGCTCACTAGCTCGTTAGCTTGTTCTCAGCCTGATATCTGGGGAAAATGGTGTTGACGATGAATGTTATTCCCACTAATATGAAGGTGAGCAAACTGGGCAATAATTTTGCTAAGATCGTATTTTTTTGTGAGATACTTGAATAGTCTCTGCCAGCAGTAGCAGTGACCAAATTATTTTTTTTACTATTTTTTATGTTCTGTAGGTCATGCAGAACCTCAGTTGCCGATTCGTAGCGATCGCCAGGGTAGTAACACACCATTTTCTCTAAAATCAGGGCTAATTTGTTGCTCACCTGTGCTGCTTGTTCTCGCCAGAACAAATGAAAATATTTGTCATCTCGTTGTAATTCAGCTGGTAAAATCCCTGTTAAGGCATGGATTGCTGTCATGCCTAAGCCATAAATGTCACTACTAAACCTTGGTTTCCCGTCTAATTGTTCGGGTGGCATATATCCCGCTGTACCGATTGAGTGCGTCCCCTTTTCCTGACGCTTACCATTAACTGCCCAAGTGTTGATTTCTTTGACCGCACCAAAATCAATTAGAACAATCTTACCATCTGATTTGCGTATAATTAAATTGGCAGGGTTAATATCGCGGTGTATCACACCATGCTGATGAATAAACACTAAAATTTCCAAAACATCCTGCAACAAGGCAATGACCTGATTTTCGCTCCATCGTTTGCCTTCTTTAATTTCTTGGCTAACCTGACAACCATCAATATATTCCTGAACTAAATAAAATTCTTGATTTTCCTCAAAGTAAGCCAGAAGTCTGGGAATTTGAGGGTGTATGCCTAAGTTCTCGAGTACTATTGCTTCTCTAAAGAAGCGGTGTCGTGCATTCTCCAAAATTAATGGACTGCTTATCATGAGCTGAAGTTGTTTGACGACACACTTAGCGCCACTAAGTCGGTACAAATTTTCCGCTAAATAGGTCTGACTAAATGCTCCTCGTCCTAAGAGGCAGAGAATTCTGTAGTGTCCACCTATTATCTCTCCGGGAGTGAGATTCATACAGCGTTGAAAGTTTGCCTTTCCGGCATAGCTGATTTCGATTTTGTTGGCACAGAATACTGAGAATTGTTTCAAGCCAGGAAGTTGGCTACCTACTCATGAAGGAGTATAGGACAAATCCTGACAGCTTAAATCCGTCTACAGTTGCAATATTAGATTCTGAAAGTTGTCAGTTGCATATCCTAACTCTAGCGCAGATTTACCCTCCAGTAATAATAAAATTTGATTTAGCTGCTCTGCCAGAGCGATTTCATTTCTAAAATAGCTCTCGCTACACAATCTGTTTTTAACCAATGTAAGGATGGGCTTATACACATCCTCTTTGGCATCATCTGTATACTTTAATTTATTTAATCTATGGCTCCTCAACACTTGCATTTTATCAATTGAATTAGTTTGAATTAGTTCAAAATTTTCTTGACATACTTGATTGACTAATCGTTCTGTAACCTATTCGATAACCACAGGTTGGATCGTAAAGCTACTTGCGCTTTTTTCTAGCATAGAACGCTGTCCCAGGACCTGTGTCGTAAAATATTTTCTCGCAACTCTGGCAGCGAAAGTTGCTCTTGCTCAATTGCCAGCCTTTTCTAAAGAGGACAAGCGCTCAAACTGCACATCTATCAAAATACGAAGCTCTCTCAGCATTAATGTCATACTCATGCTTAAGAATTCCGAAACGTTGCCACCAAATATCTCTTCAATCGTCGTTGCAATAAGCTTTATGGCAACAGTCAGCTAATTTTTGATTTCTTCTTTGCTTTGGCTTAGGTCAACAAAGCGGGTCGCTTTTCATCCACCGGATAAATCATATCGTGTCCGGTCGATTACCCATAATTAGGAGTAGGGAACATTATTAACGTTATCTGTTTGTCCGAGATATCTATGATGTTCCCTACGCAACGACGCGGTGAGGTTTTTTTATTATGCGCAATTCAACGGACATGATATCATATGGTTTCCGGTTATACCATGTCCGGTCGATTACCCGCGATTGAGCGATTGGGCACGGCACCAGTAAGGTTATCTGTTCCGGCAAGATATCTCGGATGTTCCCTACATCCCCATCATCTGGGTGGCAACGTGGTCAGGTTTTATTACGGGTGATTCAACGGACATAATATTACATCTAAATGATTAAAATTGGTTGTAGGGGCACGGCGGCCGAAAACCTTCGACTTAGGGACAAAGTTTATTGATGTTCCCTACAATAGGGGCGAAAACCTTCGACTTAGGGACAAAGTTTATTGATGTTCCCTACAATAGGGGCGAAAACCTTCGACTTAGGGACAAAGCTTATTGATGTTCCCTACAATAACTCTACTAAGTAACTCAAGTTGCTAGTTATCTCATGCATAGCAGCTAATGGCTAATGGCTAATGGCGAGATTGGTAAAAATCCAAGATTAGCAATTAGCAATTAGCAATTAGCAAGAAGTTTATAACTAGCAACTTGCGTTAAGTAAGTTCTACGAAGATGCCACTGCGTGCAAATTCTTCCTCTTCAGGACTGAAGTAGGGAGCTTTATCCACGAGGTCAGGGTCAAAGCTGTATGTCTCTTGTAGGAAGTTGCCGCTGATGACAGCCTCCTCCAACTCCTTGATATAATCTTCGGCTAGGGTGCAAGCCTCGCTGATGCCTTGCTGATCGCCTTTTTCCAACAACTTTTGTAATGTTGCTCTGACGCCTGCTAACCGCGATGCCGGTTTGAGCAAACCATAGAGGCGGGATATGCGCTCGATGGTAATGCTGAGGTGTTTGAGCGCTTTGGCGCGTGCCAGTTCAGAATCAAAGCTAGGCCAATAGCGGGTGGTGTAGAATGCTTTCTGATCCTTGTGATACCACTCTTCTGTGCGGGCAATCGATGAGGAGACGGTGTTATGCAGCTTCCAAAAGAATAAGCGCAGAGAGGGGCCATCCACAACCGCAGACAGCTTGGCATCCATTGACATCTCAAATTTACTTAAGTGGGGGTCGCGCCCAAGCAAAAGGTATTCTACAGGGTACATATCCACTTCTTTGTTCTGCACGACGTAGGCATTGAAGTGGTGGCGGCAGTAGGGGCAGGGGTACATGGTGGCAAACATTTTGATAAAGTCTTGGAAGACTGCCACCAAGGCTTTCTGCTGTTCGGGTGTCTTGGTGCAGACAATCTCAGCGGTGGTGTGGAAAAAGCGCCACACCGCTGGACCAATGTAGTAAGGGAAGCTGACGCGCATCCCTGCGTCTTTGACATCACTTCGACCCAGATACACGTCAATAAAGGCTACGTACTGGGACAAACCACCTGACTCGCGCCCAAACTCCTGGCGTTCGCGGCGTTTCTGCACTCCATTCAGGTAGTGGTGTGTGAGTCGCCATGCCTGTTTGATTTCCAGCTTTTGTTTTGGCGTGCATTTGGGAAAGTTCTCTGCTACATCTGCCCCATAGCGGTCAAACTCTCCTAGCGCCTTGGTAGTTTCGTACCACTGGTTCAACGCTGCCTCGTCGGGTACGGTATTGCTTTGGATATCGGCGGCGGTGCTGACGTTGAACGCAGCTAGCAGCTTCGGCATGAAATCCTCATACCAGTAAGCTACCGGCATCATTGCACCATCTATTGCTTCTGAAGCATCTTTGAGGATGACGCGGTGCCACTTTTTCAGGTAATCTTTGGGATCTCCCTCTGATTTGGCGGTTGGGGGAGCAAGTTCCTGATTCAGTTCCATCTGCCGCAGTCGGTTGAGTTCGTTGATCGCCAGCACACCCTCGGCGATATCGCGGAAGCTGAAATGCTTCTTCTTGATTGTGATGGCAAACTCGACCCCCGCCGCAAACTTCTGCTTGACGCTGGTAGATTTACTGCGTGCCTCCAACATCGCCTTCTCTTCTGCCAACATTTCTGGCGTTTTTTCTACTGTCTTCCAGTTCTTGATGCGGTCTTCGAGTCGCGCGTACTCAGCCGTAATAGAATCAACAACTGCATCCAACAAAGGGTAGCAAGCTTGTTCCACTACACCTAACCCTTTGTAGAGCGCGATCGCCAGCTTGATAAACTGTACAAAATCAGAGATCTTGTAGGGCAGGTTTCGCACCCGCAGGTGAGTTTCGTGATTGGCGCAGAAACTTTCCCGGAAGCTGCGGTAAGCTGCTCCTTGAATCAAACGGAACATCCCAATCTGCATTTGCAGGCGGGAGGTACCGCGCTGCTTTTGACCCTGTGAGTCTTGCACAAGCATTTCTTTCAACCGCACCACTTCCTGGTCTATGTCACCGACTGTTTGTTGTGGAGTGGCATCGGCGATCGCAGGAGCGGCTGTATCATTTGCGGTACGGGTGGGGGGAATGGGTGAATCTGTATAGCCGCTTGTTATTTCTGACTCATCCGGCACCAGCTTCACGAACTCCTCAAAGTCAATAGAGGCATCGCCATCATGGTCAACCTCTTTGATCATCTCATCGAGTTCTCGATCTGTCAGCCCAAACTGACTCATCACGCTGCGTAACTCGTTAGCAGTAATTTGACCGCTACCGTCCTCATCAAATACGCTGAATGCTAGTTTAAGACGGCTCTTGCGGTCTCCTTTTTGAGCCACCATTAGCGCTTTGAATTCTTCAAAATCGATACTGCCCGATAAATCAACGTCTACTTCTTTAATCATGTCGCGCAACTCGATTTCCCTGGGACTTTGCCCCAACGAACGCATCACCTGCCCCAGTTCCTCTACTGAGATGCAACTGCTGCCGTCTGTATCAAACACTTTGAACGCTTCCCACAGCTTTGCTACTTCTTCTTCTGTGATAACGTTTTTTTCTACTTCCACAGGTGTCATGATTAAATCCTCCATTCCTGAATTGCTCCTGTAATATAACCGCTCGTTTTTCACCTCTTCAATTAATCATGATACAATTTTGCCTAAATTTTTTCTAGTTCTCTGTCAACAAATTAGCTGATTTTTAAACTAGCCCTGCTAATAGCTAATCGCTAATTGCTCTGGAGGCAATTGACAATTACAGCGGCTTGCAGCCGCGTGAGGTACAGCGAAATTGCGCCTTTTGTGTAGCGTACACAAAAGGCGGTGTACCTCATCCGACTGAAATCCGCTGTAGCTACAAAACTTACGCAAGGGCGTTGCCATCACCAAAGTTTCGACCTATATCTCTAGTTGACAAACCAACGATTTTTCGGAGAAACTTTGGTGTTTGCGTCAGGAATGAGCTATTAGCAATTAGCAATTAGCAATTAGCCATCCATACTACCGATCCCACCGGACATGATATCAATTGCCCGCTTTATCTAATGCGCTCGCTATGACAAAATAATTCTATTTTCTCTAAACTCAATCGTTTGCCCCCCAACTTTCACCCGCGAATCTAAACCATTACCCTCAATTTCTACCTGGGGTGCTGCCCCGTTTTGTACGGTCATGACAACAAAAAAGCGTCCGCTTCCAGTTGCCCGCAAAACTCCCCCTTTTTCCCCCGGTTCAAACGCGATTTTTACATTTTCCGGCGTCACAAACGTTCCCTGCATGGTGGCGCCAGAAGCGGCTTGAATTGTAAAGCGCCGACCGTCAATTTTCACCGTTTCTTGGGTATGCATTACCCAAGTTTTCTCCGGCAATGCTTCCTCATCTGTAAACTTATCGACTACTACAAATAAACCCGGTGCGCCACTGGCGCTACTGTAGTCTACGGCAAGCGATCGCACCCAATTCTCTCTCCTCAAACTCACCACCCCAGACCCATTTGCTTCGGCTTGAAAGAAAATCGGTTGCGCTCCCATAGGAGCCAATTTCTCATCGGTCAGCACCACATTTTCATCCTCTTGTTTCCCATCGGATGGCCCCGCATCTGCCCACTTTCCTCCTAAACCCCAAATGCGAAAACTACCCGCATCGGGAAATGACCAAGATTGACGTAAAGGTTCTCGTTTTAAATAAATACTCGCGACAAAATCCTTGTCATCCTGCCACTGGTTGCGGAAAGAGTAAAAACCTTTTTGCTCGTCTACCAATACGCGACCAAATATTTCCGCCGGGTTGATAGGTGCGATATCTTCGCGATATCCGACTAAGGCGAAAATTGCCTCGTGGGGGCCATATTCTGCAATGCCAAAAGTTTGATCGCCTTGCCAACCAAAGTAGCGATTGAAAAACCATTGCACGCCTGGTAAAAATCGTTCTGGGACGATACCCAAACCAAGCGCAAATAACGCACCGTCTGGGCTAATTCGGTGGCGTCCGTAAGTCGGGGCGGCTACTAAATCCCCTCGTCTGACTATTCGCATGACGTAATGGGGTAAGAACCATTCCCCACTCGAACCTGACACGAGGTCTTGACCTAAAACGTTTTGATATGCGTGTAAAAACGGCACAATTGCATGTAAAGATTCGCGGGTATAAAGATCGCCTTCAGTGCCAAAACCACGCTCTCCAATCGCAACTTTCATGTAGCGCTTAATGTTGCGTTCGGCAATTTTTAGCAGGCGTTCTGGGTTGGTCGGTTCGCTAAAAAACTCGTCGGGTTCTTTTAAAATTGCTAAAGCAGCTAAACCCGCTGCACCACGCGCCCTGGCATTCCAGTTGCTTGGGGGGTGGGGGTTCCAAGCTGGGTCTTTTGTTCCTGCTATTAAGCTTGTAGTTTGCTGTGCTAACCAAGTCGTTATCTTTTTGCGTCGTTGTTCGTCCCAGACGTTATAACAGAGGTCGTAAGCTAAGGCAATACCTGCAACAATCGAGGACTGTTCTAACAAGCGGGGACCGGGTTGATTGATTGAGTTTACTACAATTTGCCATGCGGTTTCTGCTGGTTGTTGCCGTTCGTTTAATAAAGCCAGAAAGCAATGACCGGCAGCGTGATAACCACCATTGGGGGCATAGCTATCGTAATAGATTTTTCCGGTTAAACTTTTTCTCAGTTGAGCGATAATAACTTGACCTGTAGGAGTTTTTGCCTTTTCGCGTAAGGCTGGAAGTTGCTGTTCTAGAAAAATTAATCGGGGATGTTCTTGTGAATTAATCTCGAGATGGTTGGGCAATTTTTTAGGCCAATGGGGACGAATAACGCCGCTGATTTCCCCTTTGAGCGGCTGATTTTTAAAGCTGCCTGAATAAGTGCCGACTAGCTGGTTTTGCTGTAGTTTTAATTCTATTTGATAGTCGGCTTCTCCCACTACTTGCACCCAAGGATCGGGGCTGGTTTTGATTTTGACTCGCAGACGCCAACGACCCTGGGTGAGATCTGTTTGGATGATTTCTACTGTACCTTGATGGTCGGCTTGGTTGAACTGGGGTGCATAACCCCAAACTTCGCGATTGCATCTACTTTGAGAGCAGGCTAAATCTAAGGTAATGTCCTGATACGCGATTGCTTTTTCCCCTGACTTCCACAACCCGCGTTTCAGGGTAATGCTAATATCCCCAGATAGTTCCTGCGGTTCGATATTTTGAGCTACAGCATGAGAATTGCCCAGCAAAAATATCAGTGCTGCTGCAATAATAGATTTAGGGAGGGGGAGACGCGGGGAGGGGGAGACGCGGGGACAAGGTTCAGACGGGGATTGAGAAAGAGACTGAACGCGACCCACTGAATCAGAAGATTCAATCGGGGTCTCACACCCTTCTTGGAACGGAAGTTCCAAACGCGAGTCTTGAGAAACTTCTTTCGCTCCGCGTCTCCCTATCTCCGCTTCCCCGCGTCTTCTTCGATGACTTTTCATCATTTCTCTGCTCTCATGCAAACATCCAATTGATTAAATCGCGATACCTTTCTGCTACGACGTTGCGGCGAATTTTCAATGTTTGCGTCAACAGTCCATTTTCGATTGTAAAAGGTTCTTTAATTAGCTCAAAAGCAATAATTTCATCATCCCGACGATATCCAGGACGATTTCGCACTTCCCGGTTTAGTTCAGCGCGAAATAAGTCTCGAATTTCCTTACTATTCAGGTTAATTTCTCCCGCTTTTATTTGCGCTTTATCGCTCTTTTCTACCCACCGTTCTAAAGCTTCTAAATTTACTACAATTATAGCCCCCACAGATTTCCGATCTTGACCCACTAACATAATTTGGTCAATGTAAGGACTCCGCAAACAAGCATCTTCAATTGGTTGAGGTTCGATATTTTCTCCATTGGTTAAAACAATCGTATCTTTGGCGCGACCCGTGAGAACGATTTGACCGTCTGGCGTTAACCAACCAATATCGCCTGTATCAAACCAACCTTCTGGATCGATTGCTTTTTTTGTCGCTTCTGGGTTGAGAAAATATCCCTGCATGACTTGGGAACCCCGCGCCATGACTAAACCTTTTTGACCTGTGGGTAATGGTTTATGGGTTTCTAAATCGACTATTTTTATTTCAGTATTTGCGATGGGGAAACCCGAAGAACCGCGTAGGTTTCGCCAGTAACGACGCACTGTTAAAACTGGTGCGGTTTCCGTTAGTCCGTATCCGACTAAAATATCTATTCCGATAATTTCAAAGAAGTCTTCTAAGTGTTGCGCTAAAGAACCGCCGCCGCAGATTAATTGTTTTAATTTACCCCCCGTTGCTTGCTGAATTTTTTTGTAGATCAGCATTTCTCCCAGATAATGCAGGGGTGCGAGGGTGATGGTTTTTACCCAAGCTTGGAAGATTTGCGCGAGCGTTGGGTTAAGATTCTCCAAATCCAGTCTTTTCCAAGTCCGAACTGCTTTAATATAACTTTGACTCACAGTTAAAAAAGACTGGATAAATTTCTGCATCCGGGGCGATTTATCGCGGAAAGATTTTTGTATTCCTTCGTAAATCGATTCCCACAAACGCGGTACGCCGACGACGTATTGCGGCGTATAAGTTTGCAAATCTTGTTTCAGATAGCGACGATTGGTATAAATTTGAGTGCAACCTTGAGCAAGGGTAAAGTATTCTCCGATTCGTCCAAAGCTGTGCCAAGTTGGGAGGATGCTAAGCGTGCGATCGCCTACGGAAGGTTGGATCGCTGATGTCAGTGCAATCAGTTGATGGATAAAATTTTCATGGGTTAACATCACGCCTTTGGGTTTCCCCGTTGTCCCGGAGGTGTAAATTAAAGTTGCCAAAGTTTGGGGATTTTGATTGACGGGTTTTAGGGTATAATTTGATGCCATCTTCATCAATTGCCAGAAATTGATCGCTTTCAATCCCATGATGATTTCCGGAGTTTCATCTGATAGCAACACCACCCATTGTACGGGCAAATCGAATAATTCTGGCGTCAATTTGTTGAGGGTTTTGAGATTTTCGACCACCAACCCCGTACTACCGCTGTGTTCCAAAATATACAGCAATTCTTCCCGTTCGGCGGCAGAAGAACGCACCGCATTCGCCGCACCCGCCAGGATTATCCCTTGATCTGCAATCATCCACCGCGCACTGTTATCGGCAAATAAAGCGACGCGGGACGGAATGGGTGCTTTTGCGTCGGATTCTAGACCTAATGCCTGGATTCCGGCAGCGAATTGCTGGATTTGTGCGTATAGCTGGGCGTAAGTTAGAGATACTCTAGGTTTGGCGTGGGGGTCAAGTAACGCCACCACATCTGGGAACAGTTGGGAAGTAGTTTCCCAAATTTGGGGAAGGGACTGTAAGGCGGAATAGTCGATCAGTCCCGTCATTTCAAAGCGTTCGCGATCGCTAAAATTGTATTTGCCCATTGTGCGTTCATCCCTGATGTGCTTAGGTTGGTGGACATTAGCAAAATTATAAATTACGTGGGGAAGCGACTGTGTTTATTGAGATCGCATCTTTTTCGGTGTCGCCACCGCTAGCAGGAATTCCACCAACGACCAAAGCAGGGGAATAATGGGAGTAATGACCCATTTATAAAGGAAGTCTGCGATCGCAGTTTTCCGGGGACGATTGAGGGAAAATGTTGCCACGATGATGGCGGCGATCGCCAGTATCCCCGTCACGTAAAAAAACGGTGCAAAGCTACCAAAAATTACTCTAATTCCACCTGCTGTAAAAATGCCCGATAAACCTCCAATCCCAAAGGAAGTAAACAGTAACCCGTAATTACTGGGGTAATTTTCAATTGAGAAAAAGCTCAACGTAGCAGCAGGTGCGACGGCTAACCAAGCACCCAAACAAAACCAGAATATGGAAAAAGCCACTAAAAAGTTTCCCAACTGACCCTGAGTGGTATTTAACATCAAAATCGACGCAATTAGAATGAGTACATTAATCGCGACGATTGTAAGTTTGGGTTTGAGGCGGTCGTTTAGCCAACCGAATAAAGGACGCCCGATGCCGTTGAATGCGGCAAATAAAGGCACGGCGAAAGTGAGATTTTCCGGTGGGAGTCCGACGAGTTCTCGACCGACTTGGGCAGTAGTTGCGATCGCAGTCAATCCTACAAACGTTCCCACAATGTAGCACAGCCACAATCCATAAAAAGTTTGCGTCTGCACCATCGGCAGGGCAGAAGGATTGCTGTCTGTATTGTCAGTAATTATCTCTTCTTTGGGATTCCAACCTGGAGGTTTCCAACGAGGAGGCGGCATTCTTAAAACTGTTGAAATTGCCAGAATAATCAAGGTAAATGCCATACCTAAAATTACAAACGTCGAACGAACGCCAAATGCTTTAATTAGGGCAAATGCCAAAGGTGCTGTCACCAATGGCGAAAGACCAAAACCTACAACCGTCATGCCTACTGCGAAACCTTTGCGGTCGGGAAACCACCGCGCAGAAATTGCCAAAGGAACCCCATAAGCCATGCCGACGCCGATGCCTGCGATCGCACCGTAGCTAAGGATTAAACAAGGCAAATTCGGGGCAATACTTGATAGTAAATAGCCAATTCCTACAACAATTCCACCCGTAGCGGTGAGGATGGTTGGATTGCACCGATTCATATACAATCCGCTAATCGGCATTACCAAGGTAAACATCACTCCCAGTACCAAAAAAGGCAGTAAAATTGTACCGGGTTTGGTTTGGAGTGCTGCTTCAAAAGGGCCGCTGAAAATACTCCAGGAATAGACCGTTCCTAGACAGAGTAATACAATTAGACCCAAGGGAATAAACAACCACCTGCCGACTTCAGGGCGTAGTCCAAATAGTTTGGCATTGTCGGGGAATTCAAACAATTGAATACCGTTCATTTTGCCTGTTCTCAAATGGATTCACAATTGTTCTATATTTTTACACTCTCAGGTGCGTTAGGGCAAGCACCCAACCCCGACGCCAGACGCGCTATAATGCTATCGCTTCATCTCAGAGCGGTTTACCTCATGGAATTTAACGTTATTTTCCAGCTAAACGAAGCACAAAAAAATGATTTGATGGAACTTTATAAAAATGCGTTTTGGTCGCAGCAAAGAATGCGTGCTGATGTTGATAAAATGTTGGATCATACTAATATGATTGTGGGAATAGAGTCGCGCCAGGGCAAATTAATCGGATTCTGCCGCGTTCTCACAGATTTCGTCTATCGAGCCATTCTTTTCGACGTAATTATACATCCAGATTATCGCGGTCAAGGGTTAGGCAAACTGTTAATCGATACCGTTGTAGAACATCCAGATTTACAACAAGTGGAACATATCGACCTCTGCTGTTTGCCAGAAATGATTGACTTTTACAAACAATGGGATTTCACCACAGAATTAGGTGAATTTCGCTTAATGAGGCGAAACCGTAGGGTGCGTTAACGCAGTGTAACGCACCTTACTTTTATATAGAGGCCGTAGCCTCTATATTTTTGTTCCCAGGTTGAACCTGGGAACGAGATATACGAAGTGTAACGCACCTTACTTTTACCCAACGCACTGAGTGGTTCGCAACTCGATTGCATCGGAAATAAAACAAGAACCGCCAAATTTATGCAAAATTGCTCTAATATTTCCCACCACTGCATCGAGTTTTTCAGGGGGAAAGAAAGCAACAATATAAACATTATCCAGCATCCTCATTGCTAAATCGTGCTTACCATCGCCTCTGGTACTTTTTCCCGCCACATCCCGAATTACTGTATAACCCGGTACGTCAGCTTGATCTAACCCTTTTAAAATCCTTTCCAATTCCATGTAATTGGCAATAATTTCGATGCGTTTGACTGGGTTCATTAGATTAACTCCAAAAAAGATTGATGCCGTATAGATACAGCGGAATGCCGACGATGATATTAAACGGAAACGTCACCGCTAAAGCAGTAGAAACGTATAAACTCGGATTCGCTTCGGGAACCGTTAACCGCATCGCTGCGGGAACGGCAATATAAGAAGCACTCGCACACAAAACCGAAAATAATAAACTATCTCCTGGCGACATGCCGATGACTTTAGCAATCAGCAAACCAATGGTAGCATTAACTACTGGAATTAGTATGGCAAAGGAAATGAGGAAAGCCCCGGTTTTTTCCAAATCTTTTATTCTTCTAGCTGCTAGCAGTCCCATATCTAACAAAAAGAAGGTGAGAACGCCGTCAAACAGATCTTGGGTAAAGGGTGACAACTTGTGCCAACCGCTTTCACCCGTCAGGACTCCCACGATCAGACTACCAACTGGCAGAAATACCGAACTGTTGAAAAAGGCTTCTTTTAACACATCAGACCAAGCAAACTCTCGCTTATCCCCATCTGTCGTGAATAAATTGACTAAAATTAAACCGACAATAATCGGAGGAGATCCCATTAAAGGAACGGCTGCTACCATGTAGCTATCAAAGTTAATCCCCTGTTGGTTGAGGAAAAACCTGGCGGCGATGAAGGTAACGGCACTGATGGAACCGTAAGAGGATGCGATTGCAGCTGCATTATATGCGTCTAGCTTGATCTTTAAAATAAAGAATGTATAGACCGGAACAAATGCCGACATCAACATCGCCGCCAAAATTGTTAGAATCACCTCTTGACTAATGCCGCTTTTTACCAGTTCCACCCCGCCCTTAAACCCAATCGCAAATAGCAGATACAGCGAGAACATTTTGGCGACGGGAGGCGGAATTTCCAGATCCGACTGGACAAAAACAGCCACCATGCCCAAAAAAAACGCCAGGACAGGTGGATTCAAGATGTTGGATACTATCAAGCTGACATCCATTTCCACCAATCCTCCCAGTTTGTACTTGCAATCCAAGCTCAAGAATTGATTGTTACACGTTGCGGACATGGTGATTGAGAAAATATACTCATCGCCCAGGTTCCAAGACTCATCGACGAGGATATTTGACTCGTCGTCGAGTATTTTTGACTCGCGGGCGAAGATATTTGTCTCGTGGGCGAGTATTTTTGATTCACAGGCGAAGATATTTGACTCACAGGCGAGTATTTTTGACTCACAGGCGAGTATTTTTGACTCACAGGCGAGTATTTTTGACTCGCGGGCGACGATATTTGACTCGTCGTTGAGTGTTGGAGGGTGGTGTGCGACCGCTTGTGCCAGATCTCCCACCTGTTGCAATACCTGATAACCATTTTTCGTCGCATCAACGAAAATGTAGTAGCACGGCACGAGAAAGTTTTGTCGAATCGCGCAAAGTGTTTTGAATGTTCCCCACCATGTCGCCTTGCACCCAATAGACCTCTCCAACAAAGAATCTCAAACACAGGCGGGACGCCTATCCCACAAGAGATATGGTCGAAGTCTAATGGGAAACCGCTGTAATCGCTGGCGGGTTGTGCAACGGGTGTAAGATGCGAGTTTGGAGGGTGATGTGCGTTCGCTTTCCCCAGATCTCCCACCTGTTGCAATACCTGATAGCCATTTTTCGTCGCATCAACGAAAATGTAGTAGCACGGCACGAGAAAGTTTTGTCGAATCGCGCAAAGTGTTTTGAATGTTCCCCACCATGTCGCCTTGCACCCAATAGACCTCTGCAACAAAGAATCTCAAACACAGGCGGGACGCCTATCCCACAAGAGATATGGTCGAAGTCTAATGGGAAACGGCTGTAATCGCTGGCGGGTTGTGCAACGGGTGTAAGATGCGAGTTTGGAGGGTGGTGTGCGTTCGCTTTCCCCAGATCTCCCACCTGTTGCAATACCTGATAACCATTTTTCGTCGCATCAACCGGGCGGTAGGGAACATTCAAAAAACTTTGCGCCCAGAGACAAAACTTATATCATGTTCCCTACCATCTTGCGTTGTAATCAAGGGAAAACTGCTGCGATCGCTCGCGGGTTGTGCAACGGGTGTAAGATTTCTGTTTCCTCACCTGCCAGGGATTTTACCTCACAACATGTTTGAAACGTAGGGGCACGGCACCAGAAACATTGGTCTTCAAACCCGAAATCTTAATAATGCCGTGCCCCGACCAGGTGTCGGATAAACCCTCAACTCGTACTTGAATTATTTTTGCCCTCTGGAAACTTACACTTAACTGCAATTTCTACATTTTTTTCCGCCGACCCTTGGGTAATCTAGCAGCATGACACGATACGCCCTCGTGATTGGAATTGCCCAGTACGACAGCAGTTTAGGCAGTCTGACTAAGCCTACCAACGATGCAGAAGCAGTGGCAAGTATTTTGGCACAGCCGGGTTATGGTGATTGGCAAGTCAAGCGGTTACCGGAGGGGTGGAATAGCGAGAAAAACTGTTACGAAGTGGCGCGGGAACGATTAAATGGCACTGATTTGGGGCAAATGCTGCAAGATTTTATCCGGCAACAAGCAGACAGAAAAGATGCTCTGATTTACTTTAGCGGACATGGCTTCACTGTATCGGATAATTTGGGTAAAAAGAAGGGATATTTAGCAACTTCTGATTGTACGAGTAATGCGATCGCAACGCGGGGTATTGCCCTTGACAGTCTGAATCAGTTAATCCTGGAATCAAATTTGAGCAGTTTGGTTGTGCTGTTAGATTGCTGTCATGCTGGGTCGATTTTAGAGAGCAATTTAGTCAGACAAAGTTTAACTGCATTTAACTCATCTCAGAAAGATTATTATTTAATAGCGGCTTGTCGAGATTTTGAGTCGGCTTGGGAAGGGGAGAAATATAGCGTTTTCACAGAAGCTTTACTCAAAGGACTGGGGGAAGAGAATGCTGGAAGTGATGGACAGGTTAGTTGCGATCGCATCTTCGACTTCATCGCCAGAGAACTCAAGCGCAGCGGGCAAGAACCGATTCGCATGGGTTGGGGACGTTCGATTACATTACTCCAGTATCCATTCAAAGTTGCACCACGTCCTACGGTTGTATCAGAAACATGTCCTTATCAAGGATTGAGATATTTTGACGATAAAACCGCACAATTCTTTTTTGGACGCAACAAAGTTGTCGAGATTTTAATCCAAAAACTAGAACAAGCCGCATTTGTGCCAGTAATTGGCACTTCCGGAAGTGGCAAATCTAGTGTAGTCCGGGCGGGACTGATTCCCTGGTTGAAACAAAACCCGAATTGGCAAGTATTGCCGCCGATGATTCCTAATTTCGACCCGTTGAATCGGTTAAAACGAGTGTTTGACTCGCTATTTGACTCGGAACCGGAAATACTCGAACAGGTTTATGATGCGATTGACAATAACGTGGAGGGTTTAGAGGCGGTTCTCTCTCAACTGCCATCAACCGAGCAATTTTTGTTAGTCGTGGATCAATTTGAAGAGGTGTTTACCCTCTGCCGGAAAGAGAAAGAACGGGAACGCTTTATTGAATTATTAACTCAGATAGCTGAGATTCGCCCTTCCCGGTTGGCAGTTGTGATGACAATGCGGGCTGATTTTGTGGGGGATTGCCTCAAATATAAATCCCTGACGCAATTAATCCAGCAGCAAGCGGTTTATATGCCACCTTTTACTGAAGAAGACTTAAAAGAAATCGTTGTTAAACCCGCCCAAATTCAGGGCTACAGTTTAGAACCAGGGTTACTGGAAGCGATTTTAGCAGATGTGCTAAAGGAACCGGAATCTTTGCCCCTGCTGGAATTTACCCTCACACAACTTTGGCAACCCGCAACAGAGCAAGGGCATCAGTTGAGTTTGGCACAGTATCGAGAACTTGGTCGGGTAAGTGGGGCGTTGAATCGTCATTCAGAGCAAATTTATCAACAAATCGGTGAGAAATTTGGCGCACCAGGACAAGAGTGGGTAAAGCGAATCTGCTTAAGTTTGGTGCGAACGGGTGCAGGCACGAAAGATACCCGCCAACGGCAACCGAAAGCGGATTTATTGGCGATCGCTAAAGACAACGAAGGGCAGATTGCTAAAGTTTTAGACCAACTGGTGAAAGGACGCTTATTAGTAACCGGAGCAGAAGATCGGGGTAGCACAAGAGTAGGGGCGGTGCCCCCGTGCCCGCCCCAGCAGGTTAGCACAGAAGTAGGGGCGGTGCCCCCGTGCCCGCCCCAGCAGGTTAGCAAAGAAGTAGGGGCGGTGCCCCCGTGCCCGCCCCAGCAGCAGGGGAGAGAAGAAATTAAGGCAGTAGCCTGGGTGGATTTAGCCCACGAAGCATTAATAGAAGGATGGCAACAATTTGCCAAATGGCGGGAGGAAGACCGAGATTTACGGCGACTGATTGACCGACTCAACGATGCGCGAAAAGAGTGGTCCAAGCGTGGGCAGGAAGATAACTATTTAATTATGGGCGGATTGCTGGCTGAGGTGCGGCAAAACTGGGAAAAGATAGAGCCATATTTATTAAATGCAGCCAAAGCGTTTTACCAACAAAGCGATGCTCGCGAACAAGACCGAATTGCCAAATTACAGCAACTACTCACCGAATCTCGACTACGAGAACAGGCAGCGAGAGTGCTGAATTTATTGACTGTCCAACCGCTAGATGGTCTAGTTTTGGCAATTAAAACAATGGGTGAGAATGCAGAGAAATTGTCAAACCAGATTCTTGCCCCAGTTCAGACTAGCCTGCATAGAGCGATGGAAACAGTCAGAGAGTCAATTCTCTTCCAGGGACATGAGCATTCTGTCAATTCAGTCGCGTTTAGCCCCAACGGGGAGATGATTGTCAGTGGCAGTACTGACAAGACGGTGCGGTTGTGGGATCTCTCTGGCAACCCGATTGGTCAACCTTTCTTTGGACATGAGTATTCTGTCAATTCAGTCGCGTTTAGCCCCAACGGGGAGATGATTGTCAGTGGCAGTGCTGACAAGACGGTGCGGTTGTGGGATCTCTCTGGCAACCCGATTGGTCAACCTTTCTTTGGGCATGAGAGTTCTGTCAATTCAGTCGCGTTTAGCCCCAACGGGGAGATGATTGTCAGTGGCAGTGCTGACAAGACGGTGCGGTTGTGGGATCTCTCTGGCAACCCGATTGGTCAACCTTTCTTTGGGCATGAGAGT
>NZ_BLAY01000162.1 GCF_020521235.1 Microseira wollei NIES-4236 | reverse complement strand
TTTAGCCAATTGCTATCACCTCTTGTTGCTGTAAGTTAAATTATAATTTACTGCTTTTAACCTGAGTGTTAATATTAATTAAATTCACCTAATATTGACGGCAGATAAATCTGCTCGCATCGCGTTTGGGCCCCGATTTAAAAATGCGGGGCTACCACGCTCCCGGTATTTTTAGGTGTAGCACTCGTCATGACCGTGATGGTAATGCAGCATTTGAATGTCGAGCATTACGACATCAGGCTTTTGGGCTTCTACCTGTGCGATCGCCGCTTCGCCATTGTTGGCGCTACCCACCACCTGAAAATCTGGCTCCCGTTCCAGCCAAGTTTGCATGATCTCGCACAGAATTGTTTGGTCATCTACCAGTAAAATCCGCATCAACGAATCATTAGTTATTAGCGTCATGGGTAGAGGCTCGCGGCTGGCTGGTCAATGTTTCTAGCATTTTGAGTAAGGCTTGCTCGTTGTAAGGCTTAGAGAAATAGGCAGCAGCACCCAGATTCATGGCAAGCTCGCGGTGCTTATCCCCCGTGCGGGAGGTCAGCATAATCACGGGCATCTGTTTGAAGTTGGCATTGGCTTTGACCTGTGCCAAAAAGCCATACCCATCAATGTGAGGCATTTCAATGTCGCAGATGGCTGCGGTCACGTTTAAACCCCCTTGGAGCTTATCTAAGGCATCTTGACCATCTTTAGCTTGTTCGACCTGATATCCAGCTTTTTCCAGGGTTAAGGCCAGGAAGCGACGGACATTGATCGAGTCATCTACAATCAGAATCCTGTTTTCCCCAGGAGGCAAGGCGGGGGTGGGGCGGTTATCCTCAAGTCTGGCGCTCGGAAAGGCCATCGGGTCGCCAGAGCGATTAAGAGGCGCTGACGCTTCGCGAACGCTACTGGCGCTCCAGCGCAGGAACTCTGGCACATCGAGCAGCGGCACAACTCGCCCATCCCCTAAAATGGCGCAGCTAGAAAAGCCTGAAGGTAAAGGTAAATCGCCTTCCACTTGACGCACAGCAACTTCCTGATCGCTCCAACAACAGCTGATGAAGATGCCTGCGGGTTTGTCACCCCCAGTGACGATCAAGGCAACGGGTCTGCTGATAGTGGGAGGGGTTTCCAGTTCTTGGAAGTGGCGGGGGCAGTGAAACTTGAGCCAGGGATCTAGACGGAGCAACGGCACCATTTTTCCTTCTAGGTTCAAGACTTCGCTACCAGCGGTTGCTAACACCTGCTGGGGTTCGAGGGAGACGATCTGTTGAATGGCGTCGGTGGGAAATGCCAGTAACATACCGTTGCTCTGGGTTAGCAGCACTCGCGTCACCGAGAGGGTAAACGGTAATGTAATTGTAAAAGTTGTTCCCACTCCCGGTTGGGTATCGACTTGAATTTCGCCCCGAATCTGTTTGAGGTTGTTACGCACCACATCCATGCCAACCCCACGACCCGAAAGGTTACTCACCTCTTCCTTGGTTGTAAACCCTGGCTCAAAAATCAGGGATAGCAAATCGCGCTCGCTCGCACTAGCCAGCAAATCAGCATCCAAACCCATTGCGATCGCTCGGTGGCGAATTTTGTCGAAGGGAATTCCCTCACCGTCATCTTTTATACTAATTAGCGTCCGGTTGCCCCGATGGCTGGCCTTGATTTCAATCAGTCCCGATTCAGGTTTACCCCGACTCAGACGAGTTTTGGGGTCTTCAATGCCGTGGTCGAAGGCATTGCGTAATAGGTGCATCAGCGGGTCTTGCAAAACCTCCAGGATGTTGCGGTCAACTAGGGTTCTCTCCCCGTAAATTTTCAATTCTACGGGTTTGCCGTGGTGCAACGACAGTTCGCGCAAGGCTCTGGGGAAGCGGGTGAGGATATCGGCAAGCGGACGCATCCGCACCTGCTTGAGGCTTTTTTGCATTTGTTTCGTCGTTTTGCCCAGGTTGTGAGACTTTTGTTCCACATCTTCTAGGCTCAGTTCGATATCGCTGACGACCTCTTGAATTTGGACGATAGTCTCCATGACTTCCCCTCCCAAAAAGTGCAGATCGCCGTAGCGATCCATTTCCAGGAGATCGAACCCCTGGAGGGCTTCCCCCATACGCTCTGGCATCGCGGATGGCAAAGCAGTGGGAGAAGAGTTGTCAGCTTTTCCCTTTCCAGTTGCCAGCCCCCCGGTAGCCGAGCGGTCGTAGACGAACCGCAACTGACTATTGGCTTGCTCGAGTTTTGGCAGTCGGTGGCTGAGGGTACTAAAAAGACTACGCAAGCGTTTGAGCTGCAAGGCAAGACCATTCCGTTCAATGGTGAGTTCCCCAAACAAATCGTTGAGTTGATCGAGATACTTCAAGGGGACGCGGACGGTGGCATCTGAGTCTGCTGAAGTTGGAGGGGTAGCAGCTTCATCCTGCTTGACTTCTAACGCTGGCAAGTCGGTAGTATAAACCTCTGGTGCAGTTGTTCCCAATTGCTGTGCCGTCGTTTGCACATCTGTGACCCAGAACGGATCAAACTCCAACAGTGACTCTTCCTCAACTTCGCCAGACGCTCTGAGTGGCAGACGTCCGTAGGGGAGGAGAGAAAATGTCTCCCTGTCCGCTTCATTCCCCGCCTCGCCTGCGTCCCCTATTTGGGCATGGTCGCCATCAACTGGTTGCCTTCGCACCAGGGGGAGAGCAGGGGAGCTGGTGGCAGCGGTGAGCGGTTCGTCTTCCTGGGTGTCTGTGGCTGCCCAGATTTTGGCCTCCTGATTCCCTGTCACCCTGCTCGCCTGGTCAGACAGGGCGATCGCTGTGGGCAACAGAGCGAATTGTCCGGTGAGGATTAAGGCTTGTGATTGCCGCCACGCTTGCACCGCTGAATGGGCAATCGCTTCCACCTGCTCTGGTGCAGCTGCCAACTGCTGCGTCACGGACTCGCACAACTGGCTAAAGCCATTGAGCTGGAGCATCTCGCCCAACCCGCCCAGTTCTTGCGCCAGGATTTCCAACTCTTCGTGCAAGCAAGGCAATTGGGGGTCTGCCAAAACCGACTCAAGACGTTGCAGGCATCCCTCCACCTCGGTTTCAAACAGCAAGGAAATGGCATCTTGCCCATCTTCTGGCAACAGCAAGGAAATGGCATCTTCCGCCTCAGCTTCCCCCAATCGCTGACCGAGCTGCTCGAAGACTGGGTCGGCTTGGGTGGCTATCCATGCTGGGTCTGGGGGGTGGCCTTGGCGATCGCGCGCGATCGCATAGCGCAAACAATCGATCCCAGCCAGCAGCAGCCCCTCAAGTTGGGGATCGATTTGCAAGTTTTTCTGGGTTTTTAACACCTTCAAGGAATCTTCTAAGCGATGCGCCAAATGACTCAACACCCCAAATCCCATCATGCCCGCCCCGCCTTTGATCGAGTGGGCAGCTCGCAAGGCGGCATTGATTTTTTCGGTCTCTACTTGACGCTGAGCCAATCCCAGCACGACTGCTTCCAGAGTCCCCAGGTAATCCTGCGCTTCCTCCAGAAACAGGCGTTTGATTTGAAGTTCCTTTTCTTGTGACATAAATTTATCTATGCCTTAAGAAGCTACTTTAAAAGTACCGACAGAGGTTTGCAGCTCCTGAGCGATCTCCACCGTCTGGCGCAGCGATTGAGACACCTGACGCGAGGAGTTGGCTGTTAGCTCAGATACCTGGGCGATGTCTTGCATCAAACTGGAAACGGCTTTAGCCGTCTGCACCTGGGACACGGTGGCGGTGAAAATCGATTGCACCAACTGATCGATCTGGCGCGACACTTCCAGAATTTGCCCCAAACTCTGCTTCGTGCCCTCTACCAGTTTCGTGCCTTCCACCACCTGGGCGGTGCTTTGCTCCATCGCTTCGACTACTTGAGCAGTCTCGCGTTGGATGCCTTCCACAATCCGTTCAATTTCTTGCGTGGCGTTGGCGGAGCGGTTCGCCAGGGCGCCCACCTCTTCTGCCACTACGGCAAAGCCGTGACCTTCTTCTCCCGCCCGCGCTGCCTCGATGCCAGCGTTGATCGCGAGTAAGTTGGTTTGCATGGCAATCTGGTTGATCAAGGAAACGACTTTAGAAATTTGCTGGGAAGATTCCCCTAAGCGCTTCACTTTTTTCGCGGTTTCTGCCACGGTTTCGCGCAGAATCAAGATATTCTGCACCGTTAAGTCCATTGCCATTTCGCCGGATTCAGCCGTCACCGAGGCACTGCGAGCCACCTCGGCAGCTTGACTGGCGCTCCAAGCAACCGCTTGAATCGAAGCAGTCATCTGCTGGACAGATTCGAGGGTGCGTGTAGTCTCTTCGGTTTGTTTGAGAGCGAGCTGGGCTAGTTGGCGGATGCCGTCTTCATTTTCTCCCAAGGAGGCATTCACGAGCAGGGCTGATTGTTTGACTTTGGTGACAATTTGCCGCAGGCTTTCGACAATCGAATTGAAGAAGTCCGCCACAGTCCCGATTTCTCCGGCTGTCACTTCCGCCCGCACGGTCAGGTCTCCCTGCGCTGCCCCTTCAATGTCGCCCAAAAGGTCAATCAGCTGCTGTTGGATCGCTTCTTTAGCCATTTTTTGCTCTTGCAAGAGCGCGGCTTGCTCAAGCGCAAAGCCAAGCTGAATGGCAAGCTTAGCCACAAGGTCTATCTCTGCTTCTTCCCAGCTGCGCGGTGCAAAACAGTGGTGGGCGCACAGCAAGCCCATCAGTTGCTCGCTATGCAAGAGTGGCGCGACGATACTGGCTCGGATTTGGAAGCTTTCGAGAAAATTGCGGTGACAGTCGGTTAGCCCTTCTGCGTAAATGTCATTCATTGCCCGCACGCGACCGTTGCGGTAGAGTTCGATCAATCCTTCCCGGAAGGGGTCCTTGACAGTTTCTCCTAGAATTTTGCGCCAATCACCGCCGACGGATTCGGCAACGATCGTGCCATTCCAGTCATCGTGGAAGCGGTAAATGACGACGCGGTCGGTGTTCAAGGCGTCACGCAGTTCGGTGATAGCGGTATTGAGAATCTCTTCTTCGTTGAGACTTCGCCGCACGCTGAAGACGATTTGATTCAACAGCCGCGATCGATCCGCGACCGCTTCCTGGTGACTGGCTTGCTCTGCGAGTTGTGCTTCCGCTGCGACGATACTATCTGCCATGTGGTTAAAGCTGGCAGCCAGCTGTCCAATTTCATCCCCAGTCCTAATGTCTGATCGGGCCTGACGATCGCCAGTGGCAAATTTTTCCGCCATTTGCTGAAGCTGCTTCAGGGGATCGGCAATCAATTGCCCCAGTATCCTGGCTAAGAAGAAATTTAAGAGTGCGACGATCGCTATGATCAGTCCCTCTAATATCAAGTCTTTCTTCAGGATGGAATAGAGTTCATTTTCTGGAGTTCCCCGCACCAAAATGGCAGTCGGTTCGCCGTTAAAATCTGGCAAAGCTTCAGCAGCGACGGTGTAGGTTTGCGTCCCTACCTTGATGCGGTCTGTGACGGGATTGCCTACCTTAGCAGCCGCTCGTTCTAGGATGGATGAGTTGGAAAGTTCGACATTGGCTGTTGCCAATTCTGCTTTGCCCTCTTCCTGATTCAGAGAAGTTGCCAAGACAAATTTCCCTGGGGATTGCCACTGGTAGATGGCGCTGTAACCCCCATTCAGAATCTGTAGCGTTTTGTGGACAATGGTGGGCTTGCCATTGACAATATCCCCGGACACCAACACCCCAATCACAGCGTCAGTGTCGGGATCGCGAATCGGGGTCACGGTGTAGCGAATCAGGGCGTCGCTCGCTCCCAACCCTTGGGGCAAGGGCGGCGCTTCTGTTTCTAGCTCTTTCCAGGAAGCGATCGCATTGGTCTTAATCTGGTTGGGATATTTCAGGACGGTGCTAACCAGACCATTGGGATCGAACTTTTCCCCGGTTCGATTCCCATTGGCGTTGGCGATAATTCGCAAGTCGTTGCCAACTAGCGTTGCATATTCGATGTTATGCTCTATGATTGCGTAGCGCAGAAGTCGCTTCAGCTGCTCTTGCGTTGTACGGGATAGGGGTTGACCTTCGGCATGGTTTCGAGCGGCTGCAATAATGGTGTTATTATCGGCTTTTCCATTGAAGTCGAACGCCATTTGATCGACTTTGATATGGTAATTGATCTTGGTAATTTCCAGTTCTGTCTTGGCATGTTTTTCCAATTGGCCTAGTTCGTGTAACACGAGTATCCCAGTGCCTACCCCCGTCAGTCCGCCGATAGAGACAACTCCAGAGGCGAACAGACCAGCGAGCAGTTTGTTCCTAACAGGCAGTTTAGAGAACCACTGTAAAAGGGGTGTCTTCCGTGTAGCAGATGAAGGAACATGAGGTCGACCCGATGGTTGTGGTAATTCCCCATTCTGGCGCCAGCCAGCACTTGCCGTTTCTTCCCCCTGTGAGCTGGAATTTTTTGGCAGCGGTCGCTCGAATTGAGTGGTCATAATGTAAATGCAACAACAGAGCAAATAGGTGGACAAAAATCCCTCGAGTCCTGGAGAAGTTTAGTAGCTGTGGAACACGGGGGAATGAGCGATTGCAGGGACATCTAGCAGCAGCCAAATTGCTTGGTCTAACATGCATCCTCGCACATAGGGAACCAAAGCAGCGCTCATATTTTCTATCGGCGACTGGATGCGATCGCTACTCAAGCGCACAATCCCTTCAATTTTTTCCACCACCAATCCCATCTGCCTGGTGCCAACTTGCACAACAATGATGTTGTAATGCTGCAATGGCATCCCAGATGATGAGAGCTGTAGTAGGCGGGCTAGGTCGATCGCCCACAGCACCCGACTCCGCCGATTGAACAATCCCACCATGCAACTGGGCACGTTGGGCATGGGTGTTAGGCGTTGCACGGGAACAACTAGCACCTCCAGTAAATAGCGCATCGACAAAATCGCTTTGTTTTGCCGGTCTAGTCGCACCCGCAAATAAGGCTCCTCTGGCGGTTTGTTTTCTGGATTGATTGGGGGGGCAAGCGCTGAATGATTCATCGGTTTAAATCACCATGCACTTGACGGCACGAATCAGTTGTTCGCGGGTAAACGGTTTGGTGATGTAAGCATCAGCCCCTTGTTTCATCCCCCACAGGCGATCGATTTCTTGGTTTTTCGAGGTACAAAGAATAATGGGAATTTTTTCAGTGGCTGGGTTTTGCTTGAGTTTCCTACACAGCTCGAAACCACTCATTCCTGGCATAACTACATCACTAAGAATTACATCTGGTTTTTTTTCTATCGCTAGATTAATTCCCTCCTGCCCCGTCAATGCGCCGAGCGCTACGTAACCGCTTTCCTTGAGGTAGGTACTGATTAATTCCAGTTCGGACAGGGTATCTTCCACGATTAAAATTGTTACCATTGACATTAAATTCATAGGGGTTTTTTCTCAAAATTTATTCCGAGTTTCCTGTTGACACGCTCTGACAACTCAGATGCATCTCCACTTGCCATCAGGGTAAGTACTTCTGCACTATTTTAAGCAAGTCTGATTTGGTGAAAGGCTTTGTCAAGTAGTCTGTTGCTCTGACTAGCTTTGCTCTGGCTCGATCGAGCAATCCGGAATTTCCGGTTACCATAATAATCGGAGTCTTTTTGAATAACGAGTGTCGTCGCAAGAGGGAACATAACTCATAGCCATCTATATTGGGCATTGTTATATCCAGCAGAATTAGATCGGGTTTGTATCGAATAATTTGCATCAATGCTTTCAGCGGGTTGTCAATCATAACTACGGAATAATTTTCCGCATCTAAGAATAGATTGATAGTTTTTAAAACGCTGGGATTATCGTCTATACAGGCAATGGTATAATTATTCTTAACGGGAGACTCATGATGGGAATTTATTGAATCATTGAATTGTCTCGGTGGATCTTGAATTGAATTTGTGCTTTCATTTGTGCTTTCATCCGATTCATTTTGCAACCGCGAGGCACGAGACTGAAATGACACCGTGGAGGTTGAAACTGAAAATTTAGGCGGCTGTAATTGACTTTGAAGATGGTTTGTAAGCAGCGAAATATCGAGCCAGCAAAATTTAGGAAATTGAGTAAATTCTCCAGACTCTATAATTTCACAATCCCCTTGACGAACCAATGAAAGAGACTCAAAAACTTCTCGAGCCAATCGCTCAATCAGAATTGCTGCCTGCGGGGGATTGAGATACTGGTTGTGAACTAACCAGCAGATCGCTTGGTAATCAGAGTTTTGAGCAGACTGACTAGCTCGAAACGTTGCCAAGTGGGAAGGAACAGCACCGACCAGAGTCGGAATTTGATGACTCAGACGAGTCAGTTGGCGATCGAGTCGTTCAAAAGGTTCCAGCGAATTAGTGGCGTAGACCAGTTTTCCTTTGTCTAGATAGATTGACCAAGTAACTCCTCGGCTCGATATTTGCAAACAACCATTAAGGTGGCGATTGGCTAATTGTGTCAACAAACTCAGAGGGTATAGTGTCTGCATAGGTTGGTAGCCAGTCATAATCAGGTTTGGATTAAGTACAGATCTTTTGAGCCACACCCCGCTCTAAAGAGACGGGGATTCAGGCCAGGAATTAAAGGTGTAGGTAATGATTTCTGGCGAACGGGTCGCACCCTGGCTGAAGTACGGAAGATTCTAAGCAGGATGCTAAGCAACAGGTTAAAACACCGTTGCTTCGCTTTATCTTTTTAGATGGCAATTGCCTCTAATTGGAGAGACTTGAGTTCCGCTTCAAACCAATTACTGGAATAGACTTTGCTTGAACAACACCACCGGATAGGTAGTTAAGTTGTGGCTGGACTCTATGTCCGTTTGCCTCAAAGTTCTTGCCTGTTAAAGTTTTGAACAACCATCAGAACCAACCCTTACCAACTCCCACGTTCACTATTTTCACCAGATTTTATACCAAACGGTTCGCGAGTATATTCGCGGGCGTAACGTAGGCTTAGCTCGTTCAGGATATAAACAGAATTAAAGATGCTTAAAAGTTGTCCCAGACCCTAGAGAGAATATGCCGATCTAAATCTTTAATTCGACACAACCAGAAGGGCAATTACACCCTGTAGCTGAAGTCTTTTGCGTATTCTACCTAGAGCCGAACAATTTAGTGCATCTACTTTAATTATAATTACCATACTTGCCCAAACCCTACCAGCACTTTTGCGGATGTTTATCTAATCTTCAAAATAATTTGCTACAATCTTAAACTATTGCCGAAAAAAAATAAGTGCTTTTACTGAGTGGAAATGCCCGAAATCAATGGGACGTCAGCAGGCGATCAATTCCCCTGGGAGGACGCTAAGAGATCGCCTCTGGCAACTGCTAAGCTGCTACGCATTTAAATCGAATCAAGAAACTGGCTTGGCGGCCGATCTTATCAGAAAAAGCGAAAAATCGACTGTCAAATTAGATACGTAGCAGCTGATAATCTTCTGCTGTTGCGATCGATCGAGGCTCCTATCGGCTGGGTGTCGCCCCTAGAAACCCCGCCCCAAGGACTGGGGAACCTACGAGGCGACGATACAGGTGACGATTCCCTTGGGATCATAGTCCAGGAAATCCAAACCAAACGGGAAAGTCACAAAGTCACCCTCGATCGCACCGTCCTCCCACCCCATCTACTGGCGTTCGAGGATGAATTTGAATTCTGATCCGGGGAAAAGCCTCATTACCCATGACCCATTACCCATGACCCAATTTGTTAAAAATCTTTATAAAGCACCAACTTGACGCCAATTCACGCTAAAGTTTTTCTCAAAGTCTTGCACTAAATACAGATAGGAAATTTACTCATGTACGCAGCTTCTTTTTTACCAACCATCCTGATTCCCATCGTCGGCTGGGTTTTCCCTGCTGTAGCAATGGCTTTCTTGTTCATTTACATTGAACGGGAAGACCCCTCCGGGATCTAAAACATCCATTTGCTAATGGCTAATGGCTAATAGCTAATTGCTAATTTACCAATCGAGCAATTAACTATTAGCCGTTAGCTATTACCCCAATGACCAATGGAAAGACCGCCGACTCAAATGAGGATAGGCGGTCTTTCTTGTAGGATTATAGTCTTCAGACTGATTTACATAGCAGAGCCTAAACCAGCATAAGCACCGTAGAAGAAAATTCCCACAACGGTGAGTACGCCGATTCCAGCAATAGTTGCTACGATCCACAAAGGAATTCTTCCGCTTCCACTCACAGCTTTTACCTCCTCAAACAATACAAAAACACTCGCAGTGATACGCAGATTAATTGCGGTCTGAAATTTTATCCAGTTAGTTGAAGAAATAACTGGAGAACAGCACGCCGAGAACGAAAATCAGAAGTAAGCCGAGATACAGAGAAGTCCGGTTTAACTCGACAGGCTGATTATTAGGATTGGGGGAACGAGTTGGCATCGATTACTCCTAGCGTTGAATAAACTGCATGGCGGCGATCGCGCCTAAGAAGAAGACGGTGGGAACAGCTAGGGTATGAACTGCCAGCCACCTGACGGTAAAAATCGGATAAGAAACCGGCTGATTGATTCTGTTGCTATCCATAATTCAAAACCACTCTTTAACTACTTGCTATTGAACTCTTTAACTTGTTGACTGGCTTCGTAGCGGTTCGTCACGATCGGCAACTGTTGGCGCTGTTGAGTATAGTACTGGTCGGGCCGAGGGGTGCCGAATACATCATATGCCAAACCTGTCTGAACAAACAGCCAGCCTGCGATGAACAACGCCGGAATGGTGATGCTGTGAATCACCCAATACCGGATGCTAGTAACAATATCCGAAAACGGACGCTCTCCAGTAGTACCTGCCATTGGCTGTTTCTCCTCTCAAAGATTGCAAAAGCTCAATTAATATCATAGTTTGACATCCTCTCCGTCCTAAAGGAGCGGAAATTCCTCGCCACGCCACCCTTATGGATGATCGCTGAATGGGGTTGACGCTTCACCGAACACAGCCTGCACGCAGGTCTTACACGTTCTCCACATCCGTTTTAAGTCTCGGAATGCCCTCCCGCGACTAACTAAAACAAACGAAAAATGACTTACTTTTTGCCTCCGGGTTGGACTTTTACCATTGCCCTTGCAGCGTTCTCTACGACTGCTCTCACCGTAGCTATTTCAACGTGTTTTGAGCCTAGAGGGGGTGGATGTATTCACCAATGGTATTGTATCAAAAGCCGCCGTATAACGGCGGGGCTTTTCTCCCATTTTTTTGGTCAAAAAACATAGAAAAATACTCTATGTTTTTCTTTTTTGGTTCTTACCCCAATCTGGGTAATGGCACGGCATTTTTAAGGTTGTTGCTTGGCTCAATCAAGCCAAGGTTGCCGTGCCTTTACTGGGCGCTTTTTCCCCAAGAGATCGTAACTTGGGAAAACTTACCACAGTTGAAGTACTTGCTTACCTGCTTGCGATTGAGATGATTAAAAGACACCCATAACAGAGGCTTTTAACCTTGACTTTTTATAGTCTCGCGTAGCACGTCGCCAGGGGCTTTTTCATCCAACCTTAATTGGTGAACTGCGCTTGCCCTGATTGAGTATTTTACCCGATTGCGCTACCAGTTCAAGAGGAAACTTTTCACTGGGATTTTGTTGATGAGATAGCTTACCTGAAGCAGGCAAGCTATCTAACCAATCATTTCAAGCCGCTTCAGATGGTGGTTCGTATCGCAGCAAAGTGCCTTTTTGCCCGATAATGAATCCCCGCTCTGGCTGGACAAATACGATCTTGTAAAGGTTAGAAGGCACGTTTTCAATCGCGCGGTCTTTTTGCCAGGTTTTGCCCCCATCAGCGCTGTAGAGCAAATTACCGCTACCACCAGCTAGCCAAACTTCGTCAGGCGTCCGATAGGCTAAATCCAATAAACCCCAACTGGTTGAGAGTTCTGGATATTCTGGTTCTTCCCACTTTTGGGGATCTTCAAGACTGCTGAATTGAATTTGACCGCCCCTCGCCAGCATCCATAACCGACCATCTTTAGTAAACCCCATATTTTGCACGCGGCGGGAGCTATTGCGATTGTGGGGTACCCAAGCTTGTTGTCCTGGTTCCCAAGTCGAGTAGAAGTTACCTTTAGCGGAAACGGCTACGTACTTGCCATCAGGCGAGCGCGAAATATTCCGCACCACCCCTACGGCTTCCTGTACCAGCGCTTTCCAGTTTTTCCCGCCATCTAAAGTTTTGTAAATCGCTCCCACATCAGTCGTCATCTCGGCTGAATCCGCGCCCAGCGCCAGTATCGTATTCGGATCGCCTGGAAGCTTGGAACTTAAGGGAATGCGCGACCAAGACTTTCCTTCATCAGCAGTATGTAACAGCAAGCCGGGTTTTCCGGCAATCCACCCTTCTTGTCCGGAAAAACTCACCGAAGTAAAGCGGTAATTTTGATCGCCTAACTCCAGATTTTTTTCCTGCCAAGTCTTACCGCCATCGGTTGTTTCAAACAGGGTGGCGCCGCTGCCTACCACCCATCCGTGCTGCATGGAATCGCCAGTAAAAGCAATGTCTTGTAAGTTCGACTCGGTTGGTAAACTAATCGTTTGCCAGGGGTTGAAACTGGTGGAAGGTACCTTACTGCAACCGATACACAGCAGGACTACTGCTAACAAAACTCCTACTTTTTGTAAGGCTCTTAAGATTGAGTGCATTGCTTTTCAAGCTATCTGTAAGTCGTCAACGGTCAGTCAAAAGGGTCAATTATGAGGGATGAACCTAAGTAACGAACTTCGATCCATCCCCGATTCTGTTTCGGTCAAAACTTATTATTGTAAACCATAGAGACTGATGAAGAATAAAAATCCCAGCCCCAAGCCGCCAAAGATTAGTAAATTCTTCTGGGTCGGCGTTAGGGTGTTGACACCCAAGCCGTAGCCAAAATTGGCCTTAAATCCAGATGCGCTGCCGACTGGGCCAATGTTTTGGAATACCTTAGCGCGCGCACCACAAACAGGACAGCGCCAAGTTGGCGGCAACTCTTCAAAGGGAGTTCCCGCAGCGATGTCGTGCTTGTTATCTCCCTTGGCGGGTTCGTAAACATAGCCACAGGCGCCGCATTCGTATCTATCTAACGCTTTCGCATCAACAGCTTGGTTGCTCATGGCTCACGCCCACTAAGAATTGGATCGAATTATTAAAATCTCTGTTACAGATTATGACATGGACTGTCCCCTATGGTTATCCTTGTTATCTTCTATGCTTGCTGAAAGATGAAAGCAGTGCTGCTGTGAG
The DNA here is from genome assembly GCF_020521235.1 of Microseira wollei NIES-4236. Taxonomy (GTDB): domain Bacteria; phylum Cyanobacteriota; class Cyanobacteriia; order Cyanobacteriales; family Aerosakkonemataceae; genus Microseira; species Microseira wollei. The sequence goes on along the minus strand of NZ_BLAY01000162.1, from coordinate 9,926 downwards.
GCTTTGAGACAATGTGGCTCTGGCGCTGCCGTTGTACTATGTAAAAGTAAGTAACAATAAGTTTATTTAGCCCTAACGGTAGTAATCAACCTGTTTGTGCTCAGCGGCTATGAGTAGCTACTAGGCTTCCTGATCGTATGCAGCCTAGTGCCTGCCCTTGCTCTTACAGCTTCTAAACTGCTCCGGCCTAGTCGTCGCGGCCCAGAGCGCCGCACCACCTAAGAATCAGGCATGGAACCGATTGGGGGAGCTTGGATTCAGTTCAACATCCGCTACTATATGTTCGCGCTGGTTTTCCTTGTCTTTGATGTTGAGACTGTTTTCTTGTACCCCTGGGCGGTGGCCTTCCATCGGCTGGGTTTGTTGGCTTTTATTGAAGCTCTGATCTTTATTGCGATTCTGGTAGTTGCTCTTGTTTACGCTGGGCGCAAAGCAGCCAAAAAAAATTTTAAATCCCGTAGAGCGCCCCACGGTGACGCAAGAGTTGTCGGAAAACGTGATTCTGACAACTGTTGACGACCTCTACGACTGGGTGAGACTGTCGAGTTTGTGGCCTTTGCTGTTCGGTACGGCTTGCTGCTTTATTGAATTTGCAGCTTTGATTGGCTAGAGATTCGATTTCGACCGCTTTGGTTTGGTTCCCCGTTCTAGCCCCCGTCAAGCCGATTTAATGATCGCGGCGGGGACGATTACGATGAAGATGGCGCCTGCTTTGGTTCGCCTGTACGAGCAAATGCCGGAACCCAAGTATGTAATCGCGATGGGCGCTTGCACGATTACTGGCGGCATGTTCAGCGTGGACTCGCCAACGGCAGTACGCGGTGTGGATAAACTAATTCCCGTCGATGTTTATAGCCAATTGCAGCCGTATGAGGTACGGCTTGTTTGTCAAGCGCGCAGCATTAATGCTGCGCGCTTGACAAACGAAGCAAAAACGCTGTACCTCACTCGCTTGCAATCTGCTGTATATCCCTTCATAAAAAAAATCCGGAATATGCGCGTAAGTCCTGTATAAGTGAAATCACCAGGTACTGACAGTGGTTCAACGCAACTCACGATCAACGAACCCGCCATCTGTGGCCTTTGTCCTGATGGTGTGCGGACTACTGTAGGAGAAGGCTTTCTCTCGTCTCTCGTTTACCTACTGCCAAAGTTCAGAGATCTTGGGGAAATTTATTAGAGATTTTGCGGAACTTTATCTGACTGGTATGTGTCTTAAAAAGTAGCAGCAAATAAAGCTTTTTCGTTATAAAGCTTTTCGATGAATTCCATTCCTCGAAAAAGCCCTGAGCTAGTTGATCTAATTTAGATCGTCAGATTGACTTTCCTAGCTTTGCAGTCTTCTATTTGGAGAAGTATTGCCTCAATTTTGCTTCTATTGTTCAGGGTAATCTTAACAGAAAAATTATTGTCAGGGTAATCTCCACAGAACACTTAATTATATTCAGGAGAAGATCCATGAAGTTTGCCAAAGTATTAGTGGCCGCGATATTAATGTCCGCTTCCGCTGCGATTAGCCCCGCCTTGGCCCAGCAAGTTCAAATTTTAGGCGCAAGCTATGGTGGTACTGGTTGCCCCGATGGCTCTGCCAGTGTCAGCGTCAGCCCCGACGGTCAAGAACTAACCATTCTATTTGATAAGTTTGTAGCCCTGGGAAATAACGCAGCAGAAACCCGGAAAAGCTGTAATTTGAGCATTCCCATCCGAGTACCCCAAGGCTTCCAAATTTCTCTCTACGATGCTGATTATCGTGGTTATGTAGCACCAGGAACCATTGGGAACTTAAGAGCAGAATACTTTTTTGCAGGCAGCCGCGGCCCAGTTTTTTCCCGGACTTTCACGGGCGAAACTAACTATAACGTTCGCGATAGCTTAGCGACTGTAGCTGATGTTTGGTCTCGCTGTGGTGACAGCATAAATATGCGCGTCAATGCTGCGATGACAGCCAGAGGCGCTGGAAGTGCCACCGTTGACTCCTTCGATTTGGCTCACCGCGGTTTGGTTTATCACATCAAATACCGCGCCTGCCGTCCCTAAGCTGCTCATACGCGATTGTGAGAGTGGGGGGTAAACCCACATTCCACACCCTGGAGTGTCAAGGGGCTACGGATTTTACGGTACTTTAGGAGAGGTTGACATCCTCACCGCCCTAAAAGTGCGGTGATTCCTAAGACTCACGACGCGCGGTTTCTGCTTCATTGCAACTGCCTCCACCCTTAAGGGATTTGGTCTTAAGTTCGCTCCACAGACTGAAACGGTGTGTCCCACCGCCATATGTATCGAAATCTGATATCGAAATCTAATATCGAAATCTGATGGAGATTTCTGATGTAGTTTGTTGATTCAGGGGATGCTTACACCCATTGCCCCGTCCTCTTTTCCCGGTCTACCGATTTTTCTGCGCCGTTGCCAGTCTGGCAAACTTTGGTGTTAGGCTTTATGTCTCCATCGTCGCGGGTGGGTCAGTGACCACAACAATTCTACCATGTCAAGCCGTCCTCAAAGGACGGGGTTTCAAACCCATTTTTTCTGATGAGCGATCGCCCCCAGATTTGTAGCAAGGGCGATCGCTCATTTTGGGCAAGCTTTTTCAGCCCAAGGAGACTGAATTGAGCTTGGGCGAGCGCTATTTTTGTTTCGAGCAGCGATCGCCGAGTTTCCAGCAATCCCCCCGATCAGCTAGTTTCATCAAACCGAAACCGAGTTGGCAAATCAAGGGCTTTTATTAAATGTAAAAGTAAGTAACAATAAGTTTATTTAGCCCAAACGGTAGTAATCAACGTGTTTGTCCTCAGCGGCTATGAGTATCTACTAGGCTTCCTCATGGTATGCAGCCTAGTGCCTGCCCTTGCTCTTACAGCTTCTAAACTGCTCCGGCCTAGTCGTCGCGGCCCAGAGCGCCGCACCACCTACGAATCAGGCATGGAACCGATTGGGGGAGCTTGGATTCAGTTCAACATCCGCTACTATATGTTCGCGCTGGTTTTCGTTGTCTTTGATGTTGAGACTGTTTTCTTGTACCCCTGGGCGGTGGCCTTCCATCGGCTGGGTTTGTTGGCTTTTATTGAAGCTCTGATCTTTATTGCGATTCTGGTAGTTGCTCTTGTTTACGCGTGGCGCAAAGGAGCCTTGGAATGGTCATGAACGCTGATGCTGCTTACGAGCAGCAACTGAAGGAAAAAATTTTCAATCGGGTAGAGCGCCCCACGGTGACGCAAGAGTTGTCGGAAAACGTGATTCTGACAACTGTTGATGACCTCTACGACTGGGTGAGACTGTCGAGTTTGTGGCCTTTGCTGTTCGGTACGGCTTGCTGCTTTATTGAATTTGCAGCTTTGATTGGCTCGAGATTCGATTTCGACCGCTTTGGTTTGGTTCCCCGTTCTAGCCCCCGGCAAGCTGACTTAATCATCACGGCGGGGACGATTACGATGAAGATGGCGCCTGCTTTGGTTCGCCTGTATGAGCAAATGCCGGAACCTAAGTATGTAATCGCGATGGGCGCTTGCACGATTACTGGCGGCATGTTCAGCGTGGACTCGCCAACAGCAGTACGCGGTGTGGATAAACTAATTCCCGTCGATGTGTATATCCCTGGCTGTCCTCCGCGTCCAGAAGCAATTATGGATGCGATTATCAAGCTGCGGAAGAAGATTTCCAACGATTCGATCCAAGAACGGGCAAAATTACAGCAAGTTCACCGCTATTACAGCACGACCCACAAAATGAAAGTTGTGCCGGATATTTTGACGGGTAAGTACCTACAAGCGCCGACTCGCGAAGCACCGCCGCCAGAATTGGCAGAAGCGTTTGGGTTACCCGTACCGGCGCTGGAGGCTGCCCAGAAGGAGGAAGTAAAAGGTGGCTAATGAGTCTCAAATTGTAGAAGCGGGTAAAATCTCCCGCTGGCTGACGGAAAACGGCTTTGAACACGAGTTTTTGGGGCCAGACCATTTAGGGGTGGAAATGATTAAAGTTCCTCCTGAATTTCTGATCCCAATTTCTACTGCTCTCTATGCCTACGGGTTTAATTACCTCCAGTGTCAAGGGGGTTATGATCAGGGGCCAGGAGAGCAATTGGTCAGTTTTTACCACCTGATCAAAGTCAGCGATAATGCAGATCGTCCGGAGGAAGTGCGGGTAAAGGTTTTTCTGCCAAGGGAAAACCCGGTAGTACCTTCGGTGTACTGGATTTGGAAAACCGCAGATTGGCAAGAGCGGGAATCCTACGATATGTATGGGATTGTTTACGAAGGGCATCCGAACCTGAAACGGATTTTAATGCCGGAAGATTGGGTGGGTTGGCCTTTGCGAAAAGATTACATTTCCCCCGAGTTTTACGAGTTGCAGGACGCTTATTAAGCGCGAGGTGGGAGAGCGATCGCTTATCATTCGCCCCACCCAGACAAAAATTCGTCAAGAAGCCCCCCATCCGGGGGCTTTTTTATTGGCGATGGATGCAATGGCAGCGCCAACCTTGGGCAATACAGCGGATTGCCAGCGAGTGAGGGAAAGCCTTATGGCAAGTTTGTGTAGCGGCACCGTTAACGGTGCCGCTACACAAACTTGCCGTACCTCATACGGCTGCAATCGGCTATAAACCGCGTTTTTACCCTTTCTTTTAGTTTCAAAACGCTAAAAAACCCCGTTTTTTGCCATATTATTCCTAGAGGTGCAACCTGTAAATTGGATACACTCAAAAAGTTGGTGTCATAATTGCAAGTGAGGCAGATCCGATCATGGTTCACCCATCCTCTGTGCCCATTACCGTGAATCCGATCAAGTTCGGGACGGATGGCTGGCGAGGTGTTATTGCAGCAGATTTTACGTTTGAGCGCGTGGCTCTGGTTGCACCCCTCGCGGCACAGGTATTGTTGAAAGTATACGGGGACACAACCGGAAACCGTACAATTATCGTAGGTCACGACCGGCGTTTTATGGCGGAACTGTTTGCCCGCACGGCGGCGGAGGCGATCCAAGCGGCAGGGTTTGATGTACTTTTAACAGAAACTTATGCGCCGACTCCGGCGTTTAGCTGGGCGGCTAAAAAATTAAACGCTTTGGGGGCGATTGTAATCACCGCCAGTCACAACCCCGGTATCTATTTGGGATTAAAGGTTAAGGGTGCATTTGGCGGATCGGTGCCGCCGGAAGTCACGCATCAGATTGAAGCGTTATTAGAGCAAAAATTGCCGCCTGTGGCATCTCCCGGTAGTTTAGAAATGTTCAATCCTTGGCCTAGTTACTGCGAAGGGTTGCGGGCTAAGGTGGATATCGAGAAGATCCGGGATGCGATTCGCGCCGATAAGCTGACTGTTTTTGCAGATGTGATGCACGGTGCGGCGGCGACTGGACTGGGGCAAATTCTGGAAGTACCGGTGCAGGAAATTAATAGCGTACGCGATCCGTTATTTGAGGATGGCGCACCTGAACCCCTGCCTCGTTACCTATCCAAGTTGTTCCAAACTATAAAAACTCACCAAACCACTCACAAAGATAGTCTGGCAGTCGGATTTGTGTTTGATGGGGATAGCGATCGCATCGCCGCTGTAGACTCCAATGCCAATTTCCTCAGTTCCCAAATCCTGATCCCGATCTTGATCGAACACCTGGCAACACGACGGGGTATGACTGGCGAAATCATCAAAACCGTCAGCGGTTCCGATTTGATGCCCAAAACCGCGGCGTTATACAAACTACCCGTGTACGAGACGCCCGTTGGCTATAAATATATCGCCGATCGGATGAACGAAACTGATGTTTTAATCGGTGGCGAGGAGTCGGGTGGCATTGGTTACGGCACTCACATCCCCGAACGCGATGCTTTGCTGTCGGCATTATACTTGCTGGAAGCCATTGTTGAATCTGGCTTGGATTTGAGCGATCTGTATCGCCGTTTACAAGAGCAAACCGGCTTTTTTGCCGCCTACGATCGCATCGATCTGCCTTTGGCAGGGATGGACGTGCGATCGCGCCTCCTCGAACAACTTCAAACTCAGCCCTTGACAGAAATCGCCGGACGTGGTGTCGTTGATTGCAATAAAATTGACGGCTATAAATTCCGTTTAGACGATGGTAGCTGGTTGATGATTCGCTTTAGCGGCACGGAACCGCTTTTAAGGTTATACTGCGAAGCTGCTACTTTAGAGCAGGTGCATCAGACTTTAGATTGGGCTAAAAATTGGGCAAATTCTGTTTAATTTCAGATTGTAGATTGCAGATTGCAGATTTTAGATAAAATTTAAATCTGAAATCTAAAATCTCAAATCTGCAATCCCCAATGACAGATTCTAAATTGTTAGTCGTAGCGACTGGAAATCCAGGGAAGCTCTTAGAAATCCAGGCTTATTTAGAAGGTTTGGATATAGAATTGGCGCTTAAACCCGAGGAACTGGAAATTGAGGAGACGGGGGACACTTTTTTAGCCAATGCTTGTTTGAAGGCGTCTCAAGTAGCAATGGCTACCGGGGAGTGGGCGATCGCAGACGACTCCGGTTTAGAAGTCGATGCGTTAGATGGCGCACCGGGTATATATTCGGCGCGTTATGGTAAAACAGATGCGGCGCGGATCGAAAGGCTGCTGATGGAATTGGGTAACGAATTAAACCGACAAGCCCAGTTTGTTTGTGCGATGGCGATCGCGAGTCCCGATGGTTCTATTGCCCTACAAGCTGAAGGTGTTTGTCAAGGGGAAATTTTGCACGCCCCTCGCGGTAGCAATGGCTTTGGCTACGACCCTATATTTTATGTACCCGAAACGCAAATGACTTTTGCTGAAATGCCCCCTGAAGTCAAACATGAAATTAGCCATCGAGGTCAAGCCTTTAAAGCCTTGCTACCGCAATTGCAGATTTTAGATTTTAGATTTTAGATTTAATTAAATCTGAAATCTAAAATCTAAAATCCAAAATTCTTAGATTGCTTCCGTGTTCTTTTCTCCAGTCCTAATCCGCACGACTTGCTCGACGGGCGAGATGAAAATCTTGCCATCGCCGATTTCCCCTGTGCGAGCAGCGGCGATAATTTTGTCAACTACTAGATCGACTTGATCGTCTTCTACTACCACCTCAATTTTGAGCTTTTGCAGAAACTCAACGGTGTACTCAGAACCGCGATAGCGTTCGGTTTGACCTTTCTGGCGTCCAAATCCTCGCACTTCAGAAACCGTCATCCCCACAATGCCAGCATTAACTAGCGCGATTTTGACTTCGTCGAGTTTAAAGGGGCGAATAATTGCTTCAACTTTCTTCAATTTCCTGACTCCTCAGTTCGGTTCTATTCGTTTCTCTATTTAACAGTTTGACAACGGCAAAATCTGAGAGCTTTCTTTTCCACTTTAGGAAAAATTGCCTCCAGATAACGTTAAATAATATTATATTTTTAGCTTTGAGCCGACTTAGTGCCTACACTGGCTGTTGCTGCTTGTCTCCCTTAACGCACGGTTTGAGACGACCTCATCCCAGTTCGCCCTTTAGTATGACGGCAAATGGTTAGATTTTTGTAGCAGTTAATACTTTTTAACTGAGTGATAGATTGCTAAAGATTAAGGCGATGCGATCCGATTACCCTTCTCTCCCATGCCATGCCTTATGATTTTTGTCAACCCATTTATTAGGAGAGCAGAATGAAACTCGTCAAAATGGCTGTGGGCGGAATGCTGATAGTAGGATTAGGGGGCGTGGCTGTTGTAGCGCAGACAAAACAAACCCAACAATCGAGTCTGGCAGAAGCTTACCAAATCATCAAAAGCAAGCAATTTGTTGACCTCACCCACGCCTTTGAACCGGGAATTCCCCGTTGGAAAGGCTTTCCCGACGAAAAGCGCGAAACGCTTTATTGGTACGAACCAGGTGTAGGCAAGTTGGGTTCTGGCTTCTGGGCTGAGTATTTTTGCCACGTCGGACAGTGGGGAACTCACGTAGACCCGCCCGCTCATTTTATCAAGGGATTGCGTACCGTCGATCAGCTTGAACCTAAAGAAATGATTATGCCGCTGGTAGCAATCGATGTCCACGAAAAGGTCGCCCAAAATCCCGATTACACGATTACGATGGAAGACGTGAAGGCTTGGGAAGCAAAGCACGGTAGGATTCCAGAGGGCGCATTTGTAGCAATGCGAACCGACTGGTCGAAACGCTGGCCTCATCCGAACGCAATGCAAAACCGAGACGCCCAAGGCATCGCGCACTATCCAGGTTGGAGCATGGAGGTGCTTAAATACCTCTACGAAGTGCGAAAAATTACCGCTTCTGGTCACGAACCCACCGATACCGATCCCGGTATTGCAACGAGCAGAAATGATTATTCCCTGGAAACTTATATTCTGAAACAAAACCGCTACCAGATTGAATTGCTGACCAATTTGGATAAAGTACCAGAAGCAGGAGCGTTAGTAGTAGTATCATTTCCTAAACCCAAAAACGGCTCTGGATTTCCAGCACGAGTTTTTGCTATTTTGCCGTAATCGGTAATGGGTAATCGGTAATTGGTAATTGGTGCTTTTACTAAAAATTCAGTTTCTGTGTAAGTTTTGTTTTTCTAATTTTAAAAACACATTGATCGAAAGATTATTCAGAGCAAGTCAGGGTGCATCGGTTGCGTATAGTTTATCCAGGACTTACACAAAGAAACCCGGTTTCTCTGAAAAATCGTTGGTTTGGCAACTAGAGATATAGGTCGAAACAAAGGTGATGACCTCGTCTTGCGTAAGTCCTGATACCTAACTCAAGTTGCTAGTTATCTCTCTGGGAGCGGCTAATGGCGTTACTAGGCTCTGCCCTGGTCACGAGGCTAATGGCGAGATTGGTAAAAATCCTATATTAGCAATTAGCAATTAGCCATTAGCAACGCCAAAGTTTATAACTAGCAACTTGCGTTACCTATTACCAATTACCCATGACCAAATTCTATGTTTGATAATTTTGAAAAATCCCTAATCGATACCAGCGGCGCAACAATTAACCTGGTCAAGGGAGGGAAAGGATTTCCTCTACTGCTGCTACACGGCTATCCCCAAACTCACTTAATGTGGCATAAAATTGCGCCTTTCCTAGCTAGAGATTTTACCATTATTGTGCCTGATTTGCGCGGATATGGGGATAGTTCAAAACCTGAAGGCGGGACGAATCACATCAACTATTCAAAACGCGCAATGGCGCAAGACCAAGTTGAGGTGATGTCTAAACTAGGCTATGAAGAATTTTACTTAGTCGGACACGATCGCGGCGGTAGGGTAGCACACCGAATGGCTTTGGATCATCCTAACCGAGTGAAAAAATTGGCTGTTCTCGATATCGTGCCTACCTATAAAATGTATGCTACTACGAATAAAGAATTTGCCACGGCTTACTATCACTGGTTTTTCTTAATTCAACCCTACGATTTCCCAGAAACTTTAATTGGGTCTAATCCAGAATACTGGTTACGCAAAGCTTTAGAAGCGTGGAGTCGTAACAACCTATCGGCGTTTCCCCCAGAAATATTAGGGGAGTACCTGCGCTGTTTTAGCAACCCAGAAACGATTCATGCTACCTGCGAAGATTATCGCGCTGCTGCTACTATTGACCTGATTCACGACGAAGCAGATATGAATCAAAAAATTGCCTGTCCCGTACTAGCTTTATGGGGCGGAAAAGGTTTTGTCGGACGCAGTTATGATGTGCTGGAAAGTTGGCGAGAAAGGGCTAGTAAAGTCAGCGGTAAAGCTTTACCCTGCGCGCATTTTCCGGCTGAAGAAGTTCCAGAAGAAACTTATCAAGCCTTGTCTGATTTTTTGGTTAATTGAAAGTAGGGACACGGCGTAGAATCAATTTTGGTTTATACCAAAAGATTGTCAAATGCCGTGTCCCTACTTGGGCAACGAGTAGAATCAATTTTGGTTTATACCAAAAGATTGTCAAATGCCGTGTCCCTACTTGGGCAACGAG
>NZ_BLAY01000161.1 GCF_020521235.1 Microseira wollei NIES-4236 | reverse complement strand
TCCGGCGTTCCCAGGCAGAGCCGTGGTCACGAGGCGAAAGTCCGTTAAAACGGACTAATTCTCCGGTATTTACAGTCGGTTTCAACCGACTTAAGCTATTAGCCTGGGATTTGAATCCCAGGTGGGTTGCAGATACAACTGAGCTGTCTGTTTCACAACTAGCCCGCCCGGAAATAAATTTCCGGCGTTCCCAGGCAGAGCCGTGGTCACGAGGCGAAAGTCCGTTAAAACGGACTAATTCTCCGGTATTTACAGTCGGTTTCAACCGACTTAAGCTATTAGCCTGGGATTTGAATCCCAGGTGGGTGGCAGATACAAACCAATCCAATTCTTACACGCCTTTGTTAGTCCAAAACGAAATTGTTACTCTCCCTTCTATATCTACAGTTGCGATTCAACGTCGCCAACTGCAAAATCGTTCCCCAGTCGCCAAAACGATCGCTGTCATTGCCGATCCGATTTTTAATCTCAAAGATCCTCGCATTGCAGGTAATCCACCCGCACAAACTCCGGATACACTATCTAATCTTAACCTGAATCGCGCGGCTCGGAACTTAGGTTTAGGGGAAGGGGGAGGTGGCAAAATATTCGATCGCCTCGCATATACTCGCGATGAAGCTAATAAAATTCTCGCCCTGGTTCCAGAAGCGCAACGTTTCCAAGCTTTTGATTTTAATGCTTCTCGCCAAACCGCAACTAACCCCGATTTAGCCCAATATCAAATTATCCACTTCGCCACTCACGGATTAGTAGATCCAATCGCTCCTGAATTATCAGGTGTAGTGCTATCTCTTTATGACCAAAAAGGCAATCCCTCAGATGGGTTTTTGCGCCTCCACGATATTTTTAACCTGAATTTACCGGCGGAATTGGTAGTTTTGAGTGCTTGCGAAACCGGCTTGGGTGAAAATGTGAAAGGTGAAGGTTTGGTGGGCTTGACAAGAGGCTTTATGTATGCTGGGGCGAGGCGGGTGGTGGTGAGTTTGTGGAGTGTGAATGATGCGGCGACTTCGGAGTTAATGGCGAAGTTTTATCAGAAGATGTTGCAAGGGGGACAAAATCCGATAACGGCTTTGAGAGAGGCACAATTAGAGATGTGGAATTCTGCAAATCGGCAGTCTCCTTATTATTGGGCGGCGTTTACCGTGCAGGGAGATTGGCGGTGACGCAAAGAAAGACGCAAACACCAAAGTTTCTAGGAAAAATCGTCGCTTTCGCGCGTGGATGGGACGCTTCACCGGACAAAGTTTTGCGGGTAAATTGGGTCATGATTTATATTCCAATTTCGACGAACTTCGCAAACAGCGAGAATTGATGGAGCGGCAAATAATTGAATGGTCGAAGACGCTTTCCCCAGAATGGCTGGATCAACCTTTTGAATATACCAGCAATGTGGATGGTAAAACTCGCGTTCTACCAACTTGGGTTTTGGTGACGCATATGTTTAACCATCAAACTCATCATCGCGGTCAATTAACGACTCTGTTGAGTCAATTGGGTTACGATCCGGGAATTACCGATCTGCCTTGGTTGCCAAGTTTGTCCGATTAAAATTAAGGGTTTGGCTGTGAGTTCATCAATTGTTCTTTGAGGGATGGCGTTAGAATTATCAGAACTCTGACAATTTGTATATAACTCAAGTTGCTAGTTATAAACTTTGGCTTTGCTAATTGCTAATTGCTAATTGCTAATTGCTAATTGCTAATTTCAGCTCCATTTAAAATATAAAATTAACCAGCCATTAGCCATTAGCCGCTCCCAGAGAGATAACTAGCAACTTGCGTTATATAGCTGTTTCTGTTTACAACAACATATTTATAAAACATATATCGATATTTTAATGCAACTGCATCAACAAAACCCATCCCAAGGATATGATGCCCAAGCACTCCACGCCAGCGAAAGTTCTCGCGCCAGAAGTCTCCTCGAACTCCTCAGCGAAGCTAAGGCAGATATCCGCCAAGGCGTTGACCCCAAACTGTTAGAACAAGAACGCAGTTTGCCACAACAACTCAACGCCTTTGAACATCGCAAATATCAACTTGTTAGCAGTCAGCATACCGAACAAGAACTCGATGAAATTAAACAAAAAATTGACACCGTTCTCGCTCAACTCAAACAACTCGAAGCCCAAATTCGCACTACCAGTCCCCGCTACGCCGAACTCAAATATCCCGAACCCCTAAACCTACAACAGATTCAACAACAGGTACTCGATGACGATACTCTAATTTTAGAATATTCCCTTGGCAAAAAGCGCAGTTATCTCTGGGCAGTCACCAAAAACAGCATCCCCAGTTACGTACTTCCCCCTCGCAGCGAAATTGAAGCCGCCGCCCAAACTTTCCGCCCATCTCTCACTCGCAATAGTGCCGCTAATTTAGCAAGCGAACTGCCACTGAGTCAGATGCTTCTCGCCCCTGTCGCCAATCAATTGGGAAACAAACGTTTACTGATTGTTGGGGATGGGGTATTGCAATATGTTCCCTTGGCGGCATTGCCGATTCCTGGGAATATAAAGATGTCGGTTTCCCATTGATATCATCGGGAAATCAATGATTCAGAAGGCTTTTCGTTTCTCCTCTCACCCCGCCCGGAAATAAATTTCCACAGCTATAGCGAAAGTCCGTTAAAACGGACTAATGCTGAGGTATTTCCAGTCGGTTTCAACCGACTTAAGCTATTAGCCTGGGATTTGAATCCCAGGCGGGTGGCAGATACAAACGAATCCAATTCTTACACGCCTTTATTAATCCAAAACGAAATTATTACCCTGGCTTCCGCTTCTACAGTTGCCATTCAACGCCGAGAACTGCAAAACCGCCCCGCTGCTGCTAAAAAACTGGCTGTTGTTGCTGACCCCTTTACCCATTATTTGGAAATCAATATCCTCAAGGAATACCGTTCCAGCCTGGTCGCAAAGATGATGAGCAGTTTTATAATGGAAATTCTTCCTCGTGTGAGTGATGTGGTTATGATGTCTGGCAACCTTGAGCCGAGCTTTCTCGTAGTTTGATCACCGTTTCTTCTTCCTAGATAACCCAAGTTGCTAGTTATAACTTGTGACAGCGGTAATTGCTCGCTTGCTAATTGCTCGCTTGCTAATTGCTCGCTTGGGTTAACAGGCTTTTGCCTTCTTGACAACTACCCATTAGCCATTAGCGATTAGCCATTACCAGTACCGCTTGATGTAACTAGCAACTTGCGTTAGATAACCTGCGTTGTAGCACTTTAAGCCGACGCAAGCTTATCCACAAACAATCGCGGTCTACTGATAAACTCTTTATCCCAGGTTGTCAAAAACTTCTCCAATCCCAGGTCAACTCCAATAGCATGACCGTGAGGTTGTGCTTGACTATTCTCACTTGCTTGATCGCAAATCCCTCTGGGATTGGTCGATGTAGGTTAATCGGAATAGAACCAAGTTTTGGTAATGCAATCTGCCATCCTGTAAGGCAATTGGCTTTCACCTGGGGATACAGGATAGATTTGAATTGTCCATACTTTTTGCATCTGGGAAAACCATAACCCCTCTTCAAAAAGAAATCCCAGGCATCATAAAGTCGCCTGATTGTTGTTTGCAGCACCTGGGACGGAACTTCCGACAATTTAGGATATTCCTTTTTGGCTTTAGGGAGAACATTCTGCTGAAAGTAATATCCCGGAAATACCCCCACCGAAAGTTAAAACAGATTTTAAGTACATTGACTCGTTGACAAAAGACACACTGTCTTAATTCGGAGATGAGCAGTCCGGTTCTGAGAGGGGAAATTAGCGACAACGCTTTCGCCCTACCCAACTGAAATCCCGGTCTTGTTCAAACAATAAAACCGTTCTTTTTTTCCATATATAGGCTACGACTGGTAGTTGTTTTCGTATCTCTGTTGGTTTCCTTGCCAATAAGCTTGGTATTTCATATCGTTGACCGTTGCATCGGAATTAATCCCTGTAGGAGCAATTAGCAATTAGCAATTAGCAATTACCCAGAAAGGCCGATCATTCCGATGCAACCGGATTTGATATCAGAGGGAAGCTGGAAGGGCTTTGCCCTTTGATCGTAAGCCTTTGGCGCGCTTGTCGCCCCCTGAACTGCTAAACTCCTCTAACCGATTCCACAACAACTATCTGTCGCTTATCAGAGTGAAAGGTAATTTTTTATACTCTTAATTTTATAGCTGCTCTCTCTGTTGCTTTTTGCTCAAACAAGTTGCATAAAGCTTTAGAAGATATAGGTTAAAACCAGGTTCTGTATAAACTCGCAGTCGGAAGATTTGGTAAATACACGCTCCTACAAGAGTAAATTTGACTATGTAATATTTTGTAAATTTAGACTAGACACTCAAAGGTTTATTTGTTAAGTTGGGCAGAAATAAATAAAGTTTACGGGCAAGTAAGTCACCGCTATTGGCTTTCGCTAATTAGTTTAACACGAGAGCAAAATTAAAGGCTTAAGTTATTTACAAGGTGGCTTGTTTGAATTAACATAAATATGTTTATACTGATAATTAACACAAGATTTTCACACTGCATCTGTAGCGGATGCAGCTAATCGCTGCTGATAGGAGGAATTCATGTTCGTACCTTAATCCTACTTTTTTAAACACCATAGCAAGAATTTCCTTAGCTATTTACGACATGGCAAGGCTTTTAGTCTGAAAGCTATTTAGTTAGGGTTAAGTGCTACGGGTTCCTCATTTACCCTGAAAATGTATCCCAGGGAAAGTGCCGATTTTTCCCTTTAGCCTTTGAGCTAAAGGTGTTTGCCTATCGCTCGACTTGGAGTGGAGGTTTCTGGATCAGTTTGAGTGAAGTGGAAGCCCCAAGGCTAAATATTCTATCAGTAGAAGGCTGCACATTGCTGTAGGAAACGGATATGACACGGCGATTCGTTCGTTGGAAGAGTTAATTGATGAGCTAGCAAGCGATCAAGTTTTAGCGAAACAGCAAAATTTAGATGAGCGAACCTATTTTCCGCGCTCGCAAAGGCTGTTGGCTGGAGGTATTCTCTCTTTTAATTGTTGTGCCTGCGATATGGATGCTGTTGTGAGGGGTTTGGATTTTGGCTCGTACTGCAATCGATTGGGTTTAGCAAAGTTGGCGATTGGGAGTGAGTTGTTGGTTGTCTCTAAGGTGGAGGTTCTTGCTCAGAAGTCAGAGTCGCCTCCGGGGACGGTAACGGCAATTGAACCTGGTTTTTTGAGGGTGGCTACAGCAAGTTACGATATCGCGCTGCGTCAGGTGCTGACGATGGATGGTCAAACGCAATCTCTTTCCGATCTGGTTGACAGATTTGGGTTACAAGTTGGGTATCGGTTTGGTGAGATTGAGTCGGATAGGACAGAGCGGATTGAGCAGTTGCATGGGTTAATTGCTCAACACGAGGCTTTTTGGGTAGAGAGACTGGGGGCGCTACAACCGATTGCGATTCCTCATGCACAGCGGATGGCGTTGCGTTTGGAACCGAAGCGGTATGGGTGTGTAAAGATGCCCGTATCGGATGGGGTGACAGCTTTTTTGACCCAGCGTTATCCGGATTGGAATCCGGGGGTTCCTTCTGCGATCGCGGAGTTAGTGAGAGCGAAGCGTATTCCTGATGGAGTCGGCACGGTTAACTTGGCAGGGGAAGCTTTACCCTTACAGGTGGTAGAACTTCTCTATCAACAGGAAACGATTCAGGAGGTATTCAATCTTGACGGACCTTCTGAAGATACGGTTTATTCAACTTATGCTTTAGTGAGGCAAGACGGTCAAAAAGCTCCACCGATTGGTCGTCCGATTGCTAATACGCAAACTTATATATTAGATGCCGATCGGCAGCCTGTTCCTATCGGTGTACCGGGCGAACTGCATCTTGGCGGGGCGGGTTTAGCGCGGGGTTATCTCAACCGTCCGGAGTTAACTGAGCAGAAGTTTATTTCCCATCGCTTTAATAAGGAACCAGAGGCACGTCTTGATAAAACTGGAGATGTAGTTCGCTACCTACCGGATGGTAATATCGAGTTTCTCGGTCCGATTGACCATCAGGTGAAAATTCGAGGCAACCGGATTGAATTGGCAGAACTTGAGTCAGTTTTGGGGCAACACCCCAATCTGCGGGAAGTCGTGGTGACGGCACGAGAAGATGTACCGGGTGACAAGCGCTTGTTTGCTGATGTCGCTCGCAACCACAAACAAGGTATTATTGTCAGGAAATTGCGCCGCTGCCTCAAGGACAAGCTGCCGGATTACATGATGCCTTCTGCCTTCGTGCTGCTTTCTAAGTTGCCTCGGACTCCCAATGGTAAGGTCGATCGTCGCGCTTTACCAGCGCCCGATCAGGCTAGACCGGAGTTAGAAGAAACCTTTGAGATACCTCGGACTCCTGTCGAGGAGGTGCTAGTGGGAATTTGGACCCAAGTGCTGGGGTTGGACAAGGTTGGTGTTCAAGACAATTTCTTTGAGTTGGGGGGTCACTCGCTACTGGCGACCCAAGTGATTTCTCGGGTGCGGGATGCTTTTTCTGTGGAGTTGTCGCTTTACAGTTTGTTTGAAGCACCGACTATAACTAGCTTGGCTGAGAAAGTTGAGGCGGCGCGTCGGGAAGGGGTGGGTTTACAAGCACCGCCGATTTTGCCCAGAACAATCGAAGATCAGCTACCACGCAATGCTTTTTATGGGAATGGAGAGCCGATTGAAAATACAGTATTAGATCAAAGTGGAATTTATCAGAAAACAGCTGTTACTTTATCTTGGCAAAAAGGGGATATTTTAATGCTGGATAATTTTTTGGCATCTCATGGTCGTGAAATTTTGTATAATCAGGAAAAATCTTAGTGGCTATGGCGGAACTATTGAAAAACGAAAGTGTGTTTTCAGAAAGAGGTGCAATCATGGAAAAGGAAGTATTTGAGCTTGAAGGGTTTGGCCTTTATATTGAACAAAAGCGACTCTGGCTGTTGCAAAAAAATAGTTCAGCTTATCGTGTACAGTGTTCTATTTCCCTGGAAGGAAAGCTGGAAAAAGATATTTTGAAGAAAGCTTTGCATCAAGTCATCACGTGTCATGAAATTCTTCGTACAGTTTTTCGTCGCTTACCAGGCATGGATATGCCGCTTCAAGACATCGTAGAAAGGATGGTACTCTCATACCAAGAATTAGATATGAGGGATTTAGGAGAGGGAGAACAAGAAAGTAAAGTTGATGCTGTGTTCAGAGAGCAAGGAAACTTATCTTTCGATTTTGAACAAGGGCCACTGGTGCATTTCCATTTGCTAGTTCTGTCAAGCAATAGGCATGTTTTAATGGTCAATATGCCTGCGATTTGTGCAGATGCTTGGAGTATGAATAATCTAATCGGGGAAATCAGCAAGTGTTATAATCTATGTCTTGAAGGGAATGAAATAATCGAGCAACGCCTGCAAGATATTCAAGTTTCATCAGGGCAAAATGAGTTGGTTGAAGAAGATGAAGTAGCAGCAGGAAAAGAGTACTGGAACAAGCAGCAAGTATACAAACTTCCTGATTTGTTACTTCCTTTTGAAAAAAAGTATGTTGAAACATCAAATGCTGTTTTCCATAGATTGCAACCAAACTGTATTATTTTACAGATCAAGCCCAATCTAGTTAAGGAAATTGAGAGCATCGTTAGAAATCAAGACAGATCGATTTCAGCATTCTTGCTGGCGTGCTGGCAAGTTCTGCTCGCGAGGCTCGCAGGAATATCGGAAGTGGTTGTTCATACTCTCTTTGATTGTAGAAGCTCTAAAGAGTTGCAGGAGTCAATTGGTCTTTTCGCTAAATATATACCTATTTATACCAATTTTGAAGATGATATTCGATTTAGGGAAATTTTAGAAAAAATTAGTAATTCACTGGGGAATCATTACCCATGGCAAGAATATTTTATAGACAAAGAGAATAGTGAAAAAGACAGCATAAATAGTCGATTATTTCCCATAGGCTTTGATTTTGAGCAATGGCCAGGGGAACAATATGCTGGCGGTGTGAGATTTTCAATAGAGAAAAAGTACGTCTGTACAGATTGGTTCAAGCTGAAAGTATCCGGCATTCAAGCCAATGGTTATTTGAATATAGAGTTTCACTACGATCCAACATTGTACGAAAAAGAGCAAATTCAGCGGATTGCAGATGAGTTTGAAACGCTGTTAAAAAGCGCTGTGAAGGGTCCAGAAAAGCTAGTAAGCGAGTTAGATATTCTCAGCGAGATCGAAAAGCAACAAGTGCTGGTGGAGTGGAATGATACCCAAACAGATTATGCACAGGATGCTTGTATCCATCAGCTATTCGAGGCTCAAGTGGAGCGGACACCGGATGCGGTAGCAGCGGTATTTGAAGACAAACAGTTAACCTATGGGGAGCTAAATCGCCGTGGGAATCAGCTAGCGCATCACCTGAGGGCGCTCGGAGTAGGTCCAGAGGTAATTGTTGGACTATACATGGAGCGCTCGCTGGAGATGTTGGTTGCACTGCTAGGGATCCTCAAAGCTGGGGGAGCTTATCTGCCCTTGAACTGCGCCAACCCGCAGGATCGTCTAACTTTTATGTTGGAAGATGCTCAAGTACCAGTGCTTTTGACCCAGAAGCGTCTGACGACTCAGTTACCCGCTCTCGGAATCAAAACAATCTGCCTGGACTCTGAGTGGGAAAAGATAAACCAGAACAGCGAAGAGAACTTGCTCAGGGAAGTAACATCTGAGAACCTAGCCTATGTAATCTACACATCGGGTTCTACAGGTAAACCTAAGGGAGCCATGATTCAGCACAGATCCGCAGTGAACTTAGCGACGGCTCTGAATAAGGCTATATACAGCCACCAGCGTTCTCCTCTGCGGGTAAGCTTGAACGCACCTCTGAGCTTTGATGCTTCAGTTAAGCAAATTCTTCAGTTACTCAATGGTCATACTCTCTACATTGTGCCGGAGGAAGTACGGCGCGACAGCAATGAATTGCTGTCTTACTTGAGTCGTCATGCACTGGACGTTTTGGACTGCACTCCCTCTCACTTGAAGCTTTTACTCGCTGCCGGATTAACCCAGATACCAGAGCGGGTTCCGGCTGTGGTGTTAATAGGTGGAGAACCGTTGGACAAAGCCACTTGGAAACTTCTAGCCAACAGCGCACAGATCAGTTTCTACAACGTTTATGGTCCAACAGAGTGTACAGTCAACGCCAGTGTGTGTCACGTACAAACAGCGCCAGCACAGCCGACAATTGGTCGTCCCCTTGCCAACGTGCAGATATATATTTTAGACTCTCATCTTCAGCCCGTGCCGATCGGTGTTCCGGGTGAGCTGCACATTGGCGGTGCTGGCTTAGCTCGGGGCTACCTCAACCGCCCCGAGTTGACAGCTGAGAAGTTTATTAATCACCCCTTTAGCCAAGAACCAGGGGCGCGACTGTATAAAACGGGGGATTTAGCCCGCTACCTGCCCGACGGCAACATTGAGTTTCTCGGTCGCATCGACTATCAGGTCAAAGTACGGGGCTATCGTATAGAGTTAGGGGAAATCGAGAGAGTGCTGGAGCAACACCCATCTGTACGGCAGGCGGTCGTCCTGGCGCGGGAGGATGAAGCTGGTGACAAACGTCTAGTAGCGTATATCGTTCCCAAGCAAGAGCAGCCATCTCCAGCTGACGAACTGCGCGGGTTCCTGAAACAGAAGCTGCCCGAATACATGGTGCCAAACGCTTTCGTTTTCCTAGATGCCCTGCCCTTAACCCCCAACGGAAAATTAGATCGCCGCGCCCTACCGGCACCTGACCAAACCAGGCAAGGGTCAGAAGCAAATTTTGTGGTGCCGCGAGACGATTTAGAACTACAACTGACAAAGATTTGGGAAAAAGTTTTAGGCATCCAGCCTATCGGCGTGATGGACAACTTCTTCGAGTTGGGAGGGCACTCCTTGCTAGTTGTAGCCCTGGTCGCTGAAATAAAAAAAGCCTTCAACAAAAATCTCCCCTTGGCTGCCGTCTTCCAGGCACCGACAGTTTCGCATCTGGCCAACATTCTCCGCCAGGAAGGATGGTCGGCGTCAAGTTCCTCATTAGCGGTAATTCAAGCTGGTGGAAGAAAGCCGCCTTTGTTCTTTATCCACGTACTTGGTGAAGGTCTTGAATACTGCCGGAACTTGGCACGTCATCTAGATCCTGAGCAACCAATTTATGGACTAGCAGTAGGGATAATGGATGAAGTTTCCCAGAATTTGGTTGAGAACCTGGACACTTACTACATCAAAGAAATGCAAATGATTCAACCGAATGGTCCTTATTTTCTAGCAGGCATAATGTGCGGAGGCAGGGTTGTCTATAATATGGCTGAGCAACTCCACGCACAAGGTCAAAAGGTGGAGCTGCTAGCCTTGTTAGGTACCCTAAGAGATGAGAATACCATCAAAACATTGTCAGTCCAAGATTGGGTTGCTGCCCACTGGAATAACTTTTCCCAAATTGGACATGCCTACGTTTTGAACAAGATGAAGCAGAATATCCAGAATGTCAAGAGTAGGCTAATGAGTATTTACTGCAAGTTTTACGAAAGTATGAGCCGTCCTTTACCTCAAGATTACCAAGACTTCGCTTATCGCCAGGGAAAAAGTGAGGGACAAAGGTTTGTATTTGCACCACAGGTCTACCCGGAACGAGTGACCCTGTTCCGGGCTATGGAGGACATTGACTTCTTAGAACCTGACTTGGGATGGAGCGAACTGGCTGCTGGAGGATTGGAGATCCATGATGTTCCTGGCGACACCTTTAGCATGTTACAAGAACCTCACGTAAAGGTGCTGGGTGAAAAATTGCGAGCTTGCATAGATCGGGTGCAGGCGGATGATTTAGCCCAGATTCCGCCCCAGCACTGAGACCCGTTTGTCTGCGATAACGAAGATTTGGAGATTGGCGCTAATGATTTGATATCCTGGACATTTGAAGAGGACAGGGAGATGCACCGGACGCTAAGGACGCGGGGAAACCCCATAGCCTCAACATAATATGAATGATTTAATTGCAGATGCGCTAATTCCCGAAACAGCTATATCAGTCGCTGGGTTGACCGATTATATCCGCTTCCTACTGGAGCAGGATGACCAACTGCGGCAAGTTTGGGTATTTGGGGAAGTTTCTAGTATCAATCGCCATCGAAGCGGACTGTTCTTTACGCTGCAAGACTCTCAGGGAAAAGCAGCGATTAGTTGCGTTGTATGGACGAGTCAAATTGATAGATTGGCAACGCTGCCGGTGGCGGGAGAACAGATAATTGTTTTGGGCAGTATTCGGCTATATCCGCAACGGGGACAGTATCAAATAACTGTTTGGCAAGCGTTACCCGCTGGAGAGGGGTTGCGAAGTCTGCGATACCGTCAGTTGCGTTCTAGACTGGAAGCGGAAGGTCTGTTTGCGCCGGAAAGAAAGCGAAGTCTGCCAACGCATCCTCAAACTATTGCTGTCGTTACTTCGCCGCAAGCTGCTGCTTGGGGAGATATTCAACGCACTCTCAAGCAGCGATATTCGGGTTTACAGGTACTATTTTCACCGGCTCAGGTGCAGGGTGAGCAAGCGCCACTATCGATTGTAAGGGCAATTGAACGGGTGGTGCGCGATCGCCGCTCGGAAGTAATCATCCTATCGCGGGGAGGTGGCGCGGTTGAGGATTTGGAGTGTTTTAACGACGAAAGGGTGGTAAGAGCGATCGCAACCTGTCCGATTCCCATTGTCACAGGTATCGGACACCAGCGGGATGAGTCTCTCGCTGATTTGGTGGCAGATGTTTGCGCCCATACTCCCACAGCAGCAGCTGAGCTTGTTGTACCAGAAATAGCAGAACTTTATATCGAACACAAGCAACGCATTGCTGATTTGTACGAGGCAGTGCAACAACGAAAGCAGGCGGCGGAAGGTAAAATAGAACAGTTGCGATCGCGCTTGCTCAGGTTGCGGTTACATAGGCAAGTTGAACGGGAAAAAGAGGCGATCGCTCTATTGCGTCAGCAGCTGATACAATCAACCAGGCGGCGTCTCGAACAAGCTACCCAGCGCTGTCATCTGCTACAGCAAAAGTTGGCTACTCTCGATCCTCAAGCTGTTTTGCAACGCGGTTATGCCGTCGCCAGGGAGGAAGATGGGAGTATTGTTCGTTCATCGACTGAGTTAGCACTAGGACAGGAGTTGTTGATTCAGTTGGGGCAAGGGCGGGTTAAGGTTAAAGTTATTGAAATTTTGGATAATTGAACCGCAAAGGCACGAAGAACGCGAAGAAGAAGATTAAAGAAGGTTTTTTATGGTTAAGTCTAGGAATTCTTCTAGTTTAAATCGGGCTGAAATGCCTGTTAAACAAGATTTTAATTATGAAGAAACGGTGGCGAAAGTAGAAGCAATTATAGCACAAATTGAAGCGGGTAATTTGGATTTGGCTGCTGTTTTTGACGAGTTTACAGCAGCGGTTGAATATTTGCGTCAGTGCGAAACTTTTCTGCAAGAGAAACAGCAAAAAATGGATTTATTGATTGAGACTTTGTCGGATACACCAGAGTCTTTTTGAGTGGCTAATGGCTGGCTAATGGCTAATAGCTAATGGCTGGAAGGGATATTAGCAATGAGCAATTACCACCAAATTGAGTTGGCTAATAGCTAATGGCTAATGGAAGCGATATTAGCAATTAGCAATTAGCAATTAGCAATTAGCAATTACCACCGAAGTTTTTGCCGTTCAAGTTCTAAAGCGGCTATTACCCGTTGATATTCGGTTTCTAATTGCGCGAGTTGTTCGGGGGAAAAAGCAATCGCTCCAGATCTTCCCATGAATTCCAGTTGTTTGCACAGTTGGGTAAAGGTGTTGGCGCCAAAGGTAGCACTCATCGACTTCAAAGTATGAGCCGCTATGTCTAGTTTAGCTGGATCGGGTTGTGCGATCGCTTGCCGGATGTTTTGCATTAGTTCTGGAGTTTCTGCCAAGTAACCATCGATCATGTCTCTGAGAAATTTATCGGGATGATCTGGGACTGCACTGCGGAGATTTTGCATCGCATTTTGATCTAAAATCTCAGCCACGTTGCTATCTTTTGGATTAATGGGTTGACATCTGCTCAAAGCTGTCTTAAGGTCTTCCAAGCGAATCGGTTTGGTGATATAATCTTCCATTCCCGCCGCGAAACACTCTTGCCGATCGCTTTCTAGGGTACTAGCAGTCATGGCAATAATTCGAGGACGAGAACCATCTACCCATTGTTGACAGATACGACGAGTGGTTTCTAGTCCATCCATTAAGGGCATTTTCATATCCATCAGCACGACATCGTAGGAGTTGCGCTGCATTGCTTCTAATACCTCTACACCGCTACTGACCACATCTGCTTCATAACCTAATTGCTTGAGCATCCCAGCGGCAAGTTTTTGGTTGAAAATATTATCATCTGCCAACAATATCCGCAAATTGGTAATTGGTGATGCGTAATTGGTGATGGGTAATTCTTTTAGAGCGTTATCGATGACTGATGAACGATTGCTCTGTTCGGCGTAAGTATATTGTACGCCTAAATACTCTGCCATTTTTTCCAAAATAGTGTTTTCTTGAAATGGTTTGCGAACAAAATCATCGCAGCCAATAGACAAGGCTATCATGCGTTCTTCTTCAAAGGCATTGGCGGTTAAAGCAATGATGATGGGTGGTTTATTCCAATTTTTAGCTCTAATTTCTTTAGTGGCGGCATAGCCATCCATTACAGGCATCCGCATATCCATCCAGATTAAATCGGGTGACCAGTTTTCTACTAGCGCGATCGCTTCTTCTCCGTTGGCTGCTTCTTTGACTTCAAAACCGAGGGGTAAAAGCAGTTGGACTAATAACTGACGATTGGCCCATTTATCTTCTACTACTAAAATTCGGTAAGTCGGTTTTCCGGGTGCTAAACCGATGATTCGATGCTCAAATTTTGCCAGCTGAATTTCAGAACTTTCAGCCGATTTAACTTGAATGTGGAAGTTGAAGCTGGTGCCAAGTCCTACCGTACTCGTAACGCTAATATCTCCCCCCATCAATCTCACGAATTTACGACTGATAGGTAATCCCAAACCGCTGCCTTCTTGCGATTTTCGCCCGGTTTCGGTTTGAGCAAATGGTTCAAATAAGTTGTCTATTTCTTCTGAGGCAATACCTGGACCTGTGTCTTCAATTTCAAATTGAAGTGTCAGTTGGTTTTTGCTATTGAGAGGGGACAAGGGACAACTAACTACTGACACTCTTAGAATAACAATTCCTTGCTGCGTAAATTTAATCCCATTCCCCAATAAATTAATTAAAACTTGGCGGAGTTTGCTTTCGTCGGTGCAGATATATTGGGGTAAGTCGGTGGGGCGAGCGAAAATCAGTTGCAGGCTTTTTTCTGCGGCTTTTATTTCGAGCATGTCTTGGATTGAGTCCAGCAGGCGATACAGATCGAAGCTATTTTCATTTAAGGTTGTTTGACCAGCTTCGATTTTGGACATTTCCAAGACATCGTTAATTAAGGTTAGTAAATGCTCGCCGCTGCGGTTAATAATGCTCAGGTTTTCTTGCTGTTCCAAGTTAAGAGAATCATCGCGACTCATCAATTGGGTAAAGCCTAAAATGGCGTTGAGCGGCGTCCGCAGTTCGTGACTCATGTGCGCGAGAAAGTCGCTTTTAGCGCGGTTAGCTGCATCTGCGGTTTCTTTGGCTTTTTTCAGTTGTGCTAGCAATTGCGCTTGTTGTAGTGCGACTCCTAATTGGTTGCCCAACTGAGCCAGTAAGCTGACATCAATTGGTTCCCAATGACGGGGTTCTGAATGTTGGTAAGCTGCTAATAATCCCCACAGTTTTTCACCAACAAAAACGGGAACGACGATGTAAGCTTTGATTTGAAATTGTTGGAGAATTTCGATGTGGCACTCGGTCAGTCCGGCATTATAAATATCGTTGACGGCAGTATTCTCGTGGTTGCGAAATCTGCCACCAGCGGTTTCTTGCATGTAGCTATCAACCCAACCAACGTTATGGTTTTCTTGCACGAAAGGTATCCAACCTTCGGCGACTGACTCGAAGACAAATTCGCCATCCCAGTTGGGTTTGAACTGATAGAAGGCGACGCGATCGCATTTGAGAATTTGTCGGACTTCTGAGGTAGTAACTCTGAAAATAACGTCAATGTCTAAGCTGAGGCGAATTCTTTCAATCATCCTGCCGAAGGCACGTTCCCGTTCGGCAATTTTGTTTTGTTGCTCTTTTTGTGCCTGTACTTGTGTGAGTAATGCTTGCAGTTCTTCTGATTGGTTTTGCGCTTGTTTCAGTAATTTGGCTTGTTGCAGTGCTACCCCTAACTGAACGGCAATATGGATGACAAATTCAATTTCTTTTTCTTGCCATTGGCGGGGACCAGAGCATTGGTGAATGCACAGCAATCCCCAAAGTTCCTCTCCTTTCAACAAAGGCACGACCAAATTCGCTCTCACCTGGAACCGCGACAAAATTGCTAAATGACAATCTTGCATTCCCATTTCGTAGATATCGTTTGCTGCCCATATCCGCCCTTTTTGATAGTATTGCGAGACGTTGTTACCAAAACAGTGGTCTTTAACTTTGGCGGCGATCGCTGAAGCAAAATCAGGTAAAACATCCTCGGCGACAAATTCGCTTTCACAGTAGTCAGTGCCGGGAATAAAGCGCGCCATTGCCACTCGATCCGCATTTAGCAGTTGACGCACTTCGGTGGCGGTGGTTTGGAAAATGGTGTCAATATCTAAGGTTTGGCGAATTTTTTCGACAACTTGGGCGATCGCTTTTTCCCGTTCTGCTTCTGCGGCTAATTCGTTCCCTCTTTGGCGCAACTGAGCTTCTAGCGTTGTTGCCAGTACGGTTGACTTTTGTTCTGCCTGTCTGAGTAATTCTGATTGCTGTACGGCGACGCCTAACTGACTGCCTATTTGAACCAAAAAATTAATATCTGCTGCTTCCCAATGTCTTGGCTCGGAATTTTGGTAAGCTGCTAGCAATCCCCATAACTGCTGCCCTTGATAAATGGCAATTATGGCGTAAGCTTTTGCTTGGATGCTCTCAAGTACTTCAAGATAGCACTCAGAAAATCCGGCTTTGTAGATATCGTCAACAACGCGAAATCTCTCGCCTCTGCTGTAGGAACCTCCCCCAGTTTCTTGCATGTAGGTATCGACGATTTGAGGATTGGCTAACAGTTTGACGCTACATTCGTTGATGCTTTGGCGCAGTTTTGGGTTCTCTATCTGCTGCTGGAATATGGAGAGCCAACCTGACGCAACTGATTCTACAACAAATTCGCCGCTCCAGTCGGGTTTGAAGCGATAAATCCCCACTCGATCTGCTTTAATTAAGTGGCGCACTTCAGAAACGGTGGTCTGGAAAATTGCGTTAATGTCGAGCGATCGCCTAATCTTGTCTATAACGGCTGCAACGGCTTTCTCTCGTTCCAAGGTTTTAGCCAACCGCTCTGATTGCATCCGCATTTCTTTAACTGCTTCTGCCTGCTGCAATGCTAAACCCAACTGGTTGCCAATTTGCGTCAAAAACTTAATTTCTCTTTGTTCCCAGCGACGCGGTTCCCCATCGTGGTAAGCTGCTAACAACCCCCACTGTTTTTCCCCTACAAATATCGGTGCGACGCAATAGGATCGCAATTGTATCTGTTCTAGTAATTGATAAACATCATCGACGGCAAAGCTTTGCTTAGGATGCGCCAGAAAGGAAAACAAAGGAAATAAAGCCGAAAACTCACCTTCGCTCTCCTGATTAAAGCGATGAACTGTCACGCGATCGCACTTGAATAGCTGTCTCGCTTCTGCGGTTGTAGTTTGGATAATCGCGTCAATATCCAAATTAGCGCGGATTTTGGCAATCAACTCCTCTAAAACTCTTTCCCGCTGCTCTTCTGTGGCTAATTCTTCTGCTTGTTTTTGCAATTGCTCTGCTAGCTTTGTTTCCAATTTTGCGGCTCGCTGTTGCGCCTCTACCAGTAATTCTGCCTGTTGCAGTGCTACTCCCACTCGCGCTGCAATTTGGGTTACCCACTCAATTTCCTGCGCTTCCCATTGCCTTTTGTTCGCACATTGGTGAACGCACAGCAACCCCCATAAGCGATCCCCCGTATAAATCGGTGCAACTAACTCGGATCTGACCTGAAACCGGGTCAGCATTAACAGATTATAATCGCATCTCTGAGCCTGATAAATATCGTCGGTTGCTCTTACATTTCCTAACTCCCAATCCTTAGCATCCCCATTACAGAGACTCTCAACTGCTTCATTCAATACCGAAGGCCATTCAGGTAACACATCTTCCGCGACAAATTTACCCCCATGGCAAGAGTCTGTTTCAAAGCATAATATTGCTACCCGTTCCGCCTTAAACAGTTGGCGAACTTCTTTGACAGTTGTCTGAACAATACTCTCCCGATTAAAACTTTTCCCAATTTTGCTTATGGCAGTTAACAACGCTTTTTCCTGACTTATTTGAGTTGGTATAGGGATGACAACCTGTTCTAATTCGGCAACCCTTTGACCCAATCTTGTCAGTTCTTGCAGCAATGTTTCCACAGTTTTTATCTCTAAATTTACAGACTTCGTCTTTTCCATTTTTTTATACTCCATTTATTTTATTTACTCTCTCCTAAATAATTACCTCTATTGCTTTATTTTTATACTTTCCTAATCAATCTTTTTTTTATCAATTTTTCAACGGCAAATAATCAGCTGTTCAATTTCATTCCCAGCAGCCTAGTTGTCAACAAAAAATGCCCGCTATATTTGCCCCATCACCCCTTTTTTTCTTCTTTATAAATATTTTTTGATAATTTACTATATCTTAGGTTACATAAACTTACCCAACTTCTGCAACTTCTCAACCCTCCCCATTTGGCAGAATTATCAGGAACTTGGGTATTGTTATCGTAGAGATAGATGAAAATTACATAGATAATTTTTTCTGGTGTGGGTAAAAAAATCCCTCGGAGAAACCCGGTTTCTTTGGGTAAGTCCCGAGATAGATGAAAATTACATAGATAATTTTCTCTGGTTTGGCTAAAAAAAATACGATGCCAGAGCGTTAAAATAACTTGGTTGTAGGTTGGATTCGGGTAGTTAATCAAAACCCAACCTAAGCGCCAAATAGCTCACCACCAGCGGCGAGGATTGAAAAACCATCCAATTTGTTTAGGAGGAGTAGGCAAAGGGCCACGACCTCGCAATACTGTCCAGGTGATGGGATCTATTTTACCGTTGGCTCTTAACTTATGTTTTTTCTGAAAAGCGATCGCTGCCTGTTCGGTATCACCATCAAACATACCACTGCGGCGAACGTTATAACCCAGGACTTGCAACAATCCTTGAAGTTCGTATACATCAGCACCCGTATGTCCGATTCTGAGGATGCGAGCTCCGGGTTGGACGGTTGTCTTTAATGCTACCCAAGTCTTGGCATCTACGACGCCATTAATTCTCAACCCTTGTTGCCGTTGAAACGCCTTCACCGCAGCTTCTGTCATGCAACCAAAGTCCCCATCTACCCTCAAGTCGAAACCATGAGCGCGCAGAAGCTCTTGCAATTGGGCTACCGCAGGGCCACAATCCCAAGGATATAAGTCCGGACCTGTTAAAGCATCGGCAGCTTCGTGGATTAATCTCAAATTAGTAGCATTCATGACTATATCCCCCCTGTGAGGTTGTTTGCTAGCTTGCAAGCCTTTTGATACAATATTTACCTGCCGTACATATACGGTCAGCAAAGTTAGCAGCGTCACCTTGTCCCACGAGCAGTGCTAACAAGTAAAAATTACGCTCGGTATGGGCGATCGGCTTTACCCCGAAGCGCGATTGTGTGTAGCGGTTATTCAGGGAAACAGTATGGCAGCGCCAGACTTGAAACAAATCTTATCAAACATAGATTAAGGAAGTGCGATCGCTCAGATCTTGCACCAGTTGCGATGAACCGACGGGGAATAAATTAAGAGTCTAATAGCTAAAGTCGGATAAATCCGACTAAAAAACGGCGGGACTTAGGCAAAGAAACCGGGTTTCAAGGAAAAATCTTCGACTGGGAAACTAGAGATCCCAGCTGGAAACAAAGGTGATACGATCGTCGTGGGTAAGTCCTGAACGGGTGTGGTTATGTACCACCCCTAAAACAGTTTTCCGTCCACTTAAGTGGACTTCAGTTACTCGTTGTGGGATTTTAATCTCCAAGCAAACTGGAAGTACAGGTGCAAGATCTTAGATGGGAAACAACGACGCCTGTAATAGAGAAAATCCCTATATTTCTGCGTCTCTCCCCGATTAAGCGATGCTTCCTCGCTTGCGAGTTTCTTTGTAAGAAGTGCCGACGTTTCTTAAACCAGCTTTGATCATTTGTTGTTCCAGCATCGCAAAGAAACGCGCGCGATCGCTCCCGGTAACCACCGCCTGATTGTGCGCCTCGGCAAGTGTTACAGGATAACCATAACCTTTCTGCACTTGCGCCAGCATCAGACTTAAGGCTCGATCTAACATCACCGCATCTTCTGCTACCCAACCAGGCATGTCAATCCGCGCAATTTCCGCCCCGACATGGACATAGCAAAAATAAATACTCTGCCCTTTTCCGTACAAATCCAAAATCTTCGCCCCACTGCGCCACAACGGACTGCGCTGTCCCGGTTGCAGTTGAGATAACCAAAACCGAGTATCCCGTAAAGGGTCTAAAACTTGGCAGGGTAGTTTGTCTAAATTATGACAAAAAGTTTGACAGTTAGGCACCGGGTGCGGACAAACCGGCAAACGTAAAAAATTCATCGCCTCGCTGCTTCTAGAAGCACTGAGATACCCTATGAGGGGAATTCCAGCAGTGCGAATTTGTTCCCAAGCTGCAAAAATTGGGGTAAGGATGCGAGCCCGCGCCTCAGAAGGCAACTGTTCCAAAAACCAATAAATCAGCGACCCATCCACCATCGCCAAAGTAGGCACAATCGATTTTGGATTGGTAATTGGTAATTGGCAATTGGTAATTGGCAATTGAGAATTTTCCCCTCCATCTTCTTGACTTTTTGCCCAACTCGTGCATAGTTCAGCCAAAGCTACAGTTTCGGAGGCAGTACGCCAATAACCCAACCATTCTTCGATGCGAATACCCCACTGACGAGAGATATTGAGATCGTCAGCTTTGTAGAAAACTTCTGGGAGGCTATCCATAAATGGATGGCGTCCTTGACCGTAATGCAACACGACTCGGCCTATATTAATCAGATAGCAATAGGCAATTTCGTGGTGACTGGGAGTCATTTGGGAACCGTCGGTAGCGATGACGGTGTGAGATTTTGGCGGAATAGGAATTTCGACGCGGGTATCCAAAGGTTCAACAGGTACGGCGGCGGTGAAAATGAGGCGATCGCGCCACTGCTGTTGTCGCTGGACTAATTCCGATTGTTGAGCTTGCGATCGCCACAGCAATTGCGTTGCTAATTCCAATCTTTTGCGAGAAGCAGCAGTCTCAGCATTCAGGTGCTGACTGATACCCTGCATTTGCCGCGCCACTTTTGTTAGGTCTAGCATAGGATTAAAGAATTACAACACGCTTAGATGCTAGCTTATCCGAAAAAGGTATCCCCGGGTCAACAATGGTTGATTTTACATCGTGGAACCAACGATTAAAATCGCGCCTATACAAACAAAACCTGCCTACGCAGGTTTAAATACCTTGCTTTTCTTATAGTCCGCGCAGGCGGACTTTGTTTTCTCCGGGTCAACAATGGTTTATTTTACATCATGCAACGAACGATTAAAATCGCACCTATACAAACAAAACCTGCCTACGCAGGTTTAAATACCTTGCTTTTCTTATAGTCCGCGTAGGCGGACTTTGTTTGTGTAGCCGCGATTTTAATCGTTAAGGCATATGCGGGGATATAAATCATCCAAATTAAATACACGTTTATAAAATACCGTTGCCTTATGTCCGAACAAAAGCCAAACCAGAACCCAACATTCAGCAGCTTTGCTGACTGGTGTTTAAACAAAGACAGCATATCAAAAGAGGCAAGGCATACCGTCGAAGTGCTGTTAGAGTATGCTAAAACTTCTGATTGCTATGAAGCGGATCGGATACTTTCAAGCTGTACTGAACTTAGGATTTCTGGCTATGACTCCATTTCCGACATTCGTCCACTGTCAACCTTGACCAACCTAACCAAACTTAGTATTTCTAGCTATACATCCGGCGTCATTTCCGACATTCGTCCGTTGTCAACCTTGACCAATCTGACTGAACTGCAGATCTCGAACAGTCAAATTTCCGATCTTAGTCCGCTATCAACCCTGACCAACCTGACCTTCCTCAACCTCTACGTCAATCCAATTTCTGACCTTCGTCCGCTGTCAGGACTGACCAACCTGACCTGCCTGAATCTAGGTCACGGTCGAATTTCCGATCTCAGTCCGCTATCAACCTTGACCAACCTGACCAGGCTGTGTATCTGTGACAATCCAGTTTCCGACTTGAGTCCACTGTCAACTTTGATCAACCTGACCAGCCTAGAGATCGGCGAAAATAAGTTTGACGCATTCGGCTACGAGTTCAGCGATCAGATTTCTGACATTCGTGCGCTGTCAACCCTAACCAACCTGACCTACCTGAATCTCAATGACAATCAAATTTCTGACATTCGTGCGCTGTCAACCCTGACTAACTTGACCTACCTGACTCTCAATGACAATCAAATTTCTGACATTCGTGCGCTGTCAACCCTGACTAACTTGACCGAACTGACTCTCGATGACAATCAAATTTCTGATATTCGTCCGCTTTCAACCTTGACTAACTTGACCGAACTGACTCTCAGTGGCAATCAAATTTCCGACATTCGCCCGCTGTTAACCCTGACTAACTTGACCAACCTACATCTCTATGTCAATCAAATTTCCGACCTGAGTATATCGTCGCACGCAGAAAAGTGGCACACCCTCTCCCAAAAGCCAATCGATCGTCAAAAAGCAAAAGAAGCCATAAAATCTGCCTACGCAGTTATTGGCAAAGCAGAACCTGAGATTATTTTTTGCAGTAGCCCATCATACGCAGCTATTGCGTCATTACGTCCATGTGAGAGCTTGGGAGAACCACTACCAGAGGAATTGTTTGAATTAACAAGAAAACTACTGAGTACGGAACTGTGGGATTCTTTATGTTTGCTAATCGTATTTCAACCCGGACAGGAAATCAGAGAAAAACTGGGGGAAAAGTTGTATGATGACGGCTTCAAGGTAGGGAGTTACATTACCCCGGAAGACCTGATTACAACGATCGCCGTGACTGAATACTGTGTCTCTAAATTAGGTTGCGTACTCGATCTAAAAACACAGGAAGCGTTTCATTGCCTCAACCAGCTTTTTGAGCATTGCGGCTGGATCTGGGCTTATGAGAAGGTTTGTATTGTATGCGATCGCCCCACTCAACTCTTTTTCGACAATCAAAATCGCCTCCACGCCGAAGGAAAACCCGCAATCCAGTTTTCCGATGGATACAGCTTATATTCTTATCATGGAGTAACCTTACCAGAAAAATACGGCAAAATACACCCAAACAATTGGCAAGCAGAATGGATTTTATCTGAAAAAAACGCCGAACTCAGACGAGTGCTAATTCAAGCCATTGGTTACGCCCGAATTTGTCAGGAATTAGAAGCTGAAGAGTTAGATACTTGGCGAGAATACACCTTGCTAAAAATTGAAGCAGATATTGACGGATTCGATTTGAATGATTTTCCTCAAAATCATGAAATTCCTCAAAAAGAACCAGTTTATTTATTAAAAATGACCTGCCCCAGCACCGGACACATTCACGCCTTGCGCGTACCACCCGATATGCAAACTGCACGGGAAGCAATTCGCTGGGTAAATTGGGATATCGATCCAGAAGAATTTTCAGTCGAAACTTGAACTAAGTAAGTGTGTATAAATCAACTGAAAACTGGGCAGGCAAGATGCCTACCCCACAAGAAACATCACTCTCTTGTGGGTGAGGTGGGCAGGCAAGATGCCTACCCCACAAGAAACATCACTCTCTTTTGGGGTGGGTGGGCAGGCAAGATGCCTACCCCACAAGAAACATCACTCTCTTTTGGGTGAGGTGGGCAGGCAAGATGCCTACCCCACAAGAAACATCACTCTCTTGTGGGTGAGGTGGGCAGGCAAGATGCCTACCCCACAAGAAACATCACTCTCTTTTGGGTGAGGTGGGCAGGCAAGATGCCTACCCCACAAGAAACATCACTCCTCTTGTGGGTGAGGTGGGCAGGCAAGATGCCTACCCCACAAGAAAAATTACACTCTTGTGGGGTGGGTGGGCAGGCAAGATGCCTACCCCACAAGAAACATCACTCTCTTGTGGGTGAGGTGGGCAGGCAAGATGCCTACCCCACAAGAAACATCACTCTCTTGTGGGTGAGGTGGGCAGGCAAGATGCCTA
>NZ_BLAY01000160.1 GCF_020521235.1 Microseira wollei NIES-4236 | reverse complement strand
CTCGTTCCTACGCTCTGCGTGGGAACGCATTCAGGAGGCTCTCGCCTCCGATTATTTTATCCGCTTTTCTCTAGTTCCTACGCTCTGCTTTCTTTCTCTCGTTCCTACGCTCTGCGTGGGAACGCATTTCGCAGGCTCTCGCCTCCGATTATTTTATTTAATAACGGAATTTTTGGCGATCGCGTTGTCACTGCTAGTAATGAGTAGGGTGCGTTACGAGTAGCTCTGAGGGCACCGACGAAAAACAACAAATAATCTCAGGACTTACGCAAGGGCGTTCGTATCACCAAAGTTTCAAGCTGCGATCTCTAGTTTCCAACCGACGATTTTTCAGAGAAACCCGGTTTCTAAGTTCGTCGTGCCTCAGTCCTGCTTTCGTTAAAAAATATTTAATTTTAAGACACTATTATACTTGGTTCGCGAGCAGTAATTTATAATATCTTAGACCTGAATGAGTCAAGTTAAATGTTAAATTTTTTCCAGCCACGCCCCTTGGGCAAATTAATATGTGGTGTATTAATCCTAACCCTCTTATTTTCGGCATGTTCAAAAGCCAATAACGCCAAGATTTCAGCTCGGTTTGATGCTGATGCAACCAGCTATCCACCCGCTGATGTTCAATCCAGTTTTGATGCCGAATTATCTAAATCTGCGCGGGCTTTACCTAGAAATTCCCTACCTTTCTTTGATAATATCAACAACCCCGTAACAGGCTTAGGGTACGGTAGTCCAGCCGATGTCACACCTCCCCCGCCAGTCCTCAACAGCTTTGATCTGGCAGTAAATCAGCTTTGCGGCGCACCGGGCAAAGTAGTGAGCGAGGATGCATTCAAAACAATGATGAATAACAATACTACTGTCTTGGAAAATATCAAAGCTAATGTGGGAGGATATCTTGTTTCTGGACATACCAGTAATCAGGAATTTTTAGAGGATTTAACTGCTATTTGGTTTAAGGCACAAGGCTTCGATCACGTCTTCTGTGGCGAACCAAATAAAGGCGGTTCAATTGGTGGATTGCACTATGCTGCCCGTTATCTAGATTTACAAAATAAGGGTTTAGCTGGCAGGCTAGCTAATAATACTCGCAATCAGGAAGTAATGGCGGGCGCAGTATACACCATAGGCGCGGTTATGAAAGTAGGAAACGGTATTTCCCAGTCTAGTATTAAGGGTTATCCTTATACCTTAAACGCAGAAGAAATCCTCGCAAAAGCAGCTTTAGCCTACAAAAATAACCCCAACACGAGTCCTTCTAATAAGGTTTGTCTTTTAAGCGTGACTGACGAGAATAAAACCTTTAAAGCTGTGTTTGTCACCAAAAATAGCGCCATTCGCACTTTCTATCCTGATGCTACTCCTGATAATAGTTCTGACTGCAAAGATTGAGGTCAAGGGATTTTAGATTTAACAGGTAGGTAATCGTTAATAGATTGGGCACTGCTTCAGCAATTGCGGGTTCAGAAACCCGGTTTTTTCGGCAATTTTTCCGAAAAACCGGGTTTCTTTGCTCAGAAACCCGGTTTCGACCTGGATTTCTCCTTGACAAACCCACGATTTTTCGTATCACCTTAGTTTCTTTGCCTAATTCCTGACCAATTAGCCATTAGCCATTAGCCATTAGCCATTAGCCATTAGCCATTAGCAATTACCAACCCCGCTCAATCTTCATCTTGAACCCAAAGTATACCTATTCTTTCATTGCTGACAATGACAACACCCGTGTCAAAGGTAGATTCTGTAATTGAATCCCACTCAGCTAGACGGGAATAGTTATGATTAAAAATGGCATTTGTAAAAAATTGGCAATTATCTTTAAAAAGACTCATAAACCTATCCGCAATTGTTTCGGCATCGGTAATGGCGATCGATTCTTCAGAATAAGCTAAGTTTTTCGCGAGGAGAAAATTCAAGATTTTTTGGGCTGATTCTCGATTAATTTGTTTCCAGCGATCGCCAATACCAGAAAATCCCAATTGCAGCACAAATGAATCGACAAGCGCCATGATATTTTCATCGTCAAAATTGCCACGGGGAATTATTTTTTTGATTTCTAACATAACTTCTCCCGACTCTCGCTTTGAGATTATTTCCTCTCTCAGTTCTGCTATTTCTGAAATAGTTTCTATTTCTGGAATAATTTGTGTCATGATTTCTTTCCTATGACAAGGGCGATTTAAGAAATGCTCCTACCTTTATTTTAAGGGTCTATGAAACCGAGTCATTAGCGACGTGGCAGAAGTTTTCCACCAGCTTGAGGTGAAGGAAAGGGAGATTTATACTGGTGGGAGATGATCTGTGGTGGTAAGCATATTTGAGAAACCGAGCCAACCTTAACCTATCTCTCAGACTCAGAGAAAAGCAATGACGACTTTAAAGACTATAACTCCATCGAACCCACTGACCAACTGGATGCGATCGCTACATCAACTGCGAAGGACGCTAGTCCTATTTCTGTTAATTATCGCTGGTTATGCGGGTAACTACTTCAGAATTCCCATCGTTTTGCACGCAGACTGGTTATTTGGCAGCTTTGCTGCCATGCTTGTTGTCAGACTGTATGGGTGGGGATGGGGTACTGTTGCGGGTGCGATCGCCAGTTCGTACACAATCTTGCTGTGGAAGCATCCCTCCGCCTTTATATTATTTACTCTGGAAACTTTTTTTGTCGGTTGGGGACTAAGGCGGCGTAGTAACAATTTACTTTTATTAGATGTGCTTTATTGGGGATTTATTGGGTTCCCCTTATTGTGGATACTCTATGTTTTTTTGGCAAAAGTAGATCCTAGTTCTGTTTTATTTATTTCATTTAAAAATCCGGTTAATCAGATTTCTAACGCCCTGCTTGCCTGTTTAATTTTAAATCATACACCGATTGCTAAGTGGATTGTTCGTTCTAAAGCCGAAAAAACGATAGATTTTGAGCAAACTCTGTTAAATTTGTTCGTTGCCTTTGTTTTAATACCGGCGCTGGTGCTGACGATTTGGAATTGTCAGGGCGCTACCTCTGAGCAGGAACATCACATTTTAGCGAGTTTGGAAAATACAACGCACAACGTGAGTACAGAACTGCAAAACTGGTATCAGCAAAAGCAGCGAATACTGGAAAACCTTGCAGCCTATGCTAAAGATGCAAATCTGTCAAGCTCAAATTCACTGCAAGACACTACAAAACTAGCCCAGAGTTCCTTCGCAGAAATCCGCAATCTCTATATTACCGATGCTCAGGGAAAAATTATTGTCTCGGCTATGCCCACAGATTTTACGACACTGGAGCAGCCGGAATACAAAGCCTTCCTGATGGAAAAACAGCCGAGGATCTCTGGGGTAGTATTTTTTCAAGGAGCGAATTACCCATCGATAATTCAGAGCGTACCCATCTTACAGGATGACGGTGTAATAGGTCAGGTCTTTGCTGAGATTGATGTGAATGCGATCGCTGGGTGGTTAACAAATAATTATCAATCATCAACAGAGTTTATTAGCATCCTCGATTTGCAGCAGCGGGCGATTATCAGTACTCGTCAAGATCTGCAATTTTTACAACGATTTGATCGCGATAGTAATGGGGAAATTCAACAAATCAATCACACAACCTATCGCTGGATACCAACAGTTCAGCCTATGGCTAAAGTGGTTCGTTGGCGAAAATCCTTCTACGTGCAAAAGGCATCGATGGGAAATAATTTGCCCTGGCAATTGGCAATCGAAGTGCCTAGCGCACAGTATCTTGTGCTTTTAGATCGGCTTTATACCAATGGTTTTGCTGTTTTGATGTTAATCGCAGTTTTGACACCACTGTTGGCAAAAGCTATTAGCTATAATCTGGTTAAGCCTCTGCTCCAACTGGCAAACTTAACAACTAACCTGCCGGATAAACTGATTGCACCGAAAGAGTTAGAGTTTCCCAGCAGCCAAGTGAGCGAAATTAATGCATTGACGAACAACTTTCAACTAATGGCTATTGCACTCCAGAACAAATTCCAGGAAATTCAGCAGGCGAATCTGGAGATTCAGCAAGCAAAAGAAGCCGCCGATGCAGCAAATCAAGCCAAGAGCGAATTCCTCGCCAATATGAGCCACGAGTTACGCACACCCCTTAACGGCATTCTGGGCTATACACAAATTCTCCAACGCAGCGAAACTCTGACGGATAAAGGACGCAAAGGTATAGAAATTATTGGGCAGTGCGGTTCCCATCTATTAACCCTGATTAATGATGTGTTAGATCTCGCCAAAATTGAAGCCAGTAAATTGGAACTTAATCCGGTTTATTTCTACTTGCCTTCATTTCTAGAAAGCGTGACGGAAATTTGCCGCATCCGGGCAGAACAGAAAGACATTGCCTTTGCTGTCCAACTCGATCCAAACTTGCATGCAGGCATTCGTGCAGATGAAAAACGCCTGCGTCAAGTCTTAATCAATCTACTTGGTAACGCGATAAAATTTACCGAGCAAGGAAGGGTGACTTTCAAGGTTGAGGTGATTGGTAATCGGGAAGAATTAAACGTAACAATTACCAAAATTAGCTTTGAAGTAGAAGATACCGGAGTGGGCATGAAACCAAATCAAATTGAGAAAATATTCCTGCCCTTTGAACAGGTTGGAGAAGTAAAACAACAAGCAGAAGGTACGGGTTTGGGATTAGCAATTAGCCAAAAGATTATCTCGTTGATGGGTAGTCAAATTGAAGTCATTAGCGAGTTTGGCAAAGGCAGTAAGTTTTGGTTTGAGGTGGAACTACCCCAAGCCAAAGAATGGGCAGTTGCTTCTAGAGTGGTTCACCAAGGAACCATTGTGGGCTATCAAGGCAAAAAGCGCACCATTTTAGTGGTGGATGACAAATGGGAAAATCGCTCGGTGATTGTGAATTTACTCGAGCCAATTGGATTTACAATCGTCGAAGCCAGTGATGGTAAGGAAGGATGGGAAACTGCCAACGAAAGCAAACCGGATGCGCTCGTGAC
Organism: Microseira wollei NIES-4236; assembly: GCF_020521235.1. Classification (GTDB taxonomy): domain Bacteria; phylum Cyanobacteriota; class Cyanobacteriia; order Cyanobacteriales; family Aerosakkonemataceae; genus Microseira; species Microseira wollei. The sequence continues at coordinate 18,760 of NZ_BLAY01000160.1, read as the reverse complement.
TGATTTGGTGATGCCTGTAATGCATGGATTTGAGTTGATCAAGCGTCTGCGTACCTCTGCCCAATTCAAAGACATCCCTATTATTGCTTCCTCCGCCAGCGTGTTTGAAACCGACCAATACAAGAGCATTAATGCCGGTGCGAATGCATTTCTACCCAAACCTGTAGACGCCCATACCCTGATGCAACTACTACAGGAATACTTGCAATTAGAATGGATATATCAGAGCAATGCAGATAGCTCAACAAGTCCAGTCGATCTGATTCCTCCTGCTAGCGAGGTTTTACAGCAGTTACTCAACCTGGTACAAGATGGTGATATTCAAGGAGTTGTAGAAATGGCTCAAAAACTGCCTCTTTCCGATCAGAAGCTAACGCCCTTTGCAGCGCAACTTGTGCAGCTTGCTAATAGTTTCCAAGTCAAACGTCTAGAAAGTTTTATTGAGCAATACATCGATTCGCTTTAAATACTCAATCAGGAGCCAATCCATCATGACAACGCCCTCACACACCGGATTCATTTTAATTGTGGATGACAATCCCACAAATTTGTCTGTTCTGTCGGAAGCGTTGAGTAGTGCTGGTTTTCGCTTCCGCGTTGCAGTCAGTGGGGAAAGCGCGATCGCACTAATCGAACGCAATCAACCAGAGTTAATCTTGCTGGATATCCAAATGCCAGGAATTGATGGATTTGAAACCTGTCGTCGCCTCAAAGCCAATCCGATTACCCAAAACATTCCGATCATTTTTACCACAGCTTTGGCGGATACAGAAAGCAAAATAAAGGGTTTTGCTCTCGGTGCAGTAGACTATATCCCCAAACCGTTTGAACAAGAGGAAGTAATTGCGAGAGTGCGGGTACACCTGCAACTAAAGCAACTTACGGAATCATTGGAAGAGCAAGTGCGCGATCGCACCGCCGCTTTGCAACAAGCTCAGATCCAAGTTGTGCAACAAGAAAAACTATCAACATTGGGAGAATTAATTGCCGGTGTCGCCCACGAAATTAACAATCCTATCAGCTTCATCGCCAACAATATTACACCTTTGCAAGAATACATTGCCGGTGTAACTGAAATTATTCAACTGTATCAACAAGAATATCCCAACCCGTCAGCAAAAATTACTAACGCAATCGAAGACTTGGATCTGGAATTCGCCCTCGAAGATATGGCAAAAATTCTGTACTCGCTCCAGGTAGGAACTGAACGGATACAAAACATTTCCGGATCGCTCCGCACCTTCTCCCGCTCAGATTGCGATACAAAAATGCCTGCGGATTTGCACGAGGGACTCGATACCACGCTGATGATTTTGCAACATCGTATCAAAGACAAGAGCCTTCGCATCGCGGGTAAGGAGTACCATCGTCCCCGCATCCAAGTCATCAAGCGTTATAGCAGATTGCCAGAAGTAAATTGCTATCCAGGACAGATGAATCAAGTATTCATGAATATTCTGGCAAACGCAATTGATGCCATTGATGAAGCATTTATACAAGGCAAAATGAGCGTTCCAATTCCCCAGATTCAGATTACAACCGAGACCGATTCTGCTCAATGGGTCGCGCTCCGGATTGCTGATAATGGGATTGGTATGGGTGAATCCGTCAAACAGCGATTATTTCAGCCTTTATTTACTACAAAACCTGTAGGAAAGGGAACCGGACTCGGCTTGTCGATCGTCAATCAAATTATAGTAGAAAAACACAATGGCAAGTTGGAAGTAAATTCTCAGCCTGGTCGGGGAACCGAGTTTACGATCAAAATTCCCACCACTTCTAACAATCTCGACAAAACTACCCAAAACTAGAAATATCTAGACAAGACTCAGGGTTTTTACTGATTTTAACCTATTCACAAGCTAAGTGTCTGGCTTTCCGATCCCTTGGGATACTGCTCTTGCAACGCTGCGCGATCGCGCTCGTTTGTGTAGCGGCACCCTTAAGGGTGCCGCTACACAAACGAGCGCCACAAGGGCTGTATTCCACCAAGTCACAAACTGCTATAAAGCGGCAGATTTGAATTTGTTAGTTTAAACTCCAGAAATATTCAAATCTTTGTTTATCAGCTGTTCTCGGAGCTAACATGACCAAAATCAACCAAAATATCCATCGTTTCGGAGAGGAAGAGCGGCAAGGCGTGTACAGGGCGATTTATGAACGGCGGGATATACGTTCTTATTTCACCCCTACTCCCATCGAGGATGACGTTCTGGCGCGCCTGCTTGACGCTGCACATCACGCCCCCTCGGTAGGTATGATGCAACCTTGGCGCTTTATTCTGATCCGCGATGCCGGTGTGCGTCAAAGCGTCTACGAACTTTTCCAGCAGGCTAACGAAGCCGCCTCCTCGATTTACGAGGACAAGCAAAAAGCGCTCTACATGTCATTGAAGCTGGCAGGCATCCTGGAAACGCCGGTCAATCTGTGCGTTACCTGCGATATTACGAGCCAGCGGGGGCGGGGACTGGGGCGGCAGACTATGCCTGAGACGGCGATATATTCTACCGTTTGCGCGATCCAAAACCTATGGCTGGCGGCTCGCGCCGAGGGGATCGGCGTCGGCTGGGTCAGCATTTTCGAGCCGGAGCGGCTGGGAAGTCTTTTGGGCATTCCCGCCGAGATGGTCTTGGTCGGCTATTTGTGCATCGGTTACGCCTCCCAGTTTGACGCCCAGTCGGAATTGCAAACCCGAGGCTGGGAGGTGCCGTCACAACTGCCGAACCTGATCCACTTTGACCGCTACGGCAATACGGATGAGAAACGCGCCGCCGAGTTGCTGAGCGCTTTGACCAAAACTAATGGGTTTCAAGCCCCGTCCTTCTAGGACGGCTTTTAAACTTATGTGATAATTTTGATACCTGAGTACCAAGTATCAAATGTGTTTGTCAAAGAGTTCAAAGTCAAGCCGAAACCAATACAAATCCAAGGGATTGATGAAGCGATTCGGACATCTCAATTTGTCCGCAATAAAGTGCTTCGTTTTTGGATGGATAATCGAGGGGTTGGGAAGACTGAACTATTTAGATATAACACAAGACTTAGGAAAGAGTTTAAGTTTGTAGACGACTTAAACTCCCATGCTTGCCAGACAGCCGTTGAAAGAGTGTTAAGAGCTATTAACAATTTTTTCGACAGGAACAAACAAATAAGTGGTAAAAAAGGGTATCCTAAGTTCAAGAAAACTACTCGTTTTGTAGAATATAAAGTCTCTGGATGGAAGCTATCATCTGATAGAAAGCATATTACTTTTACCGATCATAAAAATATTTGCTCACTAAAGTTGATAGGAACCAGAGACTTATTGTTTTTACAAATCGAGCAGATAAAAAGAGTACGAATTCTTCGTAGAAGTGAGCGATACTACGTTCAGTTCTCTGTTCAATTAGACCCAAGAGATACAATCAAACCATTAAACCCTTCTCAAAAAGCTGTAGGAATTGATGTCGGGTTGAAGTATTTCTATGCTGATAGCCAGGGTCACCTTGAACCGATTCCACAATTTTATATAAAAGGAGAGAAAAAATTAATCGCTCCACTCGGAAAAAATCTAAGAAATACGACCCCAAAAAGAAGAAAGCCAAAAAACCGCAATCGAAAAACTATCACAAAGCTAGAGTTCGCTCTGCCAGAAAACATTTAAAAGTAAGTAGGCAGCGAGAGTAGCACTTTGTTTAATTCAATCTAAGGATTTGATAGCCTATGAAGATTTAAATGTCAAAGGCATGGTAAAAAATCGACATCTAGCTAAGTCGCTCTCTGATGCTGCTTGGTCAACTTTCCGTCGTTGGTTAGAATATTTTGGTTATAAGTATGGTAAGGTAACTGTAGCTGTTCCCCCACACTATACAAGCCAAAACTGTTCTAATTGTGGAGAAGTTGTCAAAAAATCATTGTCGGAAAGAACGCATATCTGCCCTAGTTGTGGATATGTGGAAGATCGAGATATCAATGCAGCAATTAACATTTTGAGCCGAGGACTCAGTACGGTCGGGCAGACCGGATCTCAAGCTTGGGGAGAGGAAACCTCTACTTTAGTTGGAGCAATCCTGCATTGGCAAGTTTCTTCTGCGAACCAAGAATCCTCGCCCTTTTAGGGGGATGGAGTGTCAAATTCACCAATCGATTCAAACCGTTATTTTTTCCTAAGTAACAAGCGCTCGCTCCTTTTTGGAGTAGTAAATGATACTTTTGAGACCCTTTCTGAGCGATATCATGTCCGGTAGCAATGGTAGTATATAACGCAAGTTGCTAGTTATAAACAAGGGCGTTGCTAATAGCTAATTGCCAGCTTGCTAATCTTGGATTTTTACTGACATTAGCCATTAGCCATTAGCCATTAGCCGCTCCCAGAGAGATAACTAGCAACTTGAGTTATATAGTTTTTTATGCTGTAGGGGCGGGTTTTACCAACAATTAAGTGGGAGCATGAAATATATCGTTAAATTTGTCCCTCCCGTGCAGCACGCTTTCCGGACATGATATCAGTCCTGTAGATGCAAACAAGCCTATGCTTCGACTAATTCTTGATAATACCGCTCGAGTTCATTTGGCAGATACGCAGTCATTCGCAACGTTCTATCTTTCAACTGAAAGGCTTTGGTAATACCGCTCCGACTCAAAAAATCTAGATCGTGGGAAATCACCCATATAGCACCCTGATATTCGTTGATACCTGCCACCATTTGGTCAACGGTTTCGATATCTAAATTATTAGTCGGTTCGTCGAGAATTAGCAGGTCGATTTCAGAGATGCCGATCATGGCAATTGCTAGCCTCGCCAATTCACCCCCACTCAACACCGATGCTTGTTTGTTAACGTCATCGTATTTAAACAGAAAGTGTCCCAATTGTTGCCGCAAAAGTTGATAGTTCAGATTGGGATTGGCAGCTTGCATATTTTCTATAATTGTCCGGTTTCGATTCACCAATTCGTAGGTTTGATCGAGATACACTGCTTTCATCCCATTCGCCAGCAAAACTTCTCCGGATTCCAAAAATGCTGGGGAATTTTTCATCCCTAAAATTGCCTTAGCAAGACTTGATTTACCCGACCCGTTGGCTCCTGCCATCGCCACTCTATCTCCCGCAGATATATGCAGATGAATGTTCTCAATTAGCAACCGATCTCCTACCCTAAGCTTTGCCCCCTGAATATCAATCAAACTTCTAGGTTTGTGACTTTTTTCTGCCAGTTGAACCTGCGTCACATTATTTGTTTTTACCTGAGTTTCTTCAACTTTTTGATTCGCCTTTTCAACGGCTGCTTCATGTTTCTTTTTGGCAATACCTGCGGTTGTTTCGCCTTGGCTTTTCAGCAGTCCTGCTTTAATTCTATCAATACTGCCATTGAGAAACTTTTCTCTCCCGCTTCTGCGAGATTGCGCTGCTCGTTGCTGCTCTTGCAACGCCGATGTTTTAGCACGTTTGAGTTCTTTTCTAGCAATTTCGTGCGTCCTCAACGCCGCCGCTAATTCTGTCTCTTTCTGCTCTCGATACAGCGAAAAATTCCCCCCGTAAACCTTTATCCCCTCAGGGGTGAGTTCCCAAGTAATATCTACGACTTGGTCTAGGAAAAAAGGTTTGTGAGAAACAATAACAAATGCTCCATCAAAATCATTGAGAAATTGACTCAAATTTTCTAACGCTTGCAGATCCATGTGGTTAGTTGGCTCATCCAGCAATAGCACTTTTGGCTCTTGAGGTTTTGTCAATTCCCCGCCGCTCAAGTTAGCAATCGGTAGGGACAAATCAAGAGTTGTGCTAAATTTTGCTGGCAAAATTTCCTCAATTTTCCACCATTCCTCCGAGATATCGCTCAATAAATCCAGTACTGTATCGGCTTTAATTTCCTCTCGAATCGTGCTGATTTGTGGCAAGTAGTAGACAATCCCATGACGGTAAATAGACCCGTTAGTCGGATTAATTTCACCTGCCATAATCTTGAGCAGGGTTGATTTTCCTACCCCGTTGCGACCAACTAAAGCAATGCGCGCTCTTGACTCTATACTCACCTGAACTCCTTTAAACAAAGTCCTGGTTGAGCTGATTTCGTAACCTAAATTTTCACCTAATAAAACTGCTTTTTTATCCATGCTGAATCCTCCACCCGCAACAAGATGCAGCCTTACACTTATGTAATATGTATTATACTACAAGCGCCAGCAGTCAATTCCGGATGGGATAGGCGACCGACGATCCTATCACCTTTGTTTCTGGCTGCGATCTCTAGTTCCTTGCTCGAAGATTTTTCCGAGAAACCCGGAATATGCGCGTAAGACATGTTAATCCCAACTGCTGATTTTGCCGTTATTTTTGACGCGCCCTTAACCTATACCAAGGAATAATCCTCTCTTGTGGGATAGGCATCTTGCCTGTCGGATTCCCTGTGGCAAAATAAATCTTTTCAGCCTAGTTCACCCTCGTCTTGCACAGGGTTAATTTCCTCAACGACCTCATCTTCAAAGTCCACTTTATCGTAAATATCCGCCAGGACAATTTCAAAGGGAACAGAAGCTAGCGATATAGTCGCATTCTCATCTTCGTATTCAGTAAATATCCAGCGGTTGTTATCTGTTTTGGAATACTGCTCGACGTGCAGGGTGTATTGGTCAATCAGAAGATATTCCCGCAAGCTGGGAATGGTGCGATCCGCTGCAAATTTTTCATCCCGGTCGTAACTTTTAGTTGATTTTGATAAGACTTCAGCAATCATCAGCGGATTCGCGATCGTGTCTCTTCGTCCTGCTGCAAATTCCAGTTGACCTTGCACAACCATGACGTCGGGATAGCTATGAATTCGCTTTTTGAGAATCCAGAGTCGCTGATTTGTAACAAAGACTCGATAAGGCTGACGCTTGAGAGCGAAATTTAGCGCTGCGGAAAAATTGCCAGCAATTTGGTTATGATTAGGCGTTCCGCCTGTCATGGGAATAATTTGACCATCAATATATTCGTGACGTTCCTCAGAATTTACCTCTAGTTCTAGGTATTCTTCGGGTGAATAGTAGCGTTGTTCTGCTGCAATCATCATGGAATTTTAACCCCCCTATTTCTCAATTTTACAGAGGTGGCGATCGCTGACTCTTCCAAAACTTCGACCAAATCTTCAAACATCAGGTCAAACACACGCGATAACTTCAGTAAAGCCGTTATTTCAACCAAGTTATCAATTATCACATCAAATGTATAGGGTGAACTACCTACAGTGACGCTTCCCGTACACTGTAGGCTTCCTGTCCAACAGAAAGCGTAGTAGTAGATTTCTTGCGTCCTCTATTACTCCCACTTACTTTTCAAAGCGGTGTAGTCTACAGTTGCCAGCTTGGGAGAATGAGCATAGCTTCTAACTGTGCCGTAGGGAATTCCCGATCGTTGGGAAACTTCTTTGAGCGTCCAACCCTTTTCACCAGCCAATTCTGGAACTCGCAACCTAATTAGGCGCATTACTCTTCCAACACTTCTACCACTTCTTCGAGCATCACATCAAATACACGCGCTAACTTCAATCAAGCCGTATAGTCTACCGTTGCTAAGCTGGGTGTTTGGGCGTATTTTTTGATGGTGCTGTAGGGAATTGCCGATCTTTCCGAGACTTCTTTAAGTGTGCAACACAAAACTTACTCAAATCAAGTATGCAAGCTTAATTCGAGGGAAAGCTTGCTGTTTCAGGCAAGGGAGTCGGCTCCTTCTGGTCCACAGGCGTAAATTCCGCGCTTGCCGCACGTACTCTCACTGTTGGGGCGTTTTCCAGGTTTTGAGCCGCATTTAAATCGCGCTCGATGGAAATGCCACACTTACCACATCTGTAAACGCGCTCAGTCAGAGGCATTGGTTGAACATTGCCACAGCAGGAGCATGTTTTAGAGGAGGGGAACCACCTATCAACCAGTTCTAATTGAGTGCCAAAGAATGTCGCCTTGTAAACTAACATTCTACGGAATTCATAAAATCCCAAACTTGAAATAGCGTCAGCTAATTTTTGATTAGCTATCATCCCAGCGACATTGATATCTTCAATCCGAATCTGGTAGTAATTTCGGCTAATGTCGGTTGTGGTTTTTTGCAAAAAGTCTCGTCTGATGTTAGCTATTCTCGCGTGCCTTTTTGCCAATCTCTGGTAGTATTTCAAAGCATTATTTGATGCCTTAATTCCTTCACTACGGTTGCCTAATCGCTTGTTGCGGTTGTACCACTGCTCCTTACTTAGCTTGGTTAGAGCCTTTTTCAGGCTGTGTGGTGCAACAATTTTAGAGCCGTCGGATAAAGTGGCAAAACATTTGACACCTAAGTCGATACCAACCGATTGAACTTTTTGTAGAAGTGGTGGAACTTTGTCAACATAAGCGTGCAAATGAGACAAACCATCTGTTGGCTACTCTGGCAATAGTGAATGTTTGGCTTGAACAAAGAAACGGAATTGGTTGCTCTTGTCTGAATTCTCCCAAGCCAGGAATTGTGATTCTCTTCCCTGGGTAAAGAACTTGACGATTCGTGAACGGAATCATTGGTTCACCCTTGGCAGGATACACTCCTGATTTTTTCAGGACTGTGAAACTATCCCCCCTCCTTTTAGATTTGAATTGAGTCAAGCCTGAATAACCTTTGCGCCATCGCTCAATAGCCTTTGCTAAATTTCGTAGTGCTGATGAGTAAATAGCTGATGGATAATCTTTCATCCATGTGTACTCAGGCTTAGTTTTGACATGGTTGGTGAAGACTTTCTCGATTTCAACTAAGCGCTTGGAATCGCTGGCTTTAATTTCCTCAAATTCCCAAGATTGCGTTATAAGTGACAGACCGAAATTATAAACAAGCCTAGAAAACCCTGCACAGCCTGCTAGTTTATAGCGTTCTTTATTATTCAGTTTTAGCTCTTGTTTCAGACTGGACATTTTCTGGATTTAATTGGCTATATACTGGGATTATACCAATAACTAAGTCATCATGTAAATGAATTTAAAAACAACAATAAATTAGGTTTTTTATCACAAATTTAAGAGGCTAAGAATATAACTCCACTACAATTCAAGTTAAAAGTAGGTGTGAGAGCAACAATGAGAGGCGATACCGGACTCGTCAGAATCGCCTTAGACAAAAATGCCGATGTTTGGCTGCGAGAGTGGGAGCGAGATAGTTAGATTTGAGCGATTTAGGCAGAAATTTTCCTATCTAGTAACAGGTCTACCATTGCTAAGCCAGGTGATTGGGCGTAATTCTTGACTGTGCTGTAAGCAATTCCAGATCTATCGGAGACTTCTTTAAGCGTCCAACCCTTTTCTGCCGCTAATTCGCGCACTTTTAGCCTAATTCGCCCCATCTACTTGACAATAGCCAAAATCTTGGCGTTTCATAATTTCATTCACTGAAACAAGCGATCGCTCCTCTTCAAAACCCCACAAAGTGGGAATGATGGCTCTATGATACCAACAACGGCAGACTTACTCTTCTAATATTTCAACCAAGTCATCAATTATCACATCAAATGTATAGGCCAACTTTTTCAAAGCGGTGTAGTCTACAGTTGCCAGCTTGGGAGAATGAGGAGGTCCCGATCTCTCGGAAACTTCTTTGAGCGTCCAACCCTTTTCACCAGCCAATTCTCGAACTCGCAACCTAATTAGGCGCATTACTCTTCCAACACTTCTACCACTTCTTCGAGCATCACATCAAATACACGCGCTAACTTCAGTAAAGCCGTATAGTCTACCGTTGCCAAGCCGGGAGATTGGGCGTAGTTTTTGATCGTGCTGTACGGAATCCCGGAGCGCTGGGAAACTTCTTTGAGTGTCCAACCCTTCTCATCTGCTAGTTCTCGCAATCGTAACCTAATTCGCCCCATGCTATACTTGACAAAGGCCAAGTGCGTCGCCTTTAATAATTATGTTCTGTAATTATGAGCGATCGCTCTCTAGCCTAGAGAACTTCAGAGCGATCTCCTTGCTTCAAAACCCCACAAAGTGGGAAGGATGGCTCTATGATACCAACAACGGCAGACTTACTCTTCTAATATTTCAACCAAGTCATCAATTATCACATCAAATGTATAGGCCAACTTTTTCAAAGCGGTGTAGTCTACAGTTGCCAGCTTGGGAGAATGAGCATAGCTTCTAACTGTGCCGTAGGGAATTCCCGATCTCTCGGAAACTTCTTTGAGCGTCCAACCCTTTTCTGCAGCCAATTCTCGAACTCGCAACCTAATTAGGCCCATTCTCTACTTGACATCTGCCGCGTTCGCGGCATAAAGTTATCTGAGTAAGCGATCGCTCCACGACCTGAGAAATCAAGAGCGATCGCCTTCCTGACAATGCCCCACAAAGTGGGAAGGATGGCTCTATGATACCAACACAACAGACATATCGCGAAAAACTTTATCCTTGGAGCATCATTCGTCACCTGCCAAACATGCAGCGGATAACGGTTGCACGGTTTCGCCGCCGGAATGATGCCTTAGATCACCTTCAAGTACTGCGGCGATTGATACCCAACGCGGATCTGACAGTCATTTTTGACGCCCCCGTAACAAATACAGAGGTACTAACCTCTAGGCGATTGCACAATCGAGGATAAAGTGCGATCGCTCAAATTCTGACCAGAAACCCGGTTTTTCAGAAAAACCGGGTTTCTTTGACGTGGTGCGATCGCTATTCTTGAGGAATCTTGTCCTCACGACCAACCCGGTTTGAGAAGGCATTCGATCGTTGAAAAGAAAACGGGCCATCTTCTAGTGGTGGAAACTGGCGAATTTTGAGCAAATCCTGGTTAGGAAGATTGGTTCTCAGGGTGAGAAACTGAATTTCTCCCTCAAACTGTTCTCTTCCCTGCTTAAAAAAATCTTGACTTTCGCTGCGGATAATGGGTATTCGCGGTACGCTCGCTCGCTGAGCGGTAGCTGTTGCAGCTAAACTTGTGGTGGCGACTAGGGTGACAAGCGCTAAAAATCCTGGTTTCATCATTCGATCCCCTCTACTTTTACTGCAGCTTTGTTTTGTGAAGGCGATCGCTACAACACAACTCTAAAGCGTTGTGAATTTTACATTACAGCAGAAATTTCATCGACAACCTTCACCCTTCCTCTATATAAGGCGCGGATCAGTCGGTCGATGCAACGCTGTTCCTCTTCTTCGAGGGAATCGTCTAACAGCGCCGCCATCAGTCCATATCGATCGGCTAATGTAATGCAACCTGTGCTGCTGACTTGAGCGAATAAATCGGCGATCGCACCGGGAATCAGGTTAACTGGAGAAAGCGTTACAGACAACATGACGACAACATTGAACTCGATATATCTAATATCTGTGATTCCACTGATGTCGCGGGTGACAGCACCTGCTTGCTTCACGTGATCTTTACATAACTTGCTGTGTGAGGCGAGTCACAAAACGAGTAATTTGGCTTCTAATGTGTGCTATCATAGAAATCCATGCGGATGTGGCGGAATTGGCAGACGCGCTAGATTTAGGTTCTAGTACCGCAAGGTGTGAAGGTTCAAGTCCTTTCATCCGCATCTCAAGCACGATAAGGGTTTCAGCTTTTGAACGGCTGTCGCTTGCCAAATTATTTGTCCGTGGTGACACATTGTTGTCCTCGTTGACAAATTAATTGTCCTTTTGGAACATAACTGTTCTTGAGACGACTCAAAGAAAGGACTTGAACCTTCTTTCAATCCACCTTAATCAAAATACCTGCTGTAACAAAAAAATAGCATTGCAGCATGGGATTTGCACTACACTACCAACCCTCTCCTAGCTGGGATGGTCATTGAAACAGCACAGCCCAGTTGATAGGCTTTCAAACGACTTGCTTTCAAGCCACCCAATGTCGGGATGGTCGTTAAGACTTCATATTGTAGCGTGTCTGCGATCGCAAGCAAAATTTTCTTCTTTCAACCCACCCCTAGTGGGGATGGTCGTTGAACGACTGGGGTAAAAATGAGTCATAGTACAGTTTCCCAGCTATGAACTACGCACAGCTATAGAGCAGTGCGTTTCTGTCGTCTCATAGAGGAAATTTGCTTCCAACCTCCCGTATGCTGAGGGTTAGACCTAGGGATTTCCTCTCCACGACCCGTGTCCGCTAGTTCCTAACGCCCAAGACAGCATTACTTTTGCCGCAGCGACATCTCTGTCCGAAGTGTAGCCACACTCAGAACAAGTATGAACCCGTTCTGATAATTGTTTTTTTTGTTGATGACCGCATTCTGGACAAGTTTGAGAAGGTTTTACTGTTTTTGTGGGAACTTTGAGCAAAAAACCACCAGCTTCTGGCAATTTGTACTCAATGGCGCTGGTTAGATTCCCAATTCCAACATCAAGCATCGAGGGATTAAGACCTGTTTTTTGAGCTGGCGGTATGCTGCCTTTCTTGGCCTGGCGTGTCATCGCTTTAAGATTGAGTTCCTCAGTAGCAACCATGCTATTACCGCTAACTATTTGTGCTGCTACCTTATGAGTCCAATCCTGTCTTTGATTTGCCACGAGGCGCTGTAATTTTGCTACTCGTTTAGATGCTTTTTGCCAGCGCTTTGATGCCTTGACTTTTTTCCGAAAATTGGGCGTTCTTTTCTGGCGTTTTTTCTGGGATGCTTTCTGGAGCTTCTCTTGTGACTTGGCTAAGAATCTAGGGTTTTTTATCAGCGTGCCGTCGCTAAACGCAACAGCGTGATACGTTCCAAAGTCTAGTCCAATTGCGCCACCAGCAGTTTGTCTAACTGGATTGCAATTTACGGTAACTGACGCATACCATTTTCCGTTCCGATAGACGATTGTGCAAGTTGTAGGAGTTCCCCACGTTCTTGCTTTGCCCCGCATTTGGATACACAGGTCTAAATCCCTTAGTTCTAAGTAGCCATTATCCCCAGTCGTGTGAATTTTCCAGCCAGCGGTGTCGGGATAAGTCCAACCACTATATCGCTTGATCGACTTGCATCTTGGCTTACCTCTCCAGCCTTTAAAATTAAAGTCAGTGACTCTCTCACGAGAGCCACTGATCTGCAAAACGGAACGTGACACTTTCGCGTCATTCCGCTCCTCAGTGATATGGTGCTTGTCACGCATACATCATCACCAACATGTCCCCTTCCCATTTCGATTCGATGTTCCGGGGGAGTGGTTTTAGCTTGGCACTATTGCAGCCATATTTTGTGCTTCGACTACCATCTTTGACAGTCTTTTTGTCGTGGCAGTGTCGATGGAGTAGTTGTTTGTTGTTATATTCGTCGCTGCCGCCTTTCGACTTAGGTACTTTGTGGTCAACTTCTAGTGTGTCTCCATATTTGAAGTGTAATCCCCAGTGCGGGCATTTTCCTCCCTGTTTCCTGAGTAGGGATGCTACGCTTGGGGACAGTTGGGGATGTCTTGCCATTCTTGTACTCCAATAAATCAAGTCTCCGTTGTAGGGCGATGCCTCACCTTTTACTTTGGTGTGGCGATTGATGCTCGTATCTGTGTGCTGTATCAGTTGGATTGTTTTCTTTCCTTCTTTTACAGCAAACACCCAACTGCGTGACTTAATTTGATGCCAATATTTACTTGACACCCAATACTTTCCTTTGTTTGGGTGTCTCCTATTTCCCCATGCTTCAAGTTTCTTGAAAACTAACATATCTAGGTGATTGAACACCTTACTGCTGCTTACCGTCGAGTAGTAATTTGACCATCCTCTTATGATTGGGTTCAACTTATTTATTAGTTGTCCCTCAGCGGCTGTTTTGTGTCTCTCGATGGTTGCTTTTATCTGCTGATAGTGCGTTTCCTGGTTTTTCTGACTTGGGGAAATAACGGTTTTAAACCCTAGTCTTCCTCCCCTATTTCTTGCCGTTGTATATTTTCCGGCGGGGTATTGCCGAATGTTGAACCCCAGAAAGTTAAAACCTGGGGATTCTTCACCGACTTGTTGGAAGGTGTGGGCTATCCGTGTTTTTTCTGGCTTGAGTTCTACCCCCATGCCAAACCATTGTGAAATGATGTCCTGACACTCCTGAACGACTTCTAATTTTTCAGGGAGAATTACGAAGTCATCGGCATATCGGATAAAATTGAGGGATTTGCGATTATCTCTCTTGCCGTAACCTCCCCTACAAGGTAGGGTGTCGGCATATTCTTTTATCCGTCTTTCCATACCATGAAGCGCGATGTTTGCTAGCAAAGGTGATATTACCCCACCCTGCGGTACTCGTTCCAGGGTTGGAAATAGTTGTTTTCCGTCCATCACACCAGCTTTTAACCAAGCGAGGATTTGCCTCCTTAGGGTGGGGAAGGTATTTAATTTTTCCAGGAGTTGCCGATGGTTGATGCAATCGAAACATTTTGATATATCAGCGTCAAGCAGGTATTTGGCTTTTTTACTGATAGATTTATCGATGGCTTCTATGCCATCGTGGCACGAGCGTCCTGGTCTAAAACCATAGGAGTTTGGTTCAAAGACCGCTTCCCATTCTGGTTCCATGGCTAGTTTTACTAGCGCCTGTAATGCTCGGTCGTATATTGTTGGGATTCCTAGTGGGCGTTTTTCCTCCCTTCCAGGTTTAGGTATCCAAACCCTTCGGGTTGGCTTGGTTTTATTACCAAGTTGTAGTTGCCCCACTCGCTTGGGACCTGCTTCTGGGGATAGGGATTTAATCCCATCCACTCCTGCTGTCTTTTTGCCGATGTTGTCTTGTGTAACCCTTCGAACTGCGAGACATTTTGCTGACTTTGATTTTATCAGTAGTTTTTGGAGTCTGCGAACCGTTTTGACATCACCACGACTAGATGCTTTGTCAATCCGCTTTTGCAGCTTGAATACTTTCCGCTCTAGCTTGCGCCAGGGGATTTCTTGCCATTTATACATCGGTTGTTCGACCGTGTTCATAACTTATGTGCTGGCTACTTGCAGCTTTACAGTTTATTTCACCGTGAGTCTGTCAGCGTATCCTGTCATGACAACAAGCCATTCGCTTCTGACTCAATCTTTCTCTCCAGACGCCTGAATTGTATTGAGATGTTTCGTCTTAGCTGACTACTTTCATATCCACCTATGAAAGAGCATTCTGGTGAGTTACTTCCTTCGTACTAATCATTGATTGAATCTTGAGAGTGACGCTTTCTACCGAGGCAGTCAGTGCATAACAACATTGATTCACTGTTGTTGACTATTTGCCTTTGCCCTTTTGGGACTCCCAGTGTATTCAGCCTTATTTCACTGGTTCTACCTCACGATAGTATGATACATCTTCGCTTTCGCTACTCATGGATTCTTGCTGGATGGGATTCCGGCTGGCTGCTAGTTACCACCTTTTATTCCCGCTTTACGGATTGGTGATGTACGACTTCACATCGCACATAGCTAATCGCTACCTTTGGGAATATGCTGTCACCACTGCACCTGTGGGGTAGGACTTTCACCTACATGATTAGTAAGTTATCAAGCTTCTTGGTTTCAACCGATACGAAGCGTTGATGATCTTGTTCCGTGTACGCTTCAAGCTATAAGCTATTCACTTGGACCCAAACGAATCGCACAAAAGATTGGTAAGCAACGTCTACTCGCTTTAGAGTCGCCTGCAAAGTGTGTGACCCAAGCTCTTTATACTCAGGCCAAACTTTCTTGAATTCTGGAAGACAGTTTTGTTGCTCGTAGTAATCAACCGAGTGACCAAACTTTTCCTATTGCGTTTGGCGGTTGCTAATTGCTGCGTTCTACAACAAATGATGCATTTTTATCGCCCAAAAAAACAGCTGATTTTCTGTTAGCGGCTTGGGATAGTTAGGGTCGATGCCTTTGTTACCAAGGGACACCTCCCTTTCAGAACCGGACGTGCGACTTTCATCGCATCTGGCTCCTAGTCGATTTCTACTTTGTCGTTTTGCGGGCGGCATTTCGGACTACACGTGCTTGTGAGTGTATGGGCATGTGTTGATGACAATGACGATGGAGTACCTCTAAATTGTTGGGTTTCCAATTATCATGGTTTCCGTCAATATGATGTAGCTCAATCTTGTCATCGCTAAAGAACTTGAGTCCACATTCTGGGCATGTAAACTTCTGTTTCTTGAGTGGCTTCGCTGTGATGCCGTCATAATTGTTATGACTGCGATCTGACCAATATATTAGGTCACCATCAAACGGGGATTTATCACCTTTGACATTATTATGTCCACAAGCTTTCCAAGATATGCTAGGGAACGCCACTTTTAAGGCGTCGTTAGTCTGGCATTGGTCTAGGCCACCTTGTTTCCGGATGAATTTCCACGTCCAATGATTTATTTTCCAGAGTGAGTGTTGGCTCATGTCGCAGTATCGATTGTAGTTCCTCCAACCTCGAATTAGGGAGCCACACTTGGCTATTCGTTCTTCGAGTTTGAAGCGGCTATCCTTCATCATCACCTTGACTTTGGATTTGACCTTTCGGGTGCTTTCTTTTGTCGGAGTTGAGATGAATTTACCGTTAGGCTTCACCGCGAAGTTCCACCCAAGAAAATCGAACCCTTCAATTGCTTTCACGAATCAGGTCTTAGAATCCTTGGTATTTAACCCGCGTTGCCCTAAAAAGTTATTAATAACTTCTAGGTTTATAGACTGTTCCGGCTCATTTTGTACTCCTTTAAATATGTAGACCATATCGGGAGCATACCTTAAGCATGTGGCTTTAGGGAGTATACTTTCGACGCCGTTGAGTGCTATATTTGCGAGTAAAGGTGAAATGACACCACCTTGGGGGGTTCCGGATTCGGATGAAGGGAATTCCCCTTTTACCCCAGCTTTGATGACTCTCTTCAATCCATTCTTGGCACATGCAGGGAGTTCGGTTTTCGCCAGTATGACTTGGTGGTCGATATTGTCGAAACACTTCTCTATGTCTAGTTCCAGGATGTGCTTGTTGATGCCCTTAGCCTGTGAATTCAATGTGTTGAATAATCGCTTTTGAACATCGTGTGTTCCCCGCCCAGGTCTGAAACCATAGGAGTTTCCGTGGAAGGTTGCTTCAGCACAGGGTTCTAGTGCGAGTTTCAGCAGACATTGGTAGGCGCGGTCGCCAATGGTTGGGATACCTAGCTTTCTCTTAGTCCCGTCTTTTTTCGGGATATATACTCGTCTTAGCTTCTGATGTTCCCAGGTTTTCCATCCATCCTGAAGGCTGCTGGCTAATTCCATCCTTTCCTTGGGGGTTAGGGCGGTCTTGCCATCAATGCCCGCTGTGGCCTTGCCTTGATTAAGTTGAGTCACTTGCCGGACTGCTAGGAATTTGGCAGCTTTAGAGTTGAGAAGCAACTTTTGTAGTTTACAAACCAGTCTGTGGTCGCCATTCTTCCGAGCCTTAAAGATTCTCTTTTGTAGGCGGAAGACTACTTGCTGGAATTTCTTCGGTGGGTAGTTCTTTCCAATTATCAGCTTGGTTAGCTGTCATAACCTTAAACCTGCTACTTGAGTCATCTTTTCTCTATCGACCGTACCCAGTTGGTCAAGAGTCCTTAGTTCTTGGCTTTTCGAGTACATCCTACCCGCTCATCTCTTCTGTGGCTTTGACACAGCCCTACCCAGAATATTCGTCCTTTCTGGGAGATTTGAGCGTTTTTCTTCGTTCCGTGATGTGATTGTTTTGTCGCTTTAGGATTCTCCATTTCATCCACCACAACCTGTGGATTGAATCTATTAGGTTGAAATGATTCGGGTTTTGTGTGGTTATCCGGCCTTCGGTTCGGTCGGTACTTTTTAGATGCTTTTCCGGAGATTCACTTGTGTTATCCGTGGCGACCTACCTAACGGGTTGCTAACCATCACAGGTCTTGTTTTTCCCGTCCTATTCCCAGCTTCAGTTTGATAGTCAGTCTCCCTGTGGGTAGGTTTGGCGTCACTCCATCCTTAGAGGGGAGGGCTTTCACTTACATCCCATCACAGTTATCTCAGACTTATTTATAAGGCGATGTCTGAAACTCTAGGCTATGGATTTACCTAGAAACGAATCGCACCAACCGAAAAGTCACTCGTCTGACCGCCACAAAGCTTACCTCCTTTGATATACTGAGCTTATCATTGGGCGTAGGTGCTGTCAATGCCTGTCAGAAAAGGCTCTCACTCTGTTTTTAGCGTTCACCTGCACTTTGTGTTTGTTACCAAATACAGGCGCAAAGTGCTAACGGCTCAAATATTAGACCGTATGGGAGAGATATTTGGTCATGTTTGCGGGAAAACTAAGTGTCGCTTAGTTGAGTTTAATGGGGAGCTAGACCACGTACATTTACTGGTTGATTTTCATCCAGACAATAACATTTCGACATTCACAGGCAGTCTCAAAAGCGCATCTAGTCGAATTATCAGAAATGAATTTGGAGAACATTTAAGCAAGTTTTACAAAAACGCCGTCTTGTGGTCTAGTTCCTACTATGTTGCTTCTACTGGTGGTGCGCCAATCGAAAAGATTAAGGCGTATATTAAATCTCAGGATTCTCCACAAGGGTGATTGCAAAAACAGGGGGTATCGAACCCCCTGTTTTTGCCGCTATCCTTCCCCACCTTGTAAGAAGGTGGGGACAGCCGCGAAGAGTTCTCCATTGGTTTCCATCAAAACGCTTCCCCCAATTTTACCCATATAAACCTCTGAAAATTTATCCATATAATACATATTCTATTATATGGAGGGACATAAGCAGCTCCCCCCTCCCCACCAGGAGGGACGCCCCAAACCCAGCGGCGGTAAATCAGGAGCAACCCAGGCAGCTTTCGCCGCGTTCCCCCCCAAGTGCGGGAACAACTTCCACAATCGAATAACAACAAATTACCC
>NZ_BLAY01000159.1 GCF_020521235.1 Microseira wollei NIES-4236 | reverse complement strand
CTGACCAATATTTGGGTGGGGAAACTCCTCCAAGTAAGTCAACTCGTGGAAAGAGGAAGCCTAAAGAGCAATCTTTGGAATCCCCCGCTATATTCGGTACTCCGAATTAGCGGCGGGAGGATGTCAATCGGACTGCCCAAGACCGAGCGAGTCAAATTCAACAGGATGAGGAAAAAGTCTGGGAAGAAATTATTCGCCGGTTAAAGAATGACCGTCAGCGGGGTGAATTCGCTGGTGTCCACTTTGCCCCCAATTCTTCTAGCGATGTGCCTGATGATGAGAACATGGGGGTGCGGTTAGTGGTGCTAGAACCGCAGCATACCCACAGCACTAGGGCAAAAGATAGCGCCGCCCGCAAACGAGTTGAAGAAATTCTCTCTAATAAAGGTACGAGTCCTCGCTACTGCAAGAATCTATTAATATTCCTAGCGCCAGATCAGAGCAAAATCGAGGCGATAGTGCAGTTTGTTTGCCAATATTTGGCTTGGAATTCGATCGTGCAAGAAAAGGACGTTCTGAACTTAGATGTTTTCCAAAGCAATCAGGCAACAACCAAGCGCAAGCAAACCGATGAAACGGTTGATATGTTACTCAAGGAAGCGTATCAGTGGCTGTTAATTCCCACTCAACCCGACGACCAGGGTGCAATTGTGTGGGAAGAAACGCGCATTCCAGGTTCAGATTCACCTATTTTGCGAGCTTCGCGCCAGCTGGTTCATGAAGAACATTTGATTGTTAATTATGCTGCCAATCGCTTATGTTTAGAAATCCTCAATCTTTATATTTGGCCTCATGCCGATCGCGTAGATCTAAAAACTTTATGGAAATACTTGTTACCCCTACTTGTCTCGATTGAAAAACGAGCAAGTTTTATTAGATGCGATCGCACAGGGAGTGGGAACGCTTCTATGGAACGAAAACGCGCTATCTGGGATTGAAAGCAGGCGAACACATCGCACCCAGTTTAGGCAGTCAGAGTTTGTTGGTTAAACCTGCGATCGCACAACAGCAGCTAAATGCAGCCACTGCCACAAATAAAACATTACCATCGACAACGACGGTAGGTAATCAAAACAGTGAAACTGGTCAGCGCTTTTCCTCTGGGGAAAAAAGCGGTACATACCTAGTCACCCCCGTTCCACCGAAACGCTTCTATGGAACGGTGAAGTTAGATGCCTTGCGGATGCGCCGCGATGTTGGTCAAATCGCCGACGAAGTGATTCAACACCTGACCAGTTTAGTTGATGCCGATGTAGATATCACTTTAGAAATTCAAGTTCGCGTTCCTTCAGGAGTGCCAGATAACGTTATTCGCACGGTGTCTGAAAACTGTCGAGTTTTGCAGTTTGAAAATCAAGCATTTGAGTCAGAATGAATGGCTAATGGCTAATGGCTAATGGCTAATTGCTAATTGCTAATTGCTAATTGCTAATAAAAAATTTTGACTTACATTAGTCATTAGCTATTAGCTGCTATCCATGAGATAACTAGCAACTTGAGTTAATATCATGTCCGTTTGTATCGGCATCGCGCGGGGGGCGGGTTTATCAATACTATTCGCTATCGATCAAAGGCGTTTGGTAAAACCCGCCCCTACAACACCATTCACCATACGAGTTAGATACTACCGCACTCGGTATATAGCGGATTGTGACTTAATAGAATACAATTGATTTTTTGTAAATTAATAGCCCGTGCAGACGGGCTTAGTTTGTATAGCGGCACCCTTAAGGGTGCCGCTATACAAACTAAGGCCAAAAGGGCTGTATTCCAGCAAGTCCCAAACCGCTATAATCTATCCCCACTCCTCTTAAAATTCTAGAATGCCGACTTCTGGGTTAGATATTTGCATGAACAACTACCAAACACCCATCAATCGCAATTTGTCAATGAAATTTAATGAATTGGTACAAAAACTCGACGCTGCCAGCAATAGTCTGACATCTAACCCAGAATGCAACCCAGAGATTGGGGGAGTAGCGCCGATAAATGAAGCACCTGCTGGCACTCTCAGCTATATCGAAGGGGGAAAATTTGGGTCTTGGGTGGGGAAAACAAGCGCGAGTGCGTTGATTTTACCCCTGGATGAAGCTTTACAAGCACAAGCTACCGGACGAGGTATTGCTTGGATTGCTGGTGCCGATCCGAGATTGTTATTTGCTCGCGCGATCGCTCTCTTCTACAAACCCTACCACCCCAGTCCCGAAATTCACCCCACAGCTGTCATTCACCCGGAAGCGCAAGTGGGTAACAACGTTTATATCGGCGCGCACGTGGTGATTCAAGCAGGAGCAAAGATTGGCAACGAAGTCTGCATTCATCCGAATGTAGTGATTTATCCAGAGGTGGAGATTGGCGATCGCACCATCTTACATGCCAACTGTACCATCCACGAACGCACCCGCATCGGCGCCGATTGCGTAATTCACAGCGGTGCTGTTATCGGTGCAGAAGGCTTTGGTTTTGTACCGACGCGCCAAGGTTGGTTCAAAATGGAACAATCCGGCTGTACAGTCTTAGAAGATGGGGTAGAAGTCGGTTGCAACAGCACCATCGACCGTCCCGCTGTGGGAGAGACGCGGATCGGTCGCCAGACAAAATTGGATAATTTAGTACATATCGGACACGGTTGTCAGATAGGGTCAAATTGTGCATTTGCGGCGCAAGTTGGTTTAGCCGGTGGGGTGAAAGTCGGAAATAGAGTACTGATGGCGGGACAGGCGGGAATTGCCAATCAGGCGGAAGTGGGAGATGGAGCGATCGCTACCGCTAGAGCTGGTATACATAGCGACATCGAAGCGGGTGCGATCGTCGGTGGCTACCCAGCCGTTCCCCAAAAACTATTTCTCAAGATCTGTGCCACCTACAGCCGCATCCCAGAAATGTATCAAACTCTTAAACAAATCCAGCGGCGTTTGGATAGTGGTAATCGGTAGTTGCTAATGGCTAATTGCTAATTGCTAATTGCTAATTGGTAATTGCTAATTGGCTGTTGTTAGGCAGGCGGGGTGAGAAACCCCTCTTTAGCCATTAGCCATTAACCATTAGCCATTAACCATTAGCCATTAACCATTAGCCATTAGCAATTAGCCATTAGCCATTCGGGAAAATCCCACCGCATTTGTAGGGTTTACCTCACTAACCCAATTGCTGAAATACGGCACTATAAAGTCAAAGGCAGAAATGCCTTGCCTACTCAACAAAAAGATTTAAAACTTCAAAATCTGTCAATCGTTAGTGAGGTTATTGAGATATGGCACTCATTCGTTGGCAACCATTCCATGAAATGGAATCTCTGCGCCGTCAAATGGATCAATTGTTTGATGAATTTGCAGGAATGAGCCGCGAAACCAGGTCAACAGCTTGGGCGCCTGCAATCGAACTAAAAGACGAAAACGACCATCTCGTTTTGCGGGCAGAAATTCCCGGTGTAGAAGGGAAAGACCTGGATATCCAAGTAGCGCGAGAAGCTGTCTCTATTGCGGGCGAACATCGCTACGAAAAGAAAACGGAAGAAAAGGGTTTCTACCGCTCTGAATTGCGCTATGGCAATTTCCAACGCACAATTCCTCTACCCGTTCCAGTAGAAAACGACAAAGTTCAAGCCGAGTTTAAGAACGGTATCTTGACGCTAACGCTGCCTAAAGCAGAAGAAGTGCGGCGTAAGGTATTCAAGGTGAATCTAGGCAACGGTCAAGGGGCAATTCCGGCGTCAGAGTCCGCGACTGAAAATAGCCAAGGCTAACTATAATCACATCTTGCACCTGCCGTTTTAGCCCGCCCGGAAATCAATTTCCGGGCTAATAGCTCAACTCCTCTTAAGAGGACTGAAAGCTTTTGATCCTAAGTATTTAGTCCTCTGAGTGAGGACTTCCGCTATTAGCCAGGGACTTGAGTCCCTGGCGGATGTTGGGATTGGTGCAAGATGTGAGTATAAAGATTCGCAAATTAATCGAGCGAATTAGTCTTGTAACTTAATAACTTAATAGATTCAGATCCCCGACTTCTTCGACAAGTCGGGGATTTATTATCTCCTTGTGGGGCAGGAGTTTATGTCATGGTGGGGCAGGCGGGACGCCCACCCCACCAGAAATAATCACTCTTGTGGGATGGGCAGGAAACCCCGTCATTGTGGGGCAGGATTTTATGTCATGGTGGGGCAGGCGGGACGCCCACCCCACCAGAAATAATCACTCTTGTGGGATGGGCAGGAAACCCCGTCATTGTGGGGCAGGATTTTATGTCATGGTGGGGCAGGCGGGATGCCTACCCCACCAGAAATAATCACTCTTGTGGGATGGGCATCTTGCCCATCATGGTGGGGCAGGCAGGATGCCTACCCCACAAGAAATAATCACTCTTGTGGGATGGGCATCTTGCCCGTCCAGTGCTATTTTTGCCAGAGTTATACTGTCGTTCAACCCAACCTACAAGTATTGGAATTGAGGAATTTATTGGATGCAAATAATAGCAAACGGATTGATTGCAGGTTTAACTATTGTTGTACTAGCTTTAGCCTTTGTCGTAGTTTACTTGCCGACGCGGGTTTTTCATCTAGCCTTGGGAGGTGTATACGCAATTGTTCCTTTTATTGCCTGGAGTTGTTTGCCAGCGGGATGGCCTTGGTACTGGGCAATAATAGTAGCAATTATAACAGGTGTATTGATTTCTCTAGCTTGCGAATGGCTCAATCATGCACCCTTGGAATTAAAACAAGCATCCTGGGGCGCTCACTTGGTTTCATCTTTGGGAATTTATATTATTATTGTTCAAATTGTGGCGTTAATTTGGGGTCAGGAAAGCAAGTTTTTGCGGACTGGAATAGATCGAGTAACCACAATTGGTAATATCAGACTAACGCAGACGCAGATTGTAGGGGCGGTGGTGTGTGTGGGTGCGATAGCGATCTTTTATCTCTGGCTAAAATGGAGCAATCTGGGACTGCAATTTCGGGCAATGGCAGATAATCCCAAACAATTTGCCCTCCAAGGTTATAACATACTGCAACTGCGGCGAATAGCCTTTGGGATTTCGGGTTTTTTGGGAGCGATCGCATCTCTTTTAGTGGCTTATGATGTCGGCTTTGACCCTAACACGGGTTTAGTAGCAGTTCTGCTGGCTGT
Source organism: Microseira wollei NIES-4236 (assembly GCF_020521235.1). Classification (GTDB taxonomy): domain Bacteria; phylum Cyanobacteriota; class Cyanobacteriia; order Cyanobacteriales; family Aerosakkonemataceae; genus Microseira; species Microseira wollei. Next base: position 18,760 of record NZ_BLAY01000159.1, on the reverse strand, counting down.
AGTAGCAGCACTAATCGGCGGGCGGCAATCTTTCTGGGGGCCTTTAATAGGTGGAATTTTACTAGGAATCATTCGTTCCCAAGCAGTTTGGCTACTTGACGCCCGCTGGCAAGATGCAATAACTTTTATGATTTTGGCAATATTTCTCTATTTACGCCCTAACGGAATCCTGGGTCAGAAAAGCAGATTAGAATCAGAAATCAGGAATCGGTAAAAGGAAATACAATTAGCAATTAGCAATTAGCAATTAGCAATTAGCAATCAATGAACTATTTACTTCACCTACTGATTTACCTAAGCATTTATCTAATTGTCTCGCTGAGCCTGAATTTAATCGTCGGTTACTGCGGATTGCTAACGCTAGCCCATGGGGGATATTTTGCTTTAGGCAGCTATGTTTACGCTCTCGCTACGCTCAAACTAGGGTGGGAATTTATGCCTGCAACAATCCTGATCGTAGCAATTGCCGCTGTATTGAGTTTGGCAGTTTCTTTACCAGCTTGGCGGTTTCGGGGCGACTTTTTTGTGATGATAACTCTGGCGGTTCAAGTATTCCTGTTTGGCCTGTTTTATAACTGGACTAATCTCACAGGTGGCGCTGAGGGATTGGCAGGAATTCCCAAACCAAAGTTGTTGGGTATTTCCTTCGATTCAATCGGTGCAATTGCGGTGCTATCCCTTGTTTTAGCGGCGGGTTGTGCCTTCGTTTCTTGGTTATTGCTGAATTCGCCTTGGGGGCGACTGCTGCAAGCGATGCGCGATGACGAATTGGCGACGCGCGCCCTGGGTAAAAACACGCGCTTGCTCAAAGTTCAGGTTTTTGCGATCGCTTGTTCTATGGTGGCAATTGCGGGTGCGATCTACGCCGCTTATGTGAGTTACATCGACCCCAGTGCGGCTAATTTAAACCACTCGATTTTGATGTTATGTATGGTAATTGTAGGCGGCGTTGGTAATTTTTGGGGACCTTTGGTGGGGGCGGCGGTGCTGGTGGCGATTCCAGAAGTGCTTCGCTTTATGTTCATACCAGATGCTTACGCTGCCAATATCCGCCTGTTACTCTACGGACTTCTGCTAGTGGTAATGATGCACTTCCGTCCCCAAGGTTTGGCAGGAAATTATCCCATTGATTAGCCAAGGGGGGCGGGTTTAGTACAATTGTCTGTGTGTGTCAAAGGTAATTGGTCAGGACTTACGCCAGCGCGTTCCTATCACCAAAGTTTCTGGCGGCGGACTCTAGTTTTAGCGCCACGATTTTTCAGAGAAAGCGGGTTTCTGGCGGCGGACTCTAGTTTTAGCGCCACGATTTTTCAGAGAAACTTTGGTGATTTGCGTAAGTCCTGTGGGTAAAACCCGCCCCTACTGGTTACAACGAAAGCCTAAATTAGCACTGCCTGTGGCGGAAAAATACAAGTTTTCTGAATGGCACTCCTATCTATAGGTGCTGGTTACGCCTTGTTTTGATGTTTGTTGTAACCGGGTTACAAGTCCCGGCATCGTCAATATACCTAAAGTTCCGCTTAAATAATGGGTTTGGCACATTCATAGATCGCGAAAATGGTTTTTGAAACCACCTAATAAAAGGAACTGCCACGATCTACCGGATATGACTACTTGTTCCCCAAATCTGCCAATTGCGATTCGCCCTCCAAACGTTCGCGCCAGCGTGCGGTCGGCATATCCGCTTTGCCCAATCGCACACGCCGCTAATTCTGAGGGAGGATTCAGGTTTCCTTGGAGGGAAGTGGCGCTCAAACCTGTTGAAAAACCGAAACCATCAACTCAAACTGATTCGGCGTCAATCTTATCGGGTCGGCAAGTATTGCTGCGCGTTCTTGACTTGCACAAGCAATTTGGGGGACAAACGGTTTTAAATCGAGTTTCTGTCGAACTGAGTGCGGGTGAAGTCGTGCTGCTGCGAGGCGCGAATGGTTCCGGTAAAACAACGCTGCTGAATATTCTGACAGGCAATTTAGCACCCGATGCGGGTGCGATTGAATTGCGTACTAATGGGGTGTCAGAGGTGTTTCGCTATCCCCGGCGGTGGTGGAATTTGAACTCGCGCTTGACGCCGGAAAGAGTAGCACTAGCTGGGATAGGCAGAACTTGGCAAGATATTCGACTCTTTTCCACCCAAAACTTACTCGATAATATTGCTTGCGCCGCGCCCAATCAATTAGGAGAAAACCCTGCTTGGGCGCTTTTGCGTCGTTCTGAGGCTCAAGAACAGGAAAAAAGAAACCTCGAAGCTTCCCAAGCCATGTTACTGGATTTTGGGTTAGCAGGTCGGGAAACTTCATCGGCGGATAAAGTTTCTTTAGGACAGTCTAAACGGGTAGCGATCGCCAGAGCAATTCAAGCAGGCGCGCGCATTTTATTTTTAGATGAACCCCTATCCGGTTTAGATGCTGCTGGAATTGCCGAAGTCATGGCTATGCTGAACTATTTAGCCAAACAACACAACGTCACTCTCGTCATCGTCGAACAGGTTCTTAACATTTCCCGCATTTTGGATTTAGCCACAACTGTATGGACGCTAGAAAACGGCAAAATCGCTGTTGAATCTCCTGGAAAAGTGCGAGCATCACTTCTAAAAAACTCTAGCATTAGTTTCCTGGATTGGATAAATATCCTCGCTGGCGATCCTGGTAAAATAATGCACCAACTTCTGACTGGCGGTGCTGTTTTATCCACAATTGTTAGTAAGGAAAACCCAAGTCATGTTGTGCTATCGGTTGAAGATTTAGTCGTTTACCGAGGCCACCGCCTCGCGATCGGAAAAACCGATGAAAACGGTGAATTGCGAGGGCTTTCTTTTAAATTGTACAAAGGTCAGATGAGTATTTTGCAGGCTCCCAATGGCTGGGGAAAGACTACATTGATCGAAGCGATCGCCGGATTAATCCCCATCCATCGAGGTAGCATCCGACTCAACGGTCAACCGATTGAAGCATTACCCCCTTGGGAACGAGTCAACCTGGGTCTTTCTCTACTACAATCTGGCGATAATACTTGTCTCAATCTGACAGTTCGCGAAGCACTAAATCTTGCCCGCGTTGATAAAGTACCTCACCACTTCACCAATTTACTTAGTAAAAAAGTCTCAAATTTAAGCGGCGGTGAAAGGCAGAATCTTGCTTTTTATTGTGCCATCGGCAAAGGCGAATCATTTTTAATGGACGAACCGTTTTCTGCTTTGGACGATCAAAGCGTTCATCGCTGCCTTCAGCAAATTAATAACTTTAAAACAAATTTATGTTTAATTGCTATTCCTCAAACTAATTTTTAAATTTTATCCAGTGAAAAATGGTATGATAAATACCAGAGCATCTACTGAAGTTATCAATAAAACAAAAAGGAGTAGCAAAACATGGAAATCCGTCTAAAACTGCATCAACCCAAACGATTGAAAGCGAACGATTCCCTGAGAATTCTGCTACAACAAGGCAGACTTCTCGCAGCAGCAGAAACCTCCAGTGCTTGCAGTAAAGCCACCCAACGTTAAATCAATGAAAGAAAAAATAGACCAGGGTAAATATATTGGCTTAAGACCGGATGTAGAAATCAAGGAAGCTAAAGCCTTTTTGTCAGGCAAAGAAATTGGTGAAATTGAACTAGATTCGGAATCACAGCCAGTATTGTTAGCATTACTACCTCTGTTAGATGGAACTCGAACAGTGGCAGGGATAGTTACAGAACTTCAGTCTAAAGAAATTGCTGAAGCCGCTGTAATATCTTGCTTAAATTTTTTGTTGGAATCGGGGTTCATCTACCAATTTTCCCGCAGTCAAGATATTTATATTGCGGCGAATTATGCTTGGCGATCGCCAAACCCAGAAGAAATTTTAGATAAACTTGCCCAGGCTCAAGTTTTGTTACAGGGACAGCAGAATTTTTGTCAGTTAATAGCTGACGGATTAACCGGAGCGGGAGTGGGAACGAAAGTTATTCCAACTAGCGAGGAGTGGGAAACTTTTGCCAGTTTTGCCGATTTAATTATTTTGTTCGGAGAAAGTTGGGAAAAAGTCTTAGCGGTTAATTCCTGGTGCGTAAAAAACAACAAACCTTTAATAGTGGGATGGTGGAAAAATTTCACCGTTTCTTTTGGCCCTATTTTAGTTCCCGGCGTAACGGCTTGCCAAGCTTGCATATACGAAAGACAAGGAAATATAGCTTATCCCGATATTTCAAATACTTGCCAAGCAGGTAGCTATCCGATGGTTGTATCGGCGGCTAATTTACTAGCAGGAATTTGCTTAGAATTTTTGAGCGGTGCGGGGCTTTCGCGGGCGTTAACATCGATTCATGAAATCGATATTCGTACTGTGACTTTTGCTGATTATCCTGCTTTGAAAAATCCCCGTTGTCGGGTATGCAGTCGGTTAAAAACTTATCCGGAGGGAGCGGTAATTGATGCTTAATTTGGTCAGCATAGAAATAAATTTCTGGTTGTAGGGACACGGCATTTTACAATTATTCTACGCCCTGTGCCTACAAAACCCGAACCGAGAAACCGGGTTTCTTGCTTTGATCTCTGGTTCCCAGTCCAAGATAATTCCTTGAAACCGGGTTTCTTGCTTTGATCTCTGGTTCCCAGTCGAAGATTTTTCATAGAAACCGGGTTTCTTGCTTTGATCTCTGGTTCCCAGTCCAAGATTTTTCATAGAAACCGGGTTTCTGCTTAGAGTTTCTCGTTTGAGATAATTATGAAACCTAAATCGTTAAGTGCTTGGGTGGGAAAAGGTAGTCCGATTCGCGAGTTGGTGAAATTGCAGCGGCGTCCTACAGATTTTCGGTTTCACGTGTGGGGGACGCGGATCAACCAAGATTTAGAAGCGAGACTCCCGGAAACAGCGGATCGGTTTGTGGGATGCGGGATATCGGAAGATAATGAGAATGCGATCGCATCTGCTTGTGGCGAAGCTTTAGAACGTTACGTTTTCGCGCTCACGGAAGATTTGCTAGCAGAATTACCCGTGCAAAATCCGGATAATTCTATATCCGCAGACTCGCTCTTTAACCTTCCCTTCTTACTCCCAAAAACAATCTCCAGAAAAGCTTGGTGCGAACAAGCAATTAACTCCCCCCGCCGCATCTTACCCGCCTGGAAACTAGATAGTAATTCTCCAAATTACCAATTACCAATTACCAATTACCAATTACCCGTTGAATTCCTCACCCAAAATCAAAGCATCAATCTATTTCAAACTACCAACGGCATGGCTTGCGGTACTAGCTTACAAGATGCCATAGATCGAGGTTTAAGGGAAGTCATAGAACGAGATGCTCTCATGCTTGTATGGTTATACAAAAATGGGGGTACTTTTATTAATCCTGCCAACATCCTGCCAGACAATTATTTAGAACAAGTGCAGCGGATGCAAAATCGCGGGATTAAAACAATTATCCGCGATATTTCTCCCGAGTTTGGCTATAAAGTTATTTTAGGGATTATCGGTCATTTTCCCGCAGAAGGGTCGCCGATTTTCGCCTTTGGTGCTGGGGCGGCATTAGATATTAATGACGCTGCGAGACATGCTTTTCGGGAAGCTTGTTTAGGGTGGAAAGGCGTTTCTTGGCGAGTTGGTTTAAGCGGTTTGCGGCCAGATTTTTCCGAAATAAAGGAGGCAATTCCTGGCAGTTTTGCCCAACATTCGGAACTTTATTTTGACCCGGAAATGGTATCCCAGGTATCGTTTTTGTTCGAGAATAAACCTGCCCCTTTAGCCGAGGCGGATCCTCTAGTATATCGTTCCCAGGTTGAACCTGGGAACGAGTTGAGCGGCAATTACCAATTACCAAACGATATTTTTGTTCTCGATCTGACTACAGCCGATGTGAGAGAAATGGGAGCATATGTTGTTAAAGTAATTGTACCTGGTTTAGTACCGTTTTACTTTGCCGATCTGGGGACGGATGAATTAGCAGCAACTCGCTTACCCACAAGGATAGGAGGAATAAATATAGATAGGGACGCCACCATCAATACCATGCCCCATCCTTGGCCTTAAACCATAACCAATTAGCAATTAGCAATTAGCAATTAGCATTATGCAAACCGATGAAACTTTCCTGCGGATGTTGGCAGCAACTCCTGAAGTTCAACAGCCAAAACTCTACGAAATTTATCATGAAAATACGAAGATGCATCCGCTGTTGGAAGCGAGAGTTGTCCATGCAGATACTAATCCCAATGCTGCATTAAATCGACAGACTAATATGGTAGCGATCGCAGAAATTGAATCCACCGTCGCCACCGGGGGCAAAAAATATCGCTCCGCCACTCGCCATCAGCTTCCCCATTCCCTCGATACCATCGGGGATGTCACCCTGAAAGACGTACTCGAACGGCGCGAGTCGATGCGCGAATTTCAACCCGAACCAGTAACATTAGAACAACTTGCCGTTTTGTGCGAGTTAACCTACGGTTGGAACCCCAAACGGGATGTGGAATTGGACGGGGGAGAGATTTCCTTCCGCTATGCGCCTTCTGCGGGTCGTCTTTATCCCTTGGAATTGTATTTAGTTATACCAACGCCCAACCATGAAAATGACGATGAGTGCGATATTTGGCATTATGAGCCGAATTCCCACGCAATCGAGGGCATACATCAAGTTAAGGCGGCAGAAATTCGCGCCGCATTTGTCCATTTCCCTCAGCGCTTACCTGTTGTAGCATTATTGACAGGAGTCATTCCGCGGCTAACGTGGAAATATGGCGATCGAGCATACCGTTATGCTCACTTAGAAGCAGGTCATGTGGGGCAAAATTTAGTTTTAGCAGCTACCGCTTTGAATTTGGGTGCTTGTCCTATCGTCAGTTTTTACGATGATGCTATCCATGACTTGTTAGACGTTGATGGTGTTTCCGAAATTGTTTTATACAGCTTTTTTATCGGACATCCAGACACTAGCAACGCGCAGGATTAAACAGTCTAATTACCGGGGTGTAGAAGCAAAACTAAAGATGTATAATTATAAGCCTTATGGAAGAACGAGGCCGAATAAACTATGGGTGATTTCCATAGCGATCGCCACCCTTATTAGTACGTTCGGTTTACGTTATTTATTTGGACGGCAGCAAAAAACAGCCGCCAATAATTTTTGCGTCGGGGTGATTTTACCGCTTACTGGCAACTCGGCTTATATCGGTCAATCGGTTAAAAATGGTATGGATATTGCCAGCGCAGATTATGCAAAGCAAGACGCTTCTAAACAGCTTCACCTCCAACTTGAGTATTCAGACACGGGTGGCGATGCTGCTAAAGTCGTGACGGCATATCAGTCTTTAGTCAACATCAAAAATTGCCCATCTATTATTGCCGTTCAGGAAGGTGTAAAAGCACTAATTCCCTTAGCCGAACAAGACAAGCGCGTGTTGTTAGCAACTTCTGTCCCCGATAACGGGATAACAGGTAAAAATCCCTGGGTGTTCCGCTTTTTTGTCAGCGCCGAAAGCGATGCGTCAACAATGGCAGACTATGCTTTTAGCAAGCTCAACCTTCGCAAAGGCGCGATTCTTTACGTTAACAATAGTACGGGAATTAGTTATAGGGACAGCTTCACTCAAAAATTTAGCAAACTAGGAGGAAATATAATCGAAGCACAAGCGTTCAATCCCGATGATGTAGACTTCCGGACGCAAGCTTTGAAAATCAAACAAGCTGCACCCGATGCAGTTTATATCGTCGGTTATGGTAAAAGTATCGCCAACATTCCGATTCAGCTGCGCGAAGCGGGGGTAACGGCGACATTTTTGTCAATGGGTACGATTAGCCAGCCAGAAATTTTACAAGCGGCGGGGGAAGCTGCCAACGGCCTCTACTATACCACCGCTGAATTCGCCACCGATTTAAACGCTGGTACTCCCGAATTAAAGCAATTTGTAGACAGCTACAAAAGCCGCTTTGGCACGAATCCGGTGTTTTTTGAGTTTTTTGGCTATGATTCGCTTAAATTGCTTTTACTGGCGGCTAAGCGAGGCGGAACGGAACCGGAAAAATTGCGAGAGGGAATGTCTGCGATCGCTAACATTCCCCTAGCAGTCGGAAATGTTTCCGTGGGGAAAGATGGTAACGTCCAGTTTCCCATAGTTGTGCGGAAAATTGTCGATGGAAAATGGACACCAGCACCTTGAAGAAGACGCGGGGACTAGGAGACGCAAAGACGCGGAGAAACTCGATGTATAAAGCTAGGGGATTCAAATCAGGAGTATCTTGGTAGCTGAGCAATAAATGACCAAGGAGGAAAGCAAATGGAAGATCCGATCAAACTTTTATCAATAGTGCGAGACTTCGAGTTTAATTTTACCGGAGCGGATGAAACCCGTTTGAAAAATATATTGGAACAAGCTTTGAGAAAGTGGGAGGAGATAGACTTTGTTTCTTTCGCCACGGCATTTGAGGTGCAGGGAAGGATGATGGTTAATATTTTGAACCGTTTAGTTGCGCCTGGATATCATATTATAGACTCTCAATTAGATGGAAATAACCGCCAATTACTGGAAAAAAAATTTAAGCAATTTATGGAATTAGTCCGGTATCCGGATATGGGAAAAGGTTTTTGGCCTTGGGATATTCGACGGATAGAAACACCAGGTGAAGTAGGCTGCTTTCCACCCAAAATTATCTACCTCAAAAGGCCAGAAAATTTAGGATACCCGAGCCAAAAAGATAGGCAAGAAGCTTTGAAATTTGGTGGAGATGTCTGGATAGAGTTTAACGTTACACCAGGTGAGACAACTAATATTGATATAAATAATTTTATCAGCGAATTTTCGCTAATAAACGACCAAAAATTATTAATACAAGCAAGCTGGAAGTGGTTTGCTGTTTATCCTTGTCTTTTGGCAGAAGAAATTCGTCAACTTCGAGGTAGAAATAAAAAATCTAGCATTTTAGTATATTTACTTGGGACGCGGAAAGAGTTTGCCAAAAGACCGCAAAACGATTACGGTCTAATTGTGGGATTGACTGCTGAAGTTTTACAACATCAAAAGTTAGCTGAAGTTGTAGACGCGATTACTTTTGCCTGGAATATGCTGGCAGTCTCGCCTCACATTTTAGACGATGGACTCAAAATTGCTCAACTAGAAGCCGGTCGCCATACCGTCCACACTGTTAGAACTTATATTACCGTACAAGCTTTGCCTATTATTAAATTTTTAGTAGAAAAACATATAGAATCCGATGACGCGAAAGAATTAATTATCGATTTAACGAATCAAATTGCTACCCTTCCTGCAATGATGAGTTTCGTAAGTCGTCGTCCGCTCGAACATATTGATAATTCTACAGATGGTTTGCGATCGGTAGATTTTTCGGAATATAACTTGATTGAGTCAATTTCAGACTTTTTTATCGAAGAACTTGAAGAGAAGCGAGGATTTATTACCGAAGTATATCAAGAAAATCACCAAGAATTAAATCATAAATTAGGCAAGGATCAAAACAAATGGGTCAACGAACTTTACTTAATGTCTGCTCTCAGCGAAGTAGTATCAAATATCGAAAAAAATAGCATGAGTGGCAGCAAAGTCAAGATTTTATTAACGAGTATTGAAAATAGCGAAGGCGCAGAATTATTCCGAATCAAAATCACCAATTATCTGCATCCGCAAAAGGCATCCACTTATGAATACGACCGCCAAAAAAGCCCAATTCACGGTCTTAAATCTTTGGAAGCTTTCTTTGAAGCACTTGGGGGACATGCCACAGGTGAATTAGCTCCGGATGGCTATACCTATTCAACGATAATGGATTATAACCTGACCCTATGGGAAAAAGGGATTAACTTTCTCATGCACCAATAAAATCGGTTAATTAAAATGGTTACCAGCAGAACTAAAGCGTTAAAACAACAACTACTTCCCCAATTAATCCCCATAGAAACTCCAGGGGAAATTGGCTTTCGAGTGCTTGTACTTGATGACCAAATGTTCGCGAACGAACTTTATCCATCCTTACTGATACTGAAGGATGAAGGGTGGGGGAAATATAAACGAACAATTAGTATAAATCCTGAAGTTAATTTAGAATGTATTTATAATAGCGAACTCGATTTGGAGGTGATGATATGCCGCTCGTTAGAGTATGCCAAAAATTACATGATCGATATGCATTTTGATATTTGTTTAGTCGATATTGACTTTAAACGAGATCCAGAGTATCCTCACGGAAACCATCCCAGGTTAGGAGGATTGTTGTTTGCGATCGCACTCGTCAACAAAACAAAAACCTGCACCTCTATTTTCACCGCATTAGGCGAAGAACTACGGGAATATCCAGATTATAGTTATCTCAGGCAACTCGCAGAAAAGCAAGTCTTGGGAAACTTGTATTTTGAGGAAATAGAACAAGACCAAAAACAACTAGAAGCTATCTTAAAAAAAGCTTTCTACAATTATCTATTCCCCGAAAAAGTCCACGCCGATAGCTGGTGTAAAAAAGTTCTGCCAATCTTAAAACCAACCGCAAGTTCCGCTTCAGCTTGCGCTCAACATTTATTCAGCGGCGACGAACCAGGATTTCTCGAATTACAAGAACCCCGCGACGGAATGAGCAATCGAATTTCCCACGAACTCATCCGCACCTTAGTACCAAAAGATTATCGAAAAGAAGTCGCAGGTCTTTTACTCAAAACCGCCTGCGGTCACGCAATGGTAAGATATTTATTTTGCAGGTTAGCTCACGGTATTAACACCGAAAAAGCATTGCGCGGCGATCTGGAACCTAAAAAGCAAAAGCAATTCGATCGATGTTTTGAAGATGCTTGCCAGCATTTTAACATCGCCGATACTCACAGATTTAGGAAAAAAATCATAGAAGGTGGGAAAAAGTATTACAGAGTTAACTTATCTGAAATTTTTTCCGATTCCGCAACACCCAGCAGCGAGAAAAATATTTTCCTTTACGGACTTTGGGAAAATCCTGACGCAGCTTGGAAAAACCTGAAAACCGAAATTGCCAGTCTAGTCGTCCAAAAAGGAACCGATGCACCCATCCAAATTGAATCTTGGGAAATCGACCAACAAGGCGAACCCGTTAATGGCGATGGGTGGGGTCGAGTTATTAAAATATGGGCGAATAGAAAAGGCGATGATTATAGAGATCAACCCAACCAAGGAGGAACGATAGAGCAAATTAAACTGTTGCGAAAAGTCGCCGCAAAATTGGAGGTAGTGGGAGAAGAAGGCACGTTCAATTTAAGTGAAGGTCGATGGATAAAAGAAGATAAATCTGATTCAAACCTTGTTTGTCTTCGCATCACAGCGATACACATACCCGAAACGGAGAATTAATATGATTGAATACATGGAGGCGATGGAAAGGCAATTTGGCATGTGGGGTTGCAAAGGTCAAGAAAAACTCCGAAATGCCAAAGTAGCTGTGGGAGGGATTGGAGGAATTGGTGCGATTTCAGCCTTGATGCTCGCTAAGTCTGGAATCGGTTATATTAGGATATGCGATCGCGATGCCTATGGCGTCGAAAATATCGTCGAACAAGCATTCGCCACCTACGACACCGCCGGCGTAGCAAAAGTCACCGCCGCGAGTCGAGAAATGAAACGCCACAACCAATTTGCCGAAATTAATGGTTTTACTGGAGATCTTAGCGACGAAGCAGTTGCTATGGATTTGGTAGAAGGAATTGATGTCCTCGTCGCCGGCGTCGATAACGCTGCTGCGAGACTAATGTTGGGAAAAGTTTGTGCTAAAAAAAATATCCCGATGGTCGTTGCTGCTAACATTGGTTGGAGCATTCTGCATACAGTTTACTTCCCCGGAGAATATCACTACGGTACTATTTGGCGGGATGTGGAAGGTTTAACTTGGAACGATGGTTTTCCGGATATAAATCACCCCGCTACCCGCGAAGCAATGCAAAAAGAATGGAATATTTGGGTAGCAGCTTTATCGAGTTACGAACCAGATTTTCTGCAAAAATTTTTGGTAGAAAATCCTTCTTACTATTGGTATTCATCCCCGCCAGCGTACTTTGGCGCATCAATGGGAGTTTTAGATGCGCTGAAAATTTTAGTGGGAAAAGGAGAAGTGTATGCGTTTCCAAACATCTTTTATTTCGACATGAAATTAGGTAAGTTAATGTCTTGGTCAGACATGGCGCAACGGCGTGCAGCTATCCGCGAAGTATGGGATAAAGGAATTGATGAAGTAATTCGGGTGGCTAAAAATTGGTCGTTATAACTATCATGGAAAAATAGCTAATTGCTAATTGCTAATTGCTCCAGGAAATATTTTCCAGATCTACCAGCTATTAGCTATTAGCTATTAGCCAATTGAGATAAAATGGGTAAGATCAACTCAACCAGATACAATATGACCTCGGAAATTGAAATTTACTACTACCTCAAACGAGTAGATGCGGATTTACAAGATGAATTAAAACCCAAGTTAAAAGTTTATATCAATTTAGATAGTCGTTCTAATTTGCACGTCACCCTATCTTCAAATCCAAAAATAGGGATAATTCACGCCAGTCAACGGCATACCCCAGAATTCATAAATAAAGTAAGTAATATCAATTTTAATTTAATAATTTTTATAAGTCAAGGGGCAGGAAGGCCAACAGAAGCAACCAAAAAATATCAGGAACAATTTCCTAACGTAATCATTTGGGATTGCGGGACAGAATATCTAATTGACCATTTCGCAGAACTGGAAAAATACTTAACGGAAAATCAGAATAATTGGAGAATAGAAGGTTGGACAGTAACAGAATTTCGCCAACTTTCGGCTTTAACAATTCTGTGTCAAGGCTATTTGGCAATTTACGAGGGATGGTCAGAATTGTCAGAAACTATTGTGGATGAAATTAGAAAAGATATGAACCGGAAAAAAAAGCGAGTCAGCGAGGCAAGCTGGTGGTTGGATGGTTTGGCGCTTTGGGATGAAGAAAATCAAAAAATTAATCGGGAAAAATGGGAAAAATTTGAGCGGGATATCGCTCAAGAATGGGAGAATCTATCCAACGAACAAATTCCAGATGCTTTGATGCAATTGCTGAACGCTATAAAGGAAACGCCAACAAAACTAAAACAACCCCAGCTTGTAGCTGAGGCTTATCAGTCAGTTTTGTAAGGGCGCTGCTAATAGCTAATGGCTGGCTAATGGTAGATTGGGAAAATATTCCCATTAGCAATTAGCAATTAGCGATTAGCAATTTTAGCAACTTGGGTTAATTACTAGCAGATACTTTGGGTTTAAAAGTACCGTTGCGGAATTGCCAAGCAAGTTCTAAAAGCTGGAACCACTGCCGTTGCAACTGTTTGATAGTCCATTGCAGATCTTGGGCGATCGCAGAGTCGGTCTTGCGATCGCGTTTGAACTGCAACAGTTGCTGCTGCTGCGGTTGCAGTTGCTGGCAAAATGCTTGCCACTGCTTTTCGTTCAGCCCCAAATTATCTTCCAAATCCGCCCCCAACCATTGATGTACCAGTTGCCATTGATGCGCCTTGGCAAATTTTTCTACGTGGTACTTGAAACGCTGTTGCAGATAGTCCCGCTGCCGCGCTTCTAGCCCTAAAATATCGTCAATTTCTGGTGCTGAAAAATCTTGCAGTTTTAAGATTAAATAATCTACGCAGTCCGATTGACCGTTAGATTCTAAATATTCCACCAACTCCTCAATCACACGATCGCGTAAAAAACTCTCCGCCGGATCGATCGCCTCTGATACCATCGAAGCGCGCACCTGTTGCATCGCTTGACAGCGGTTGGGTTCCCCATCGTCGCGGGGAGGTTCCGCAGCCAATTCCATATCCAGGGTTGTTTCCGCAGGTTGGCGACGGGAAAACCCTTGAGCGCGCAGCACGAGCAACTGCTGCCCGCCACCCCGCTTCAGCGTGATGCGGCGGCGAGCATATTGCTCGGTAAATGCCATATACTCGGCTAATTCGAGTGTGGTGCGGGGCGTGTAATTGTCAGCTAGTTGGTGTTCGCGCCGGAAGACGGTGAGGGACTCGATGTAAAAGCTTTGCAGAAAGTCCTCTAACAGGTGATAGCGGACAGGGAAACTCACCTGAGACCGCATTGGTGTAATGTAGCGGTAAGCGATCGCGCCCAAGGTGCTGTGCAATTCGATCCTGGCCTGTTTTGACCCCAAATAATAGTACTTCAGGCACTTAGCAATCCGATGCCGCGCCAAGCTTAGCTGCCAACACCGGACACAACCAGACCTTTGGATGCGCGCGCTAGAGCGACAAATTCTGACTACCTCACCAGCAATTCGCATCGCCACCATCTGTAACGATGCCGGATGCACCGTCTCTACCCTGGTTCCCAATTGGGTGCGATCCTTGAGTTCCCTCGCAATATAGTCAGCCAGCGTCTCGACATTCATTTCCAACCCTAGATCCCCCTCTGGGAAATGGTTGTTGGGTGCAGCCGAGTCAGTCGCAACATAAGCAGTCTCAAAAGAAAAGTTAGAGAGTTTACCGTTCATAGTTTCACAGCAGGGGTAATGCACCGCAGCAAAATGCGGCTACAGGGAAATGATTTCGTCGAAAACAGCGAGCATCAAAAGCCAAGGCATAATTGCTCTTGTGAATTGAACTTGGCAGTCGAGCTAATGTAAACCCCAAGCCGGAAAAACCTGCTTTTACCAAATCGGTTATTTGATTAATTGCGATCGGGGGACGCACCGAATTTGATATTGCTCAAGCCAAGCGTGCCAATCTCTTCGAGACGGCAACTTGGAACGAGCGATCGCGGTTCCTTCAGAGTTTAGCCTTTTAGGCTTAATATCATGGGAGTGAAGCCGCTCGCCTGCTCCAACTCCTGTTCCAACAGCACCCTCTGTATTACAAGCGTTTCAAAAATTACTAATAAATTCCCAACCCCAGCAAAAACCTTGCACCCAAGCTGTTTTCCACCCCATTCGCCTCTCCTGGAACTTGAAACTGAGTTACGAAAGTTACTGCACCTCTATTAGCCCAAATCCCTTGCGCTGGCTCTATTACAGCCAAATTTATACCTAGAGGGAGAGTAACTCGTAGCTAAAACTACGTCTGTAACCCGATGACTGATGGCACCCGTAGCAGGGGAGATGGGGAGATGGAGAGATGGGGAGATGGAGAGATGGGGAGATGGAGAGATGGGGAGATGGGGAGATGGGGAGATGGAGAGATGGGGAGATGGGGAGATGGGGAGATGGGGAGATGGGGAGATGGAGAGCAGACGGTAATATAGATTCAAATTCCCCTGGGCCCCTCTGCACACCTACTCGCCTGCTCCCCTGCTGGAACCGGAGACGATATTATGCGCGTTTCTTTTGCAGTTTCCCAGCTTCTATCGCGTAGAGGACAATACCCATATCAAACGTTGGACGGTAGCAACCCTGCTCTGAAGAAAATAGTTGACCGGGGGTTCCGACATTGAGTTTAACCAGTTGTTGACTCAGGCGGTGAATCGCGACTTTTAAGCGGGAACTGGTTTGGGATCGCCCCTCAATCTGGACGCCTAATTTTAAGACTTTTCTGCCTTGTGAATCACATCCAAAGACAAAATCCTCTACAACCCGGCGATCCAACTCCGTACTGGTATCCACTCCCGTACCAGATTTGCGCGCCGAATAGTGATAATCTTTTTCACAAATCTCCACTTCAGCTCCCTGCTCAGCGCGTTGCGCTAAAAACTCCAAAATTTGGAATGATTGCGAATCAGGCTTAATACTGGAAGTGCGGTCAAGTTTTTTAGAACCTGGCATTTCAATAAACACGGCTTTTTCTGTGGGTTGAAGTTTCCCCAAAAACCGCGGCACCGTCCTATCCAGTTCATATTCAGAAGTTCCTGTCTCCTTCAGGCACTGACGCAGGCGCTTGTACTTGGAACCATTTAGCACCTCTGGGTTCACCCCCAGTCCAATTAACAGCCGGGGTTTAACGATCTCAATTTTTATAGCAGATAGCGGTCTGGTAATTAACTCCACCAGCCAACCGTACTCCCCATCTGGATCTTGATCGATAGCTTGTTTGTGGATAATATCGATCACGCCGCGTTGTCGCCTTAATTTAGCCGTTTCCTTGCTGAAGAGTTGGCTGTCTCCTTGACTCCGCAGTTGAGGCGCAGAGGTCACCATAATAATTTGCACATCTGACCGATGATTCGCAATTTCTCGCACGACGCCAGACCCCTGCCATCGCTGGAGTTCCCCGGTTTTTCCCTCCACCGGAACCGGCGGCACAAACAAAATTTCATCTAACAGAGCAAACTTAACCCTGGGATCGGTTTTGGCAATTTCAATCGCTTCTTTAGCTAATTGAGTCGCGCGACATTTAAACCCAGCTTGCCTTAACCGACGTTCGTGCAGCGCCAGCCACTTTTCATCATCATCCAGTATTAAAATACTCAGCTCACCCATATAGTCGCCTCAAGAAAACGCTCCCAGTCCTTCTCCTGCCTTCATTACCAAGTCGCGCCATTTCGTAAAAACTTCGCGAAGCAACACAATTTGGGTGTCATCGTAGTTATCTGGCTGACCCATCTGCTCGAGTAATATTTGAAAATGCTGTTGGATTTGAGCGCTATAACCTCCCACTTCGACAACGGCGTGACAAGCAACAGGGGTATCAGCGCGTAGCTGTTCGATAATTGTTGCCAGGGACCGTAACGCTTTGGCATCCACTGCACCATTTTCCTGCTTTTTTGCCAATTTTCTCAAACAAGGGATGACCCGACGCTGAAACCATTGATTGGCTGCCTTTAGTTCTTTTTGTAGCATTTTTAAATTTTCTGGTTCCATAGGAACTAATTCCGCGACTTTTTCTAACAGCTCGGGTAGTTTCCAGGGGTAGGAGCAAGCATCGTGGGAACCTTGTCCCCAAAGCAGAATTGGGTGTTTTGCTCCTAAAGCATCAAACGACTCTGATGCCAGAACTAAAACTGCACCGTCAAAACCATGCAGGCGCAGTTCTGCCAGTCTGCTAATCTGTTCGGAGGACAGCACTAGCACCGACTGTTTGGGGAATTTGACTTTTGCCTTGCCTATAGGCTGTTGCAGCCGCATTCTTTCTATCCCCAGCAAAGTCGCTACAACCGTCGCTGCTGAGTTGGCGACTGGGGAGGAAGATTCATCGATCAAAACCAGAACTACTCGTGGTAGCTTCATTCGCCAGATCCGCTCGTTATCAGAACTAAATCCTAGCGCCCAAGCGCTGCAACACATCCAGGTAAGCGCTGGCAAACATGGCAGCTTGAGTGCGATCGCGCAAATGCCATTGACTCAGTATGCTGGTGATATGGTTTTTCACCGTCCTTTCACAAATTTACAGCGCTGCGGCAATTTCGCGGTTACTCGCTCCTGATACTATTAGAGCCAAGACTTCCCCTTCTGGGGGTAAGGAAGTCGGCTGAGGTGGAGTCGAGGTAGGTGGGGGCGATCGTGTGGATGGTGCAACTGGCAATTCTGTTTTTAGTAATTTTTCCCACAACTAAAATACCAAAAATATTAGTCTCAATAATGGCTATATTAATTGTGTTGTTGGTGCCTGGAATTCAAACGGCTATTCTGGCTGTTTTAGCCCCTCACAATTATCAAACATTTGAATATTGGCATTCAGATAATGCTCAGATATTTTCGACCATTCCTCTCCTTATTTTTGGATTTTTATGTCGATATTTTTCAGATAAAATCATGAATTAACGCCTAAATATTAAGCGAGATATCGACGTTATACAGCCGAAATGTAGGTGAAAAAATTTGGTTGAATGACTTGAAAATCTCTAAATATGAAGGCTTTGTTCTTCTTGTTGAATGGATTGATAC
This sequence comes from Microseira wollei NIES-4236, assembly GCF_020521235.1. Classification (GTDB taxonomy): domain Bacteria; phylum Cyanobacteriota; class Cyanobacteriia; order Cyanobacteriales; family Aerosakkonemataceae; genus Microseira; species Microseira wollei. The sequence goes on along the minus strand of NZ_BLAY01000159.1, from coordinate 976 downwards.
CCAAAATCGCGTGTTAGCAATCGATCGATTCGAGGTGGTGTGTAATAAAGCAAAATTCCTAAAAGCAGAGGCAGCAGAAAAACTAGAAAATCCGGAAATATCAAAAATGGGAATGAAAGAGATGCTACACAGAACGTAATCGCAGAATGAACAATGATGAAAAAAGCAATAATCCGAAAAATAAGAACTGTAACTTTTTGGTAATTAGTCATAAGATTAAAATCAACAAAGTTCGCTTGAATCAACTATCTTAGCCAGACTCTAAACGACGGCGAACATCAGCATAACAATTACGAAAGGCTCAATTTTCCTCTTATTGGCGTAACAAAGGTAGGTAAGCACTGGCAAACATGGCAGCTTGAGTGCGATCGCGCAAATGCAATTGACTCAGTATGCTGGTGATATGGTTTTTCACCGTCCTTTCAGAAATGCAGAGCGCTGCGGCAATCTAGTGGTTACTCGCTCCTGATACGATTAGAGCCAAGACTTCCCGTTCTCTGGCGGTCAATCCTGCCAGTTCTGGCGGTAAGCGAGTTGGCTGTTGCGGTGTCGAGGCAGGCTCTGGGGCGATCGCTTTTTGCAACAATCCTGGCTCCATTTGGGTATTTGAATCGCTCAATCTCAGCGACGAGCAAAAAGCAAGAATAGAACAAGTGCGTCGTAACTCCAGAGAACAAATGGATGCCATCCTGACTCCAGAGCAGCGTCAGCAGATGCAGCAACGTCATCAATCTCGCCCAGCAGGGACTCAATCTTCCCAGTAGAACCGTATCGAGAGGCGATCGCTCCCTCGATCGATTTTGTCTCGGCGCTGACATCGCTAGGCGGACAAGATGTCCACCCCACAAGATTTACCTTCAACCGCAAGAAGGCTCCCGCCATAACGGTACGACCTTTGGCGGTGAGATGAATTGCGGACAGGATCTATGGTAGAATGTTTTACGTCAGATATAGCGACGTAGCGATGTTGGTATTC
>NZ_BLAY01000158.1 GCF_020521235.1 Microseira wollei NIES-4236 | reverse complement strand
TAGAATGGTCCAAAAAACAAACTCTTTGACAGGCGAGACGCCTATCCCACAAGAGTTGTTGGAGAAGTCTAATAGAATGGTCCAAAAAACAAACTCTTTGACAGGCGAGACGCCTATCCCACAAGAGATATGGTCGAATTCTAATGTAGACGAAGCAAAGGGTAACGGTAAGCAGCAAATCCAGCTATCGGAAGCAACAACATCAGCACTTTATTCCTTGGCTCGAAAGCATCAACTAACGCTGAATACCCTAATTCAAGGGACGTGGGCGCTGCTTTTAAGTCGTTATAGTGGGGAATCAGATGTTGTTTTTGGAGCCACTGTTTCTGGTCGTCCGGCGGAACTGGCAGAAACCGAATCTATGGTAGGATTGTTTATCAACACTCTACCCGTGCGCGTACAAGTCGATCGCGATGAATTTTTAATACCTTGGCTGCGCGAAATTCAGGCTCAACAATCTGAGGCACGACAATATGAATATAGTCCTTTAGTGGAAGTTCAGGGGTGGAGTGACGTACCGCGAGGCGTGCCTTTGTTCGAGACTCTCGTCATTTTTGAGAACTATCCGGTAGATTCTTCTTTACCCCAATACAGAGAAATTCTGGGAGTGCAGGAGATTGCAGTTGTTGAACAAACAAATTATCCTTTGACGCTGATAGTCGAAGTAGGTTCGCAAGTGTCGCTACAAATTTTATGCGATCGCACCCGCTTTGATAGCGCTACGATTACCAGAATGCTGGGTCATTTCCAGACTTTGCTAGAAGGCATGATGACCGATCCCGATCGGCGTCTGTCGCAATTGCCCCTATTAACAGAATCTGAGCGACAACAGGTATTAGTTGATTGGAATAAGACCAAAATAGATTACCCGCATTTATGCATGCATCAGCTATTTGAGGCGCAGGTGGAACGCACTCCCGATTCTGTGGCGGTGGTGTTTGAAGACCAACAACTCACTTATAGCCAACTTAATGAAAAAGCTAATCTTTTAGCACATCATCTGCTTAAATTACGAGTCAAGCCTAATAGTTTGGTCTGCATTTGTGTAGAGCGATCGCTTGACATGGTAGTAGGATTGTTAGGCATTCTCAAAGCAGGTTTCGCCTATGTTCCCCTAGATCCAGCCTACCCAAGATCGCGCAACGCTTTCATGCTAGAAGATGCCCAAATATCCGTTCTAGTAACGCAATCGCAATTAATCCCAGCATTACCTTCACATCATGCGATCGCTGTCTGTTTGGATACCGACTCCGAACAAATTAACCAGAACGACGCCCACAATCCCAACATTACCGTTTCCCCAGACAACTTAGCATATATAATTTATACCTCTGGTTCGACGGGAACACCCAAGGGCGTGCAAATACCCCAGAGCGCATTAGTTAACTTTTTAACTGCGATGCGCCAATCGCCAGGATTGAGCGAAAAAGATATTTTGCTTGGCGTAACTACTTTATCCTTTGATATTGCCGCGTTGGAAATATTCCTACCGTTGATAGTAGGAGCGCGTTTAGCGATCGCCAGCCGCCAAGTTGCTACCGATGGTACTGAGTTATTAAAGCAACTGCAAGAATTGGGCGTGACAGTAATGCAAGCCACACCCGCTACATGGCGATTACTATTAGCAGCCGGATGGCAAAATAGTCCGGGGTTAAAAATACTTTGTGGTGGGGAAGCACTTGATACAAAACTCGCTAATGAATTGCTCTTGAGGGGCGAGCAAGTGTGGAATTTATACGGCCCAACAGAAACAACAATTTGGTCAGTTATCGATCGAGTTTCACCGTCGGATAGTGTAATTTCGATTGGTCGTCCAATAGCCAATACGCAAATTTATATCCTCGACCCAGATTTAAAACCAGTGCCAGTGGGAGTAATAGGAGAACTTTACATTGGTGGTGCAGGCGTAGCAAAAGGATATCTCAATCGGCCTGATTTAACGGCTGAGCGTTTTATTTCCCATCCGTTTGAAGTCGGTGATAGTCGAGTATACAAAACTGGAGATTTGGCGCGTTATCTTCCTGATGGCAGAATCGAGTATTTGGGGCGGAGAGATTTTCAGGTAAAATTGCGGGGAAGGAGGATTGAATTATTAGAAATTGAGGCGAAAATTAATACTCATCCAGGGGTGGGTGAGAGCGTGGTTGTACTGAGAGAGGATGAGCCGGGTAATAAGCGTTTAGTGGCGTATATTGTCTCTAAATCGGTGAATTTAAAAGCGGGGGAATTGCGCCGTTACTTAGAAGAATTGCTGCCCGATTATATGGTGCCAAATGCGTTTGTGATGCTGGAAGCTTTACCTTTAACGCCTAATGGTAAAGTGGATAGGCGAAGTCTTCCGGCACCTGAGACAAGTAGACCTGAGTTAGAAAAACTATTTGCCCCTCCCCGCACAGCAGTGGAAGAAGAAATAGCCAAAATCTGGGCTGAAGTTCTTAATATCGAGCAAGTAGGCATCCACGACAACTTTTTTGATTTGGGAGGACATTCGCTACTAGCCACCCAAGCGATTTCTCGGCTACGCGCTGCATTCAATGTTGAGTTACCCTTACCCGAACTGTTTGAATCTCCTACTGTAGCCGAGTTAGCTGTAGCGATCGCAAAAAACCTGATCGATCAAGCTGATGATGAAATGCTGACTCAGATGTTAGCAGAACTAGAGCAGGTATCCGAACAAGAAATTCACCAAGTAAATCAATGAGCAACAATAACGAACGCATCGCCGCACTTTCTCCCGAAAAACGCCAGATGCTTGTACAACAGCTTTATCAGAAAACGCGCAGCGTACCAAATGGCACCTCGCCAATTACACCCCAAAATCGAGACGTTAACTGTTTTCCCTTATCTTTTGCACAAGCTAGGTTGTGGTTTCTCGACCAGTTAGAACCGGGCAAACCTTTCTATAACATTTCCAGTGCTTTGCTACTAAAAGGCAGTCTCAATCTGGCGGCACTTGAACAAAGCCTCAACGAGGTTATTAGGCGGCATGAAATTTTAAGGACTAGCTTTCGGACAGTAGATGGACAACCCGTTCAGGTGATTGAGCCAAACTTAAAATTGACTTTGAACGTGCAAGATTTGCGACAACTTCCCCCAATTGAGCAGCAACAAACCCTACAGCAATTAATCGCCCAGTCAGCCAACCAACCGTTTGATTTAACCCAGTTGCCGTTGCTGCGGGTTAGCTTACTGCATGTGGGCGAATCAGAATACGTAATGCTGCTCGTAATGCACCATATCATTTCGGATGGTTGGTCAATGGGGGTATTGATCCGCGAGATGGTAGCGCTTTATAAAGCTTATGGCGCTGGAAAATCTTCACCGCTTGCCGAATTGACGATTCAGTATGTAGACTTTGCTGTTTGGCAGCGATCGCAAAAGGAAGCGATCGCTTCTCAAATCGCTTATTGGAAACAACAATTAAGCGGCAATTTACCCGTTCTCCAACTTCCCACAGACCGACCTCGACCCCCTGTTCAAAGCTTTCAAGGAGCGCGGCAATCTTTATTATTACCCAAAGCTTTAACCGCAGCGCTGAAAAAACTCAGCCAGCAGGAAAACGCTACCTTGTTCGTAACCCTACTAGCAGCGTTTCAAACATTGTTATACAGATATACTAATCAAGAAGATATCTGCGTCGGTTCGCCAATTGCTAACCGCAACCGAGTTGAAATTGAGGGATCGATCGGGGTATTTGTAAACACTTTGGTGTTGCGTACCGCTCTTGCGGGTAATCCCAGTTTTCGGGAACTGATCGGTCGAGTGCGGGAAGTTGCATTAGCAGCTTATAGTCATCAAGATTTACCCTTTGAGAAGCTAGTAGAGGAATTACAGCCGGAACGTGATTTGAGTCGAAATCCACTGTTTCAGGTGATGTTCGCGCTTCAGAATGCCCCCATGCCAGAGATTAAGTTAGAAGGACTGACTATCGATAGTTTAAACGTTGAAAGTAACAGGTCGCAGTTCGATTTAAGCTTAACAATCGTGGAGAATTCACAGGGAGCCGCTCGCAGAGCTAGAATACAGCACCGATTTGTTTGAAGCCGCCACGATTGCCCGAATGCTAAAACATTTTGAAACCTTGCTGGAAGGTATTGTTGCTAATCCGGATCGGTGTTTATCAGATTTACCAATTTTAACTTTGTCAGAACGACAGCAATTGCTGATAGATTGGAATGACACTTTTGCAGATTATCCCAAAGACTGCTTCATCAGTTATTTGAAGCCCAGGTAGAGCAAACACCCGACGCTGTTGCTGCAATCTTTGATGCCCAAATATTGACTTATCGCCAGTTAAATGTTAAAGCAAATCAATTGGCGCACTATCTTCGTTCGTTGGGATTGAAACCAGAACAACTGGTGGGGATATGTGTAGAGCGATCGCTAGAAATGATGGTAGGAATTCTTGGCATCCTAAAAGCTGGTGGGGCTTACTTACCCTTAGATTCTTCCTACCCTTCAGAAAGGTTAGCCTTTATCTTAGAGGATGCTCGGATAGGTATACTGCTGACTCAACAGCACTTAATAGAAAAACTGCCTCAATCGGGAGTGACAATCGCGTGTTTGGATACAGATTGGTCAGAAATTTTTCAGCACAGCGGGGAGAATCTTCATACCAATGTAACTGCGGAAAACCTAGCTTATGTTATCTATACTTCTGGCTCTACAGGGACGCCCAAAGGCGTTGAAATCACCCACCAAGGCTTAACAAACCATACTATTGCTGTTGCCAAAGCGTATCAACTTCAAATTAGCGATCGCATTCTCCAATTCGGTTCTATTAGCTTCGATGTTTCGGCGGAAGAAATTTTCCCCTCCTGGTTAAGCGGCGCGACGGTTGTTATCCGACCAGAAGCAATTCTAGATTTTACCAACTTAGGGCAATTTTTGGCGCCAGAAAAAGTTACCGTTGTCAATTTACCAACTACCTATTGGCACGAGTGGGTATCTTATCTTGTCGATTCAAAAACCGAATTACCTCTCACACTTCGTTTAGCAATTGTAGGAACCGAAGCGGTACAATTAGAACAACTGGTGATTTGGGAAAAACTGGTAGGAAATCGCGTTCGCTGGATTAATGCTTACGGCCCAACCGAAGCAACAATCGGTGTCACGCTTTATGAATTAACTACCTCGGATCGACAACTTTCCTGCGTGCCTATTGGTCGTCCTATTGCTAACACGCAAATTTATATCCTAGACTCTCATTTGCAACCAGTTCCCATCGGCGTGAATGGTGAAATTTATATCGGCGGCGATAGTTTAGCTAGAGGCTATCTCAATCGTCCGGATCTGACAGCTGAAAAGTTTATATTAAACCCCTTTGAGAGATCAAATTCCCAATCCCTAAAACCAAGTCGCTTGTACAAAACCGGGGATTTGGCTCGCTATCTTCCCGATGGGAATATCCAGTTTATCGGACGCATCGACTCGCAAGTAAAAATTCGTGGCTTTCGCATTGAATTAGGAGAGATTGAAACAATTTTAAAACAACCTCCTGGGGTTCGAGATGCGGTTGTTTTAGCCCAAGAAGAAAGCGAAAAACCGAACCATAAACGTTTGGTAGGTTATATTCCAAAGAAACAGCACCCACAACGGTTGAACTGCGAGATTTCTTAACAAAAAAACTGCCTAATTACATGATGCCGTCGGCTTTTGTAATGCTGGAGAGCTTACCGCTGTTACCCAACGGTAAGGTGGATAGGATCGCTCTGTTGCATTTGAATTTGACGCCGCCTGAACCGGAAACAAAATTTGTCCAACCTACCACAACCATCGAGGGGGTGTTGGCGAAAATATGGGCTGAAGTTCTTCGCATTGAACAGGTAGGAATTCACGATAATTTCTTTGAATTGGGTGGAGATTCGATTCTCAGCATTCAAGCGATCGCTAGAGCCAATAAAGCTGGTTTGCGGCTAACTCCCAAGCAACTATTCGAGCATCAAACTATTGCTGAATTGGCAGCCGTAGCAAGCACAATGCAGATTACAGAAGCACAACAAGGTCTGGTGACGGGAGAGGTACATCTAACGCCGATTCAGCACTGGTTTTTCCAGCAAAATCTGCCACAACCGCATCATTTTAACCAAGCTGTGCTGTTGCAAGTCGAGCAAAATTGCGACTTGGTTTTGTTACAGCAAGCAATACAGCAGTTGGTATTACACCACGATGCGCTTCGCCTGCGCTTTGTGCAAGCAAACTGAGTTTGGTTGGAAGCAGGAGATCGCCAGTCCTGATGCAGAAGTGCCATTGACGCGGTTGGATTTTTCCGCACTACCAGAGGTAGAACAAATAGCAGCCTTAGAAGCAGCTATTAATCAATTGCAGTCGAGTCTTAACTTGTCAGTTGGACCATTAATGCGAGTTGCTTATTTCGACTTTGGTGTTGACAAACCGGGTCGCCTGCTGTTCGTCATTCACCACTTAGCAATTGATGGGGTTTCTTGGCGAATTTTATTAGAGGATTTGAGTCGGGGTGAGGCGATCGATTTACCACCCAAAACAACTTCCTTCCAGCAGTGGTCTAATTGTCTTCAAGAGTATGCACGCTCAGCCAGTTTACAACAAGAGCAAAACTATTGGCTAGCCGAGTCTCGCAGTTTAGTTTCTCGTTTACCTGTGGACTATCCAGAAGGCGATAATACCGTTGCTTCTGCGGATCGAGTAGCGATCGCACTCAACGCAGAACAAACCCAAGCCTTACTACAAGAAGTTCCCAAAGCTTATAACACCCAGATTAATGATGTGTTACTTGCAGCGCTGGTTATGGCTTTTGCTAAATGGACGGGCGATCGCTCTCTATTAGTAGACCTGGAAAGTCACGGACGAGAACAAATTTTTGACAATCTAGACTTATCGCGCACCGTAGGTTGGTTTACAAGTGTGTTTCCCATAATTTTAAAACAAGATTCCACTCCGGGGGAAACTTTGAAAGCAGTTAAAGAACAACTGCGCGGGGTTCCAAATAGGGGAATTGGTTATGGAATTTTGCGCTATCTCGGCGATGATAAAATTGCTGAATCAATGAAAAATTTGCCCCAAGCTGAAGTTATTTTCAACTATTTAGGTCAGTTTGACCAGACACTTTCTGAGTCTTCTTTATTTAGCTTTGCGAGGGAATCTACTGGTAATAGCCGCAGTTTGGAAGGTACGCGGATTCATTTATTTGAGATTGACGGATTGGTGAATGGGGGACAGCTATCGCTGTCGTGGACTTACAGCAAAAATATTTACCAAAAAGCCACAGTTGAGTATTTAGCTCAAAACTATTTGGAAGTGTTGCAAGAATTGATTGCTTACTGTCAATCACCCGATGCGGGTGGTTACACTCCTTCAGACTTTCCCGATGTGGATCTTAATCAAGAAGAGCTTGAAAATGTGCTTGCAGAAATAGGCGCTAGTTAACGGGAGTATCTGATGAACAACAAAAACATTGAAGCTATTTATCCGCTTTCTGCGCCGCAACAAGGGATGCTGTTCGAGACTTTATACGGTTTAGAGTCAGGAATGCACGTCGAGCAGTTTACCTGCACTTTACGCGGAAATCTTAATATTTTGGCGTTTAAGCAGGGCTGGGAACGGATTGTGGAAAGGCATTCTATTTTGAGAACAGGTTTTGTTTGGAAAGAGCAACAGCAGCCGCTGCAAGTGGTGCTGCGGCGAGTGGAAGTGCCTTTTGAGCAGCAAGATTGGCGCGGATATCAATTGCTTGAACAACAGGAGCAATTAGCAGCTTATTTGAGGAGCGATCGCACTCGCAATTTTAATCTATCCCAGCCACCCCTGATGCGTCTGGCACTTTTTCATCTAGCTTTAGATACCTATCAATTTGTTTGGACTCATCATCATATCCTAATGGACGGTTGGTGCGGCGCTTTAGTAATTAAAGAGTTCCTTTCTTTTTACCAAGCTTTTAGTAAAAATCGCGTTCTACAGCTAGAGCCTGTTTGTTCCTATAGTAAGTACATCCCATGGCTGAAAAAACAGGATTTATCTCAAATAGAAACATTTTGGCAAACAAGGCTACAGGGTTTCGTCAAACCAACCCCCCTGGGTAAAATAAATCAGCAGGCTGAGCTTCCTACTCCTCGTTCGGAGGCTCTGCCTCCTACTCCTCATTCCCAGGCTCAGCCTGGGAATCCTCATTCCCAGGCTCAGCCTGGGAATGAGAAAGAGCGCTATGGCGAAGAAAGTAGGTTTTTACCAGCACAAGTTACAGCAGATTTAAAGTTTTTAGCCAAAGCTAACCGCCTAACTTTGAACACCATCATTCAAGGAATCTGGGCGCTGCTTCTGAGCCGCTATAGCGGTGAAAAAGATGTAGTTTTTGGGATTACTGTTTCCGGGCGTCCGCCAGATTTACCCGGTATTGAATCGATGGTAGGGCTATTTATTAATACCTTACCTCTAAGAATTAAAATCGATAGTCAAACAAAGCTGGTGTTCTGGTTGCAAGATATTCAAACTGATAACTTTGCGCTTCGGCAATACGAACACAGCCACGGAGGGCAAATTCACGAATGGAGCGGAGTGCCTGGTTTTTTACCACTTTTTGAAAGCATTTTAGTGTTCGAGAATTATCCGGTCGATTTAGCAATACTCCAAGCGGAAGATTTCAGCATCAATATCAGTAATTCTCGCTCTATTGGCGCACAAACTAAATATGCCCTTACCCTACTGGTAACTGCTGACTCAACGCTGCAATTGAAATTTGTCTACGACCGCCGCCGCTTTGAGAGTGCTGACATCAAGCTGATTTTGGAGCATTTTTTAGTTTGCCTCGTTCCCAGGCTGAGCCTGGGAATTCCTCGTTCCCAGGCTGAGCCTGGGAATTCCTCGTTCCCAGGCTGAGCCTGGGAACGAGATCCTAGAATTCCTCGTTCCCAGGCTGAGCCTGGGAACGAGATCCTAGAGGCTCTGCCTCGCTTCCTAGAGGCTCTGCCTCGCTTCCTAGAGGCTCTGCCTCGCTTCCTAGAGGCTCTGCCTCGCTTCCTAGAGGCTCTGCCTCGCTTCCTAGAGGCTCTGCCTCGCTTAAGCAAGTGCCATTTAGAACTAGGAAAGCTTTTAGATAAAATACCGGCAGACCAAATCCCAAAAGTCAGACCGCTGAAGATAAGCGAGCGCTCTACTTCCAAACAAGTTTATCCAACTTTGCGTACACCAGTTGAAGAAGTAGTGGCAGGAATTTGGACTCAAATACTTGGTCTAAATCAAGTTGGTATCGACGACAACTTCTTCGAGTTGGGGGGACACTCGCTGCTAGCAACTCAAGTCATTTCCCGCTTACGGGAAGCCTTTAAAGTAGAAATCCCGCTCTCTTATTTATTTGAGTCGCCAACAATTGCCAAACTAGCCTCTAAAATTGAAGCGAAAATGAAGGCTGGATTGGGATTAATAGCTCCACCCATAGTGCCTGTAGCGCGGGATGAAAACCTGCCTCTCTCCTTTGCCCAACAGCGGCTTTGGTTTCTCGATCGCTTAAATCCGGGCGACCTTACCTACAATATTCCCAGTGCAGTTAGGTTAACCGGGTCGCTCAATTTGACCGCACTCGAACGCAGCCTCAACGAAGTTGTTAGGCGTCACGAAGCCTTACGAACGCACTTTGTTGAAGTAGACGGACAGCCGATGCAAAAAATTGCTCCCCCTGCAACTTTCACCCTCCCCGTCATTGACCTGCGCGAGTTGCCGTCTGTGCAACGAGAACAAAAAGCACAAAACCTGGCTGTTAAGGAAGCTGAACAACCCTTCGACCTAGCACGAGGGCCATTGTTACGAGTCATTCTGCTGCAACTTGACGAGACAGAATACGTACTGCTGTTGACGATGCACCATATCGTCTCCGACCTCTGGTCAGCGGGAATACTCATCCGCGAACTGGCAGCGCTTTATCAAGCTTTTTGCAAAGGTTTGCCTTCACCGCTGTCGGAACTGCCCATCCAGTACGCAGACTTTGCGGTTTGGCAGCGGCAATGGATGCAAGGTGAGGTACTTGCAACTGAGCAAACTTATTGGAAGCAACAGCTAAGCGGCGCTTTGACCGTACTCAAGTTACCCGCCGACAAACCTCGACCTTGGCAGGCAACTTCTGAGGGGAAAATGCTGCCGTTGGTGTTGCCCAAAGAATTGAGCGAGGCGCTGAAGTCATTAAGCCAGCGCCAGGGCGTTACCCTTTTCATGAGTTTGCTAGCGGCTTTTAATGCGCTGCTTTACTGCTATACCCAGCAGGATGACATTCTTGTGGGTTCGCCGATTGCCAACCGAAATCGACGTGAAATTGAAGGACTAATTGGATTTTTTATCAATACTTTAGTTCTGCGAACTGACCTTTCCGGCAACCCCAGTTTTCGAGAGTTACTCAGTCGGGTGCGTCAAGTGACGTTAGGAGCTTATGCACACCAAGATTTACCTTTCGAGAAGTTGGTAGGAGAATTGCAAATAGAGCGAGACTTAGACAGTAACCCGCTGTTTCAAGTGTGGTTCACTTTGCAAAATAGTTCGACGGTGGATGTTTCTCTACCCGATTTAACTCTTAACTTGTTCGAGGTTAAAAAAACGACTGTTCCGTTTGATTTGGCGCTGCTGCTTTCCGAAAAGCCCGAAGGCATCAGCGGTTGCTTTGAGTACAAAACAGATTTGTTTGCAGCCTCGACGATTTTATCTATGGCAGAACGGTTTGAAATGCTTTTGCAATCGGTTGTTGCAGAACCCGATATTACCCTCAACCAGATTGTAGAAAATTTCCACGAATCAAACAGGCAACAACAGTTGATTAAAGAGCAAGAGTATCAAAATACCGTGCGCCATAAATTAACTAACCTGAAACGCAAATCTCAAAAGCTATGAACAATATCACCCAAAAACAAAGCCTTGGAGACTTGGGAAAAATTAAGCGGAAAACAGTTAAAGTTTCCCAATAAAAATTGATTGATGTTCAGCCTTTACTTCCAGGAAAAAATATCCCTGTCGTCATTAAACCTGTTGTAGAGGGGTTAAATCTTTTAAAGTGGGCGCCGAACAATACAGAGACGATTGAGACACTTTTGTTACAACACAGATCCTTACTTCTCCGCGATTTCCACATGAATGCGACAGATCTGTTCAACGAGTTTATCAAAGTCACTTCTACAGGGGAGTTGCTGGAATACCGCGATCGCTCATCGCCGCGCCACGAAATTAGCAACAAAATTTATACCTCTACGGATTACCCTGCCGTACAAAGAATCTTTTTACACAATGAGGGCACATACTGGCTAACTTGGCCTTTAAAAATCTATTTTGGCTGTCTAACAGCAGCGTCGCAAGGAGGGGAAACGCCAATCGCTGACTGTCGAAATATTTTTCAACGCATTGACCCCAAAATTAGAGAGCGTTTCATCGAAAAAAAAGTTCTGTACGTGCGAAACTACAACGAGGGATTTGGACTAACCTGGCAAACAGTATTTCAAACAGAAGATAAAAATGTGGTAGAAGAATATTGTCGCCGCAATCGCATTGATTTTGAGTGGAAAGACAGCGATCGCTTGAAAACTCGTCAAATTCGCCAAGCTGTTGCCAAACACCCTAAAACCGGGGAAATGATTTGGTTCAATCACGCTACTTTTTTTCATATTTCAACGCTAGAAGAACCCATGAAATCGGCATTGTTAGCAGAATTCAAAGAAGAAGATCTGCCCAACAACACTTATTATGGTGATGGCTCTCCGATTGAATCCTCAGTTTTAGACGAACTTCGCGCAGCTTATCAACAAGAAAAAATAACTTTCCCTTGGCAATTGGGAGATGTATTGCTGCTCGATAACATGTCAATTGCTCACGGACGCGAGTCATTTGTAGGAACGCGAAAAGTTGTAGTAGGAATGGCAGAACCTTTTGGGAAGCCGAACGACTCGCATTCGCGGCTATACAAACAAAGACCGCCTGCGCGGTCTATAAGAATAAGAGGGGTTGTTCATCCGGATTTTGTATCTAGTAGTTATCTAGAAGGTGCGGCTAATGGCTAATCGCTAATGGTTACCGCCTTCCCGCTATAAGATTATCTACTTCTTCCTTCTTCTTCTTCCTTCTTCTTCCTTCTTCTTGCTTCTTCTTCCTTCGCGTCCTTTGCGTCTTCGCGGTTCAATAGAAGTAATTCTTCGGGTAGGAAAGGAGTAACGATTACCAATTACCAACTTGTAAACCAAAAAAACATAGGACAAAAACATGCAGAAAGCTACTATTGAAGGGATTCGACTTGCTCCGCAACAAAAAGATCTGTGGCTGTTGCAGCGAGATGAAAAAAAGCAGCCTTATCGCGTACAGTGCGCTATCGAGATCGAAGGAAATCTCAATAAAGCTATTCTCAAAACAGCCTTAGAGAATGTCGTTAATCGGCAAGAAATTCTTCGCACTACCTTTCAGTGTCTACCTGGGATGGACATTCCAGTTCAGGTAATAACTAATGGCCAGCTAGCGTGGCTTTCCGAACATAATTTTAGCGATGTTAATCCAAAGCTACAAAAAGCTAAAATTGAGGAAATTTTTGCTCAAGTTAGCCAGATGCCTTTCAACTTTGAGGAGGGGCCACTTTTCCAGGTATTGTTGATAACTTTATCACCTGAGAAGTTTGTGCTAATTATTGGCTTGCCTGCGATGCTTGCAGATAGGGCAGCGCTGAAAAATATTATGGGCGAAATTAGCCGTTGCTACGCAGCTAGCTGGCGCGGTGAAGAACTAGATGACGAACTGCTGCAATATGCAGATATCGCCCAATGGCAGAATGAATTATTAGAAGGAGAACAGACAGAAATTGGCAGAGAATACTGGCGCCAACTGGATATTGATAGGATTTTGAACTTAAATCTTCCTTTAGAAAATCGGCCTGAATTCAAGCCATAATTTCAACCTCAATCTTTGAAATTGACGATTAAAAGCGATTCGTTAGCTACAAATCATACATTTTTGCTAACTTGCTGGCACGTTTTACTGTGGCGTATTACAGAACAGTCTGAGATAGCGATCGCTACAGCATGCGATGGTCGTAAATATGAGGAGTTAGATCCAGCAATAGGGCTATTTGCCAAATATCTCCCGCTGAAAATCAATTTGGAAAATCGGTGTAAATTCAGCGAAATCTTAGAGCAGGTTAATGAATCTCTCGGCGAGGTATACAAATGGCAAGAAAGTTTTAGCTGGGAGAAGATTGTTGTAGCTAATACTGAGGAAAAATCAGCTAATTTTTTCCCTTTCTGCTTTGATTTTGAGACAGATATTGCCAAAGAAACAGCGGGTGACGTATCTTTCTCAATTTTTAAGCATTACGCCTGCATTACTCGGTTCAAAGTGAAACTATCTTGTATTCAAAAACAGGATGGTTTGGATTTAGAGTTCCACTACGATGCTAATTTATTTGAAGCCGAGTATATCAAGGGTTTAGCGAGACAATTTGAAACATTGTTTTACAGCGCCCTCGCCCACCCGGAAGCATCAATTGACGAGTTAGAAATACTCGATTGCCAAGAATTAAATCGAGTAATGATTGAGTTTAATAGTACCAAAATCGATTATCCGAAATATCAGTGCATTCACCACATATTTGAGGAACAAGTTAAGCAAAACCCAGACAAAATTGCCGTTGTTTTTGCAGGTCAGCAGTTGACCTATACTGAACTAAACGATCGCGCCAATCAACTGGCGAACTACCTACAAAAGTTGGGAGTAAAACCAGAAGTATTCGTGGGGCTGTGCGTAGAGCGATCGCTCGAAATGGTCATCGGTATATTGGGCATTTTGAAAGCAGGTGGAGCCTATGTACCCCTTGACCCCCTTTATCCAAAAGAGCGATTATCCTTCATGTTAGAGGATACCCAAACACCCATATTATTAACCCAGCAGCGATTGGTAGAAAGTTTACCCGAATCTAACGCAAATATCATCTGCTTAGACACAGAATGGGAAACGATTGATCGGCAAAGTAGAGAAAATCCTGCCAATGCTAACGCTTCTGAAAATTTAGCCTACCTAATTTATACCTCTGGCTCTACTGGTAAACCAAAGGGAGTGCTAGTAACCCATCAAAACTTGGTTCATTCAACTTACGCTCGGATTAATTACTATCAAGAACCTGTTACTAGCTTCTTATTGCTCTCGTCCTTTGCTTTCGATAGTTCAGTAGCGGGTATCTTTTGGACGCTATGCTCTGGGGGAATTCTTTTTCTGCTTCAAGATGGTCTACAGAAAGACATACCACAACTTATAGAATTGCTCGAACGCAATCCTATTTCCCATTTATTAAGCCTTCCCTCCCTGTATGCTCTTCTATTAGAACAAGCCGCACCAGAACAGCTAAATTCACTTCGTACTGTCATCGTAGCCGGTGAACCTTGTAAGAGAGAATTAGTTGCACGTCACTTTAAAATGCTGACAAAAACATCTCTTTTTAACGAATATGGGCCGACAGAAGCAACAGTTTGGATCAGCGTTTACAATTGCCAATCTCTGGAAGCGGGAAGAGCGCAATTACCTATAGGTCGTCCTATTTCTAACACCCAAATTTATATACTCGACTCTGATTTACGTCCAGTTCCCATAGGCGTGTCTGGCGAGTTATATATTAGCGGCGACGGCTTAGCACGAGGATATCTCAATCGCCCCGAGCTAACTGCCGAAAAATTCATACCCAATCCTTTTCATCCTTCAGAGCGCCTGTACAAAACCGGAGATTTAGGCCGCTATTTGCTCGACGGAAACATTGAGTTTTTAGGCCGAATTGACCACCAAGTAAAAATTCGCGGTTTCCGGATCGAATTGGGCGAAATTGAAGCCGTACTGAGTCAACATCCAGCCATTCGGGAAGTCGTTATCTTAGCCAGATCGGATGAATCAGGCAACAAGCGCTTGGTAGCCTACATCGTACATAAAGAGCAAATTATTAATCCAAAATCTAGCGAGTTGCGAGAATTCCTCCAGGAAAAATTGCCAGAGTATATGGTGCCTTCAGTTTTTATTCGGCTGAAAGCCCTACCGCTAATGCCCAACGGCAAGGTAGACATCAAAAAACTTCCAGCACCAGAGACAGTCAGAGCTGAATTATCAGAAACTTTTGTGGATCCAAACACCCCAATAGAGAAAGTATTGGCGGAAATTTGGGCTGAAGTCTTGCAAATTGATCGCGTAGGTATCCACGATAACTTCTTTGAGTTAGGTGGGGATTCTATTCTGAGCATTCAGATTGTAGCCAAAGCTAACAAAGCTGGTTTGCAGATCGCTCCCAAGCAAATTTTTGCTCATCAAACGATTGCGGAATTGGCAGCCGAGGCTAGCACTATTCGCATTATTCAAGGCGAACAAGGGTTAGTGACAGGAACGCTACCTTTGACTCCGATTCAACACTGGTTCTTTGAGTTGAATCAACCCGATACCCACCACTGGAATCAAGCTTTATTATTGGAATTGCGGCAAGTATGCGCTCCTAAGTTGTTGGAGAAAGTGGTGCAGCATTTAATCGAACATCACGATGCTCTCCGCCTGCGTTTTATTCAAAATAAATCAAACTGGGAGCAAATAAGCGTTAGCCCCAACGAAGTTGTACCATTTACTTGGTTCGATTTTTCAGCGCTACCAGAAATTGAACAAAAAGCAGCAATTGAAGCAGCCGCAAGTCAACTACAAGTTAGTTTAAACTTATCAGAAGGGCCGTTGGTGCGGGTTGCTTTATTTGATTTAGGATCGCAAAAAACAAGCCGCCTGCTGATTGTTATTCACCACCTTGTTGTTGATGGTGTTTCTTGGCGAATTTTGTTGGAAGATTTTCAGACAATTTACGAACAACTTTGTCGTGGTGAGGCGATACAGCTACCGCCAAAAACAACTTCGTTCAAACAATGGGCGTTGCGCTTGCAGGAGTACGCACAGTCAGCCGAATTGCAACAAGAGCGGAATTATTGGTTAGAACAAGAGCGATCGCAAGTTTCTCGGCTACCCGTAGACTATTGTGGGGGAGAAAATGCGATCGCAACGGCAAACACCATATCCGTCTCGTTGAATCAGAAACAAACCCAAGTCCTCCTACAACAAGTTCCTAAGACTTTTAACACCCAGATCAACGATGTCTTACTGGCAGCCTTAGTACAAGCTTTTGCCGAGTGGACAAAACAACCGTTGTTGCTAGTAGATTTAGAAGGACACGGACGGGAAGAAATCTTCGATGATGTAGATTTATCGCGTACTGTAGGCTGGTTCACCACCATTTTTCCAGTGCTATTAAAAATCGAAAAAACAACCGATACAAGCGCTGTTTTAAACGCAGTAAAACAGCAATTGCGTAACATCCCCAATCGAGGTATTGGCTATGGTGTGCTGCGCTATTTGAGCCAATATCTGCAAACTTTACCTCAAGCCGAGGTGTTATTTAACTACCTGGGACAATCTGACCAAATATTTCACCAGGCGTCGCTATTTGCACCAGCCCAAGAATCTAGCGGACTCACCCACAGTCTGCGAGAAACCCGCCGCTATCTGCTAGATATTAACGCAATTGTAGTTAGTGGTCAGTTAGAAATCAGTTGGACGTACAGCAAGGCTATTCATCGTCAAGCCACAATTGAGAAACTGGCTGAGAGTTTTATCAATCAACTGGAAATGCTCATCTCTTGCTCTCAATCTTTCTCAAGGGGAGATAATACTAACGGTACAGAACTTATCGCCACTCTGAACGCTGACTCTATTCTCGACCCCACAATTCGTCCTCCCAACATACCTATCGAGCCTAAAACCGAACCAAATGATATCTTTTTAACAGGAGCAACAGGCTTTGTGGGAGCCTTTTTACTCCACGAACTTTTGCAACAAACTACTGCTGATATTTATTGTTTGGTACGTGCTTCTAATATAGAAGCTGCAAAGAAGCGGTTGCAAAGTCATCTTGAATCTTATTTACTCTGGAATGAATCTTTCAGTCACCGAATTATCCCAGTTGTAGGAGATTTATCTCAGCCGCTGTTGGGTCTTTCCAATGACCAGTTTGAAGTATTGGCAAATCAAATCGATGTTATCTATCACAATGCTGCATTCATAAATCTTGTCTATCCCTACTCTGTAGTCAAAGCTGCCAACGTTTTAGGAACGCAGGAAATTTTAAGATTGGCAAGTCTTGTCAAAGTGAAACCCGTGCATTTTATGTCTACCCTGAGCGTTTTTGAATCAGTTGACCGTTCCCTGGTCGAGAAAATTCCGGAAGTGAATAATCTGGATAATATTCCCGTACCTGAGATTGGCTACGTTCAAAGTAAATGGGTAGCGGAAAAGTTAGTAACAACCGCACGGGAACGAGGAATTCCAATTGCTATTTACAGGATCGGACGTATGTCAGGGAATAGCAAAACAGGCATTTCTAATACAGATGACTTCATTCACCGAGTGCTAAAAGGTTGTATCGAACTTGGAAGTACGCCAGACTCCGACACGATGGTAGACATGACTCCTGTAGACTTCGTGAGTCAAGCGCTCGCTCATCTATCGATGCAAAAAGAATCTCTAGGAAAAGCTTTTCACCTATTCAATCCTAACCCTATCCCTTGGCGCGAACTTGTCAGTTGGATGCGCTATTTTGGCTACAATATTCAGCATATGGCCTATAATAATTGGAAATCAATGCTGATGGATAAATGGCAAACAGAAACGCTTGATGAAACTGAGTTTAACGCTAAAAGTGCCTTACATTCACTTGTGCTTCTTTTGGTAAAAAATACCAACGATTCAAATTCCAACTTGCCAGAGCCTCAGATCGACTGCCAAAATACCCTTAATGGACTTGCAAATACCTCGATTGTTTGTCCAGCCATAAATGATAAGCTGCTTCGTACTTACTTCTCATACCTGATTCAAAGTGGTTTTCTAGATTCACCCCAGCCTAGCGATCCGCCTGGATCTACCTAAAAAATAGATATGGTGGATGGTGCCGTACTCTGCCGCTAACGCACCCTACAAATAGAGGCTTTGCTGAAAGCCCCCCAAGGCATTGGGGGTTGGGGGGATCGATCCGTAAGTCCTGATTTGACTGAATTCGCCCAAAAAAAGGAAACATAAACTTTATGAAACAAACAGAAACTAGCTTACAAAAAGCTCAAACACAATCGAAGGAAAGTGAAAATTCCTGTCAGCAGTATCTGGAAGCTTTCATTGCAGGCTACAACAACAGAACCAAAATCTCAAAACAAATCGCGCAAACTTATCGCCCAGTGCTAGCCGATCCAAGAGTTTCAGAAGGATTCAATCTTCCTTTTAAGGAAATGTGCTATCCCATCGTTGGCAAGCGTTCTCAGGGGTCTAGGATATGGGACATAGATGGTAACGAATATATAGACCTGATGATGGGGTTTGGAGTAAATCTTTTTGGTCACAATCCGCCTTTTATTAAAGCAGCGTTAGCAGAGCAACTTGAGCAAGGCATACAGCTAGGTCCGCAATCTGAATTTGCTGGTGAGGTTGCTGAGTTAATTTGCCAACTGACGGGAATGGAACGAGTAGCTTTTTCTAATACAGGCACAGAAGCAGTGATGACTGCAATCCGTTTAGCACGAACTGCAACAGGTCGCAACAAAATTGCCTTATTTTCAGGTTCTTATCACGGGCATTTTGATGGAACTTTAGTTAAAGCACAAACAGGAGATGGAAATCCTCGTGGTGTAGCGATCGCTCCTGGAATACCGCCAAATATTGTTGAAGATGTTTTAGTTTTAGATTACGGGAATCCTCAATCGCTAGAAGTAATAGAAGCTCATCGGCAAGAATTAGCGGCTATTTTGGTTGTACCCGTGCAAACAATGCGACCCGACTTACAGCCTAAAATGTTTCTTCAGCAACTCAGGCAATTGACAAAAGAGTCAGGAATTACATTGATTTTTGATGAAATGGTGATCGGCTTCCGCATACATCCAGGTGGGGCGCAAGCATGGTTTGACGTTGAGGCAGATATAGCAACTTATGGAAAGATTGTTGGTGGTGGAATGCCGATTGGAGTCATCGCTGGTAAGGCTCTCTATATGGATGCGATCGACGGCGGTATGTGGAATTATGGAGATTTATCCTATCCTGAAGCGAAAACAACATTTTTTGCCGGAACTTTCTGCAAGCATCCGTTAGCGATCGCTGCTTCACGCGCAGTAGTTAAACATTTAAAAACTCAAGGTCCCGCCCTTCAGCAACAGTTGAATCAACGCACATCACAATTTGTCGCAGCATTGAATGCTTACTTTGAAGAAGATGAAGTACCAATTCGGATGGCAAATTTTGGTTCCTTATTCGGTCCCGCTACATTAGGGCATTCCGGTTTAGCGGGGAATTCTGCTGTCTCCCAGAGTATAAACTTACTACGATATCACTTGATGTACAGAGGAGTTCTCCTACTTGGTGGAGGTGGTTACTTATCCACAGCTCATACAAATGAAGATATCGATTGCATCATTCAAGCTGTGAAAGATAGCGTAGCAGAACTACGATCCGCAGGTTTTTTGCCCCCCCTTTCTTCTAATTCGTCAAATGCAAGCTCCAAGATAAATCATAGTAAATAGCCTGAATTTTCTCAACTTGGTATGCCTCAGATATTACTCCTCACTTTCGTGTCTATCAAGCAAAACTTACGCAACCAGGGTCAAAAACCCGGTTGAGGCTGAACCTTGAGCCTCTAAACCCAAGATTTTTCGGATCGCCCTTTGTTTTTTTGCGTAAGTCCTATCAAGGTAAATCTGCGGTTTGTTTCACCGAATTAATTGCCAAACAGTTAGTCCAGCCAGGAGAAATATTTCATGTCTTCAACACCTCGCTATTCCAATTACGATTCTATTGCTTGGGTATACAAAGAATACTTTGGTCATCAACAGCTTGAGAAAGCACTATCACCTTTAGAAAAATTGCTGCTATCACATCTTCCTGAAAAAGCGCGCATTCTCGACCTCTGTTGTGGTTCAGGAGAACTGGCACAACATCTGCTAACAAAAGGTTACCAAGTGACTGGATTAGATGGCTCGGAAACTATGTTGAGTTATGCTCGTGAGAATGCACCAGGCAGTGAATTTATTTTGAGTGATGCACGCTGCTTTGAGTTGCCACCTACCTTTAATGCAGTTGTTTCGATATCTGGTTCTCTTGCCCATCTCATAAAAATTGAAGAATTAACCTGTGCTTTCCGTAATGTGTATGCGGCGCTGCTAGAAAACGGCCTGTTCGTGTTCAACATGTATTCTGAAGAAGAGTATCAGTCAGATTGGAACGGTAGCCTTTCTGGCGATGTCAAACAGGAATATGCCTGGGCTGTTCAAACGAACTATCACCCCGAAGAGAAAATAGGCAGACTTAATTTCACGGTATTCCAATTAGTAGAAGGAAACTGGCAGCGTTCAGACATTTCTGTAGAAGAAAGATGTTATGCGATCGCCGAAGTTCAGTCGGCTTTAGAAACAGTAGGGTTCACAGAAGTTAGTATCTATGATGCCGAACGCGATTTGGCAGTAGAGCAAAGTGCTGGTCATCTCTACTTTGTTTGTCGTAAGTGACTAAATGTAGGGTGCGTTATCAGCGGTGTACGGCACCGCCACCACTGCGCTTAAGGGGAGGCAAAGTTTTTCGCGTTGACAGCCTAATACCGAGCGAGTAAGTTCCAAAGATAATGACCAAATTGACCAGCCTGCACAATTTCTTGATTATTTGGAGCGGACAGGTAGCTTCGATTTTAGGATCGGAGATGACGAATTTTGCCACAACCATTTGGGCTTGGCAATTCACAGGTCACGCAACGCCTTTAGCTTTAATCGTTTTTTTTGTCCAGACACCCAGAGTCATTGCTGCTGCCTTTGCGGGGCCGTTAGTCGATCGTTGGAATCGCAAGCAGCTGATGATGATCGGCGATACGGCAGCCGGTATTTCTACGATTGCCATCCTTTTACTGTTAGCAACCAACCAGTTAGAAATATGGCACTTATATGTGAGTGGAGCGATTAAAGGGCTGTTTGGTTACTTGCAAGAATTGGCTTACTCAGCCTCGATGTCTACGATCGTCCCCAAGCAACATTACGCGCGAGCCACCGCGATGGAATCCTACATTTCCTATTCTGGCTCTGCAATTGTTGCACCAGCATTAGCCGGGACGCTCTACTACATTATTGGCTTGCAAGGAATTTTAGTTATTGATATTTTCACCTTTGCGCTCGCTCTGGGTACAATCTCATTTGTGCATATTCCCCAACCAACAGCAAGCGAGATTAAAGACATCAACAGCGGGAATATTTGGCAAGAGCTAACTTTTGGTTTCCGCTACATAATCAAGCGTCCTAGCCTTCTGGCAATTCTTGTTTTCTTGCTGAGTTCTAACTTAGTCACCAACGCCGGTGGTGCGATCGCAGCGCCTATGATTTTAGCGAAGAGCGGCAATGATGCAGCAGCGTTTGCCAGCGTGCAATTTGCCATTGGTGTAGGTGGGTTAGTTGGTGCCGCCGTATTGAGCGTTTGGGGTGGCCCAAGTCGTCGCATCCACGGGCTATTGCTCGGCGGGGCATTAGGAGATATTAGCAGCGTGATGCTAGGTTTGGGGCGAATACCATCAATTTGGATGCTAGCTGGCTTTTTTGAAGCATTCTTTTCACCTTTTTTCGGTAGCTGTAATCAAGCCATCTGGTTATCGAAAGTAGAACCCCATGTCCAGGGGCGAGTTTTTGCCTGCCGCTACCTGATTGCCCAGATTACTTCACCACTCGGACTTGCGATCGCAGGGCCATTAGCCGATCGCGTTTTCCAGCCAGCAATGATGTCTGGCGGTAGTCTAGCTGGAATATTGGGGGGCGCGTTCGGTACTGGAGCCGGAGCCGGGATGGCACTTCAGTATACTTTATTCGCTGGCTGTGGCGCATTTATTTGCTTGGGTGCGTATACCTTCCGCTTACTGCGTGACGTGGAAGACCTCGTGCCAGACCACGAGCATTCGGACAGGTTAAGACAGTGGAACGAATATCAATGAGTGAAGTACTCCGGCTTGGTTCGCTGAAGCCTGCGCTTCAACAACTACTCACCATTGTTTCCTGTCTCATTCGTCGTTGCTCTGTTGGGTACTTGTATTGCTACAAGTCAGGAACTAAATCCTGTCCGAGTCTTACACAACGTCTCTGGCTCTTGCGAACCTTTATCACTTCAAAGAGTGAACCCAGGCAGCAACCCGCCTTCCGCAGGTCGAAAGATTTCTTTCTCGTACAACATGGCTTGGCTTGCCTTTTACCGCAGGACGTAACCTTACGAACCAGTGGTCATGTTCTTTCCCCGATCTCTGATGTTGCTGCGGTAAGAGTCGTAACTCTACTTCGGATTAAACCTGTCTGTTCCATACAGTCGGGCGGGTCAGCAACCATTCTTATAGTAGCATAGTTATGTACAAGATGTGGACATCGCTATGCCCAAAAAAGACATACACATCAAAGTGTCTGAAAAAAGACACGCAAAACTTAAGGCGTATGCAGCAGCTAAAGAAAAAACCATGACTCAGCTGATTGAGGACTGGATTGATCGTTTGCCCACAAAAGATATTGACTGACTCCGTACCTCCGGAGCGTCCGCTCACAATCCCCGTCTTATCCGTTGCGGGTACTCGCCGTAGGCTCGATACAACCCGCTTGGATTGAAGACGGGGACTAAAGCTCTCGCGTTAAAAGGCTTGTTAGTAGCGCCGCAATAAACGCAGGTATGGTTAAACTTTTCAAGCAAATATTGTCTAACTTCATAACCCCAAAGTTCACCACGCTGATACTCAACCCCATTAATTTCAGGATTCACCATTTTCTGAGTGTCAAACTTAACCAGTTCTTGACTGATAGCAAAGACTGGCGCGAGTTTACCTAAAGTAACACGGGAGCATGAAAGCCGCCGCGATTTATCCGGTGGATGAAATGCGACACGAGCGAATTTATTCGCTGTCAATATTAACATTAACTTTTGTATTTAGGAGGCATCTGTTACACTAAACAACTGGACAATCAAACTAGGTCGATAAAGAGAACGCCATGATTGCATACGAATTTAAAGCCAAAGGAAAAATTGAGCAGGATCGAAGAATAGATGAAGCAATTAAAAATTGCCAATTTATTCGCAACGCAATTAGATTCCGGATGTAAAATCGTGGCGTTAAATTATTTGAACTGAGCAAAATGAGTGCAGTTTTAGCCGAATTTGAATTTGCCGCCCGACTCAACTCCCAAGCAAGGCAAGCAGCAACCGAAAGAGCATCCTTCTCCATTCAACGGTTTTACGAAAAATGTAAATCTGGAAAACCAGGGAAAAAAGGGTATCCAAGGTTTCAAAAGAATAACCGTTCTGTTGAGTATAAAACCACGGGATGGAGACTTTCACAAGACAGAAGACGGATTGAATTTACCGATAAAAACGGGATCGGCTCTCTCAAACTCATTGGCGCTCGCGATCTGCACTACTATCAAATCGACCAAATTAAGCGGGTCAGGATAGTTCGAAGCAGCGACGGTTATTACATCCAGTTTGCCATCCAAGCTGAACGTAATATCGACATTAAGCCAATAGGTAAAACCATTGGTTTAGATGTTGGATTATCTGCCTTCTACACCGATTCCCAAGGGCAGAAGGTGGAGAATCCGCGTTACTTGCGTTCATCAGAGAAAGCCTTAAAGCGATTGCAGCGTCAAGTTTCTCGAAAGAAAAATGGTTCTCGCAATCGGAAGAAGGCGATTAATCGATTGGGACGCAAGCATTTAAAAGTTTCCCGCCAGCGTAAAGAGCAATGCTAGTGAAGACGGCATTGTGCGTAATTAAATCTCAGTGCGATTCGTTCAGTCGAAATCCTATTGGAGAGATGACTGGCTTCAGTAGAGTAACCCAACAGGGTAGAGTGAGCACTTCAATCCTCTACTGATGAC
>NZ_BLAY01000157.1 GCF_020521235.1 Microseira wollei NIES-4236 | reverse complement strand
GTATTTGGCGCCAAAGTCGCCCATCCCACAAGAGATTAATGATTAATTTTTCTTGTGGGGTGGGTATTTGGCGCCAAAGTCGCCCATCCCACAAGAGATTAATGATTAATTTTTCTTGTGGGGTGGGTATTTGGCGCCAAAGTCGCCCATCCCACAAGAGATTAATGATTAATTTTTCTTGTGGGGTGGGCATTTTGCCCGCCAAAGTCGCCCATCCCACAAGAGATTAATGATTAATTTTTCTTGTGGGGTGGGTATTTTGCCCGCCAAAGTCGCCCATCCCACAAGAGATTAATGATTAATTTTTCTTGTGGGGTGGGTATTTTGCCGCCAAAGTCGCCCATCCCACAAGAGATTAATGATTAATTTTTCTTGTGGGGTGGGCATTTTGCCCGCCAAAGTCTATCGGTGCAAGATGTTAGTAAAGCTAAGATTAAAATCAGCCCTTCCAAGCAAAAACAGCATGATACAGCAACTCCCCGCTGAAACTGCCCCAGAAATTATTTACCCTGACAGCGACGGACAACCAATCGCAGACAATACCAAACAATTTCGCTGGATTGTTGCGCTCAAAGAAAATCTAGAAATCTTGTTTGCCAAGGTCGATAACGTCTTTATCGCAGGCGATCTGCTTTGGTATCCGGTTCAAGGAAATAACACCATTCCCACTGCACCCGATGCAATGGTTGTCTTTGGCAGACCCAAAGGCGATAGAGGTTCCTACAAACAATGGGAAGAAGATAACATTCCCCCCCAAGTCGTTTTTGCAATTCTTTCCCCAGGCAATCGCGCTACAAAAATGCTGCAAAAAACCCTGTTTTATCAACGTTATGGAGTAGAAGAATATTATGTTTATGACCCAAACGATATAGAATTAACAGGGTTTACCCGTTCTGGAGATTGGTTAGAACCTATTGCAGCAATGAATCGGCGGACCAGTCCTCGTTTAGGCATCCGGTTTGAACTCAAACAAGACACCCTAGAAATTTATCGCCCCGATGGACAAGAACGTCAGCGCGCAGACAATGCGATATGCCTCGCTTCCGCTTCGCGAACTCCTGTCTCGAACAAGAGCGAATTCTGCGACAACAAGAACAACAGCGCTATCAAGCTTTGAGCGAGCAATTGCCACAACGAGGCATCGACCCCGAACAATTTTAAGTTATACTTGCTCCCCCCTGTCCCAAACCACTATGAAATCTACCAACCCATCGATTTTCGCAGCAGCGATCGCCATCTTACTACTCATAATGACAATTGCCTTCAAACCCTTCGTCATTGTCAACGCCGGCGAACGCGGCGTTATTATGCAATTCGGTCAAGTCCAAGAACAAGTTTTAGGCGAAGGCTTACACCTAATTGTCCCAATTGTCAATACAGTTAAAAAGCTCAGCATCCGCGTACAAAAACATCAAATTCCCGCAGAAGCTGCCTCAAAAGACCTTCAAGATGTTTACACCGATGTAGCGCTCAACTGGCATATAATCCCAGAAAAAGCCAATAGGGTTTTTCAACAAATTGGCGCTGAAGCAGAAGTCGTGCAGCGAATTATTAACCCAGCGATTGAAGAAGTCCTTAAAGCCGTTATGGCGCTTTATACCGCCGAGCAAATTATCACCAGACGCGGCGAAGTCAAAGCAGGTATTGACGACCAATTGCAAACTCGGCTGGCACAGTATAATATCGCAGTTGATGATATTTCTTTAGTCAATATCCACTTTTCACAACGCTTTAGCGAAGCAGTAGAAGCCAAACAAATTGCCGAACAAGAAGCTAAAAGAGCCGAATTTCTAGCTCAAAAAGCCACCCAAGAAGCATTAGCCGAAGTTAATCGCGCCAAAGGACAAGCGGAAGCGCAAAGATTGCTGCGAGAAAATTTAACATCTGAAATTCTGCAAAAGCAAGCCATAGAAAAATGGGATGGGCATTTTCCAATGGTATTGGGTGGAAATGGAGCGCTGCCATTTATTAATATTGACAAGAGCGATTTAGAAACAGCGCACCCGTGATATCGTGTCCGGTTGCATCGGTTGCGTTTGGAGAGCTGGGGGAGCAAAGGGGAGCTGGGGGAGCAAAGGGGAGAAAAAACGCTTTTTCGCACAATCAACTATACACAACTGATCTCTCGCGGACATGATATGAATACACCCAGCCACGCGATCCTAAATCTTTTCTTACTTGGCGAACGGTCGCTTCCCCAAGGGAATCTTCCCATTTTCTTCGGCGCAATTTTACCCGATATTCCAATTTTCTTGTTCTACGGATGGGCGAAATTAATTGCGCGTCTGCCGTCAAAGCAAATTTGGACAGAAACCTATTACGAACCTTTCTGGCAAACCGTTGTAGCGATTTTCCATTCCATTCCTTTAGCTGCAATCGGATGGCTAATTGGTGACAAATTTGGCTGGGAAAAAATGCAAATATTGTGCCTTAGTTTGGGGCTGCATTCTTGTCTAGATTTGCCAGTTCACAACGACGACGCTCACCGACACTTTTTCCCATTTAGCAATTATCGATTTATCAGTCCGATTTCCTATTGGGACCCGAAGCATTACGGAGCGATTGTCTCTTCCGTCGAGGTCTTGCTAGTTTTTCTAGCGACATTCCCTGTTTTTAATCTGATTCAATCTTGCATAGGTAAAGGACTGCTGATTTTAGTGAATGTTGTTTATCTTGTCTTTTTTTGCCTCCGTTTAAGAGCGTTAACGCCTTGAAACGTTGAATTATATCATGTCCGGTTAATTGCTTATAATTAGGCATAGGGGCACGGCACCTTCAATGTTGTTTACAAAAGCAAAATATTGTGGATGCCGTGCCCCTACAATGCTTTAACTGCCGTTGCGATCAAAGCAGCTGCCGCCTGCACTTAACTTTACAAACATTCTTAAGACCGTCGGATATTAAAACAACACCAATCTTGCCGACGCCAAAGGGCGGCAATTGTCCAACCTTGTTGTTCCAACAGATCGGCGACGGGTTTAGTTTGGTCTAACAAAATCCCGCTGAGAATGCCCCAGGATGTAGGTTTGGTAATAGCGCTGATTTGGGGGATTAGATCGATAATTACCTCGGCTAAAATATTGCACACAATGCCATCAACGGGGGCATCGATCATTTTCATGACGCGATCGATACTGCCTTGTTCTACGATCAGGCGATCGCTATTGACGCGATTGAGGGTGCGATTGCTGCGAGTGGCGCGCACTGCTAGGGGATCGACATCGACGGCATAAACTTTTTCCGCTCCCAGCATAATCGCGCCTATGGATAAAATTCCAGAGCCGCAGCCGAGATCTGCTACGATATCGTGGCTTTCTTGATCGATTCGCATTTCCAGCGCTTCCAGACACAGCTGGGTGGTGGCATGGGTGCCGGTGCCAAACGCCAGTCCGGGATCGAGTCGCAAGATGAATCGATCTGATTGATCGGGTACGGGTAACCAAGCGGGGTAAATTAGGAAGCGATCGCCCACTTCCTGGGGTTGCCAGTGCGCCTTCCAACTACTCGCCCAATCTTCTTCATCAATCAAATGCCAATGGGTCGTAGGTATGGGCAACCCCAACACCAAAGCATCCTGACGCAACCACAGGGACAGCGCCGCCAAATCCAAAAGTTGCACTTGCTCTTGGGGGATGTAGGCACGTACCAGGTAGGAATATCCTTTCGTTTCGCTCGCCGTCCCTCGACAGCCGAATTGTTCCAGTCGCCAAAAGATAGAATCTTCTAGCGCCAGATCGCACACAATTTGCAATTCCCACCAGCTGTTTGCCATACTTGAGCCGCTAATTGCTAATGGCTAACGGCTAATTGCTAATTCTTCCACAGCCATTAGCAATTAGCCATCAGCACTTATAAAGTTACCGTATATGCATCCCTAATTCCCTGAACTTTGGTAATTTCTGCCAAAATCCCTTCTGGGAGGGGGTCATCCAGGCTCAAAACCATCACCGCATCGCCCCGGACAATTTTACGCCCCACCTGCATACTGGCGATATTGACGTTAAAACTGCCCAGCAGGGAACCGATTTTACCGATAATTCCCGGCATATCGCGGTGCAGGGTAAACAGCATGTTCTGCGTCGGGGGGACGTTGACGGGGAACTCATTGACGGCAGTGATGCGAATTTCGTCATTGCCTAACAAAGCGCCCGTTACCGAGTGGTCGCCCAAAGACCCTTTGGCTTCCAGGTGCAGCGAACCCGCATAATCGCGAATTGCGGCATCCCGCGTTTCAATCACGCGAATGCCCCGTTCTTTGGCTTCAATTCCGGCGTTGACGTAGTTGACGCGCTCGCGCAATGCTGGGTAGAGCAGACCTTTTAAAGCTGCTACTACCAAGGGTTTGCTATCTACGCTCGCCAAGTCTCCTTCCATGCGGATGTTCAGACTTTCAATCCGTCCGCCTGCGAGTTGACCGACCATGTTACCCAAGGTTTCAGCCAGTCGCAGGTAAGGTCTGAGTTTTTCGATCGCATCGGGATACAAACCGGGAATATTCACTGCTGAGCGCGCTGGTAGCCCCAACAGCACGTCGCGAATTTGCTCGGCTACGTCGATAGAGACATTGACTTGCGCTTCGGCGGTAGAGGCTCCCAGGTGGGGGGTGAGGACGGCTGCTTTACCGAGATGCAATAGGGGGGACTCGCCTAGGGGTTCTTTGGAGAATACGTCTAGGGCTGCCCCGCCGATTTTACCAGAAGCGATCGCTTCCGCCAACGCGGCTTCGTCGATGATCCCGCCACGGGCGCAGTTAATAATCCTCACCGTGGGTTTCATCTTCGCCAGAGTTTCGGCGTTGATCATGTTAGCCGTTTCGGGTGTTTTGGGGATGTGCAGGGTAATAAAGTCGGCTTCCCGAAATAGCAGATCCAAATCTACCAAGCGACAGCCGAGTTGCTCGGCGCGATCGTTGGAGATAAAAGGATCGTAGGCTAAAAGTTTCATCCCCATTGCCCGTGCTACGGTGGCGACGTGGGAGCCAATTTTACCCAAACCGACGATACCGAGGGTTTTTTTGTAGACTTCCACCCCCATAAAGCTTTTGCGATCCCAGTTGCCGCTAGTGACACTAGCGTTGGCATCGGGGATGTAGCGAGATAGGGATAGCATCATAGCGAGCGCGTGTTCGGCTGCTGCGATCGTATTACCTTCTGGGGAATTGACCACCACAATGCCTTGCCGCGTTGCAGCAGGCACATCCACGTTATCAACGCCAACACCCGCACGCCCAATAATTTTTAGCTGCTTCCCAGCTTCGATGATTTCTTTAGTAACTTGAGTGCCAGAGCGAATCATCAAGGCGTCGTAATCTGGCATAATCCGGATCAATTCTTCCTGTGGCAGCCCGGTTTTGACATCAACCTGAGCCACCTGGGATAAGATATCGATACCAGCTTGGTCAATTGGATCGGAAACTAGAACCTTTGACATGGTCAGCAAGTGGGTTGAGAGGGAGAAAACCACCCCGAATTTTGAACCACAGGAAAACTTTATTGCTGCTCCTTGCGGGGTGGGAAGGAAAGTTTGCAGTATTGTTTGGGAATCACCTACAGCAGCCGTCATGGCAACAAGCCACCCTGAGAAATCCCCAGTAGGTCATTCTAGCGGCAAAGAGGTGCGTGCGCTGTTGATTGCTGAAAGTTTTAAACCTTGGATGGCTCACATATTGCACCAGGGTGAGAAACCAGGGT
Source organism: Microseira wollei NIES-4236 (assembly GCF_020521235.1). Taxonomy (GTDB): domain Bacteria; phylum Cyanobacteriota; class Cyanobacteriia; order Cyanobacteriales; family Aerosakkonemataceae; genus Microseira; species Microseira wollei. Next base: position 18,390 of record NZ_BLAY01000157.1, on the reverse strand, counting down.
TTCTTGCCACTGCCTTTACCTGAAACCCTAGATTTTGCGTCTTGAAACCCGGTTTCTCAAGCCTTATTGAGAAAGGTGCAACATGTGAGATGGGGAACCCACCGCACCCTTGTACCCTGGCACGGGTAAAAAGTCTTGGTGCGCGCCAGCTCTTGCAATCGTTGATTTGTCAACTAGAGATCTAGGTCGAAACTAAGGTGATGGCAACGCCCTTGCGTAATTCCTGAGATAAAGATAACTTAAATCTGCCGTGCTAATACATGGGGGGATCTGTGGGGCAACCTGGTGATATTTTATTACGGGTAAGCCAACGGACATGATATCAAATGATAAAATTCTCCTTAACTTGAAAATTAAGGAAGCATCGGGCGATCAAGAAATTGACCGAGTTGGCGGTTGAGGCAAGATGAAATAGAACTGGGTTCATCGTTGGAGATTGGTTATTAATGCTCTCTACCTTCTATTCTCTAAATCCCTGGCTGGTTGCAGTAGTATTGAATACAGTAATGCTTGCGATCGCATTCATTCTCCCCAAAAAACTCCTCACCCCCGCCGGATACCTCCACGCTTGGGTTCTAGGCGTCATCGTCTGGGGTACGCTTGGCTTTTCAGGATATCTAGTGGTAATGTTTTATTTTCTCGTCGGTTCCGGCGTCACGCGCATTGGGATGGCGCAAAAGGAAGCGGCAGGAATAGCTGAGAAGCGTTCGGGTATGAGAGGGCCAGAAAATGTCTGGGGTTCGGCTTTAGCTGGGACGATCTGTGCTATTGCGAGTATTTTTGTAACTTCCCCGTATCGCGAGTTACTCCTGTTGGGATATGTTGCCAGTTTCAGCACGAAGCTTTCCGATACTAGCGCGTCTGAGGTGGGGAAAGCTTATGGCAAGCGCACGTTTCTGATTACCACTTTTCAACCCGTGGCGCGGGGAACGGAAGGCGCTGTGAGTTTAGAAGGGACTTTAGCAGGAATTGTGGCATCCTTTGCGATCGCGCTAGTTGGTTGGGGCGTTGGTTTAATAGACTTATTCGGTGTCGGGTTGTGCGCGATCGCTGCTTTTATTGCCACCAATTTAGAAAGCGTCATTGGTGCAACTCTGCAAGCTAAATTCACCTGGCTTACCAATGAAGTGGTGAATATTCTCAATACCTTAATTGGTGCGATCGCCGCCATTTTACTCGCCTTGGCATTACATTGGTTTATCCCCGTTCCCCTTGGAATTAGCTAAGTTTGTATCCCCCTTAATCCCTCACTTATACAGGTGTTTAGGGGGGTTTCCATCCTTGTCTTTTTTCTTCACATGTGGCTTTTTAAAACTTAGCTATTTTTACAGTAACCGCACTCGCGTTTATTTATATTTTTTAAGTTTTTTATCCTTGGCACTTACTTTATTGTCAGTTGCCGACTATCAAGTTACGATTGTATTAAAGAATAAAGCATTGTTCCCATAACACCTAATTTGAATCTTAGGTTTGGTGTAACCCAAAAAATAGTTTGTTTCAGCGTCGTCTTGCTTCCCTGCAACAGTACAAATGACGCCAACCCAAAAAGTTTTTCCAAGATAGCGTTACTTTGCTTTACTGCTAGGACAGGCTCGACCTAATCCCAAAAAATTCATTCTCATCTGCGTTGCGTTGCGGCGCGGATAGGGAATACTTGAGGCAACAAGATAGCAATAGAATTTGAGTTGCATTGCAAGTGCCAACGCAGCACCATTGCCTATTGCTTGTTCACACAACACAAATTTCGCTTTCCTATGTCCAGGAGTATAACATATGGTCGCCAACTTATTCGATGCCAATTTTTATCGACTAGCTAACCCAGACTTAGCCGCAGCTGGAGTTACCACAGATGCACAACTGCGGGATCATTTCCTGCGATTTGGTGCTGATGAAGGGCGTCGTTTTTCACCCTTTATTAATCTGGGCTACTACCGCACGAGCAACCCTGACTTAGCTTTAGCAGGGCTAACCACCAACCGGCAAGCATTTGAGCATCTAGAACAATTTGGCTTAGCCGAAGGGCGGCGGTTTTCAGTAGTTTTTAATCCCGCCTTTTATCGGTCTCGCAACCCTGATTTGGTGGCAGCTCGTCTAACGAGCAACGAGCAACTATACGAACACTACAAAAACTTTGGCACCAATGAGGGACGAGTTGCATCGGAATTTTTCGAACCCAGCTTTTACCTGAACAATAACGCCGACTTAAGGGCAGTAGGCTTCAACTTCCGGCAGGCAGTAGACCACTTCCTGAACTTTGGCATTCGAGAGGGGCGTCTGGCATCTCCCCCTGTTTCTCCGGTTCAAGATCCTGGTTTATCCACTAGCACGGCGCTTGGCCTTGGTACGTTGCTTGCCAAAGCCAGTTTGGTCAACTTTGTCGGCCCTACCAACCCAGAGGATTACTACCTCTTCACCCTGGATAAACCCAGCAACGTCAACCTCTCTCTTAGCAGCTTTAACTCTCCTGCCCAGCTGAGGTTGTTTGTGGATAGCAACACCAATTTTAGGATCGATCCGGGTGAACAATTGAATACTGTTAGTAGCTTCACTCCGATCAACAGGACTCTGGGTGCGGGAAGCTACTACGTCGATGTCGTTACAGGTTCCTCCTTTCCGACTGTGTACCAGCTAGATCTGAATGCAACTCCCAGTCCCACGACAAATCCAACAGACCCCGGTAACACCCCAAACAACGCTTTGAACTTAGGCACTCTGAGCGGTACTCGTGTTCTTCAAGACTTTGTAGGCAGCACCGACCGCAATGACTTCTACCGCTTCGTGCTGGGTAATATCAGCAACTTGAACCTATCCCTCACCAGCGTCAGCGAGCCTGTACTTGCGAATATCTTTGCGGATCGCAACAATAATAATGCGATCGAGCCGAGCGAGTATGTAGCCAACGTTTATGCTGGTGCTGGCAGCATCAACGCCATCACTCAGAACTTAGGTCCTGGTACTTACTTTGTCGATGTCATCCCAGGCAACCAGTTCTCTAACACCAACTACATTATGAGTCTATCTGCATAGGGCTTCTGTAACACCAACTACACTCTAGGGCATCAGTTCTCGATCAAATCGCCATCAAACTTGCGCTCGCGTAGAATCTCGTTTACCCGTTTTGTCAAGCCTGTGCGTTTCGCTTCTTTCTTGATATCTTGTGCTTCCTCGTAGCACATTTCCTCTTCAATGCCGCTGACAGCTTCCTGAAACTGTTTATGAACTCGCATCCAATCATCCGCTAGTTCTCGGCATCTGATTTCTTGAGTATCTAGTTTTTGATGGCCTTGGGCTTGCATTAACTCGGTTACTTTAGCTTTGTTCCACATAAAAAATGGCGTTCCATCCTTGAGTGGAGTTGACTTGCAAAACCCATTGTCAATTGCTTCCTGAGTGGGCGAGCCTGATTCATTTGACCTCAATCCTAACTCTTTGAGTTTTTTGCCCATTGAGATCGCTGAAATCCCAAAATGCTTCCCCAGCGTAGTTTGGTTTACCCAAATATCCGAGAACTTTGTTTTCTTTTTGCTCATAATCAAACTCTTATCAGGGTATTTACTCCTTTTGTTATATAATCTCACCTATCTTCTGACTTGGCGTCCTACCCAAGGGTTGCACCGAAGAAAGCCTCTCTGACGTTTTGGCAGTTGATTAAATAGCTATTCTTCGAATTTTAAGCGAGTAACTCAAACCCCCAGATAGCGGCGCAAGAAACTTTCCAGGGTTTCCATTTTGATGCCAAAAACCGACTCTAAGTTCGCCATCTGATCGCGAGTGCAGAAGAACTCGTTCCCTAACAACGTCCGCAGCGTGCCTAAAGATTTTTGCGCCGAGGGGTTGATTAAACCCAATACACCTCGCACTGCATCAAACGCCAGCAGCGGCGGGTTAATTATCGTCGGTTCTCGCTGCAAAATGCGACCAAAAATGCGGGGAATTTCCCCTCGTTCTAAAATTTCTGGTCCACCTACTGGGAAAATTTGATTGCGGGCGGCTTCCACGCTGATAGAATCTACCGCAATTCGCGCTAAATCGTCGGTACTGACAATCGACGTGCGGTTTTTGGGATCGCCTATTAATAAATATATTCCCGTCTGGCGAAACCGTTCCGCCAAGGGTAGGAGATTGGAAGCAAATCCAGCGGGACGCAAGATAGTGTAATTCAATCCACTTGCTTGCAGGTATTTTTCGACTTCCCGCTTTGCTTTAAACGTCGGTGCATCTTCGTATCCTCGGTCAACTCCCAGGACCGATATAAAAACAAAGTGCTGAACGCCAATTTCCTTAGCTTGGTCGATTAAGTCAATATTGGCGCGATATTCCAGTGCTTGGGCGTTGCCATCGGAGCCGTGGGCGCTGATAATGTACCGTACACCCTTACAGGCTTTCTGAATATCCCGCTCTTGCTGCAAATCCCCGATATAGATTTCGGCGCCTCGATGTTCCAATTCCCCATAGCGCGACGCGAGGCGGACAAATGCGCGCACTGGCATTTCCCGCCCTCGTAATAGCCGCACAATTCGGCGTCCGAGTCCCCCTGTCGCCCCTGTGACTAGAAACATGACAGCACTTCCTCTGGCAAGTTAGCGATCGCTTATCTCTCATTTTATAAACACCACACTCGCGATGGGGTCAATCTCTCTTGAGTTGGGTTTTTTGAGCGATAGGGATCTGGATAACTTTATATTTTGCGCCATCAACGGAAAAACTACATTCAAAGTCAAAGTGCTACCCTACTGGTTGGGTCGCATTCCTCCAAATATAGCGATTTCAAATAGTTTGAAGTCACAATCTACGTTGCTCTAACCCAATTCTTTGGGCCAATCCCATTGACTTTCTACGGCAGCTAGGATATTTGCAGCTTTATCGGGTCTGTAGTAACTAGAGTTGCTAGTTACATCCCTTGGCAAATCAACCCGGTTTCTCTGAAAAATCGTGGGTAATACAGCGAGAAATCTATGAATCAACCGGGTTTCTGACGCTCGGTAATGGGTAATTGTCAAGAGTAGGGGCGGGTTTTACCAACAATTAAGTGGAAAGAAACCGGGTTTCTGTGAAAAATTGTTGAGCAAGGAAAGAGATCATGGTCGTAACATTGGTGATGCTCTCGTTAAACCCGCCCCTACTGCCTGTTAATCCAATTACCAATTACCAATTACCAATTACCGCTGTCAAAACTTATAACTAGCAACTTGAGTTATTACATCAAACCCGCCTTTATTTTCAACTGAAATTACCCAATCTTTTCCGACAAAATCCTGTGAAATAAACTCTAATTTCTGGTGATTCTCGACTTGACTTTGAGCCGCTTCAAGCATTGCTTGGGAAACATCTAAAAATCCCCCACTAGCATCAGGATACTTGGCTAAAACTGCTCTACCTAATACGCCATTCCCGCACCCTAACTCCAAAAATTTTTCAACCTTTGTCCAAGCTGCTTCAATAATTCCCCCGCACCCCTTCTAAAAAATATTTGGAAAGTTCTGCTTGCTGCCAAACTGTATCGCTTCTTGTCATAAAATTAGCTTATATCGTAACAATTACTGGTACGTGGTCGCTGGGTTGGGTCTGTTTTCTCGGAGCAATATCAATCGTGCAGCTAATTGCTTTTTCGTAAAGTTCTGGGGTGAGATAATGATGGTCAATTCGCCAACCCCTATTTTTTTGGAAACCGCCAGACCGATAGTCCCACCAAGTGAAATGTCCGCCTTCGGGGGTAAATTTGCGAAAGGCATCGGCTAATCCTAATTCTAACACTGTCCGCAAAGCTTGGCGTTCTGGTTCGGTAGCCATCACTTGATTTTCTCGTCCTTTGGGGTTGTAAATATCCTTATCTTCCAGGGCTATATTAAAATCACCGCAGACACAGAGCGATTTTGGATTATCTGATGCTTCAGTATTGATTAGTGCTTGGAGATAATCGCGCAAGATTTGTAACCAACGAAGCTTATAAAGATATTTGTCACTTTCTAATGATGAACCATTGGGAACGTAAAGATTGACAATGCGAACTCCCTGAAAAACGCCGGAAATGACGCGCTTTTGCTCGTCCAAATCTCCCCCTATATCGGTTCCTAATATTGGCCCAAATCCGGTGCTAACATTTTCTAAAGGTTCGCGACTTATCAGCGCAACGCCATTGTATGCTTTTTGCCCGGAAATATAGAGGTGATAGCCTAGTTGTTCAAAAGGCGATCGCGGAAAATCTGCATCGATAACTTTAGTTTCCTGCAAACACAAAACATCTACAGGATGTTCCTGCAACCAAGCTACCACCGCCTGCAAGCGGGTGCGAATTGAGTTAACGTTCCAAGTAGCGATTTGCATTGGTTAATTGGTAATTAGGCTGATAGTAACGCAAGTTGCTAGTTATAAACAAGGGCGTTGCCAGCTTGCTAATTGCTAATTGCTAATCTAGGATTTTTACCAATCTCGCCATTAGCCATTAGCCATTAGCTGCTATGCATGAGATAACTAGCAACTTGAGTTAGTAGGCGATGGCAGCGCCTACTACAAACCCATTATCTATCAGCTAGATTACACAATTCAACTCTCCAGCTTTTCGAGTGAAGCGGAGGTTTTCTGCATAGTCTACGGGACAATCAATCACCGAGGGAACGGGTTGCTCTAGTGCTTCTTTTATGGTAGGAATAAAGTCGGCTGTCGATTCGATTCGGTATCCTTTTAGACCCATGCTTTCGGCAAGTTTAACAAAATCTGGATTGCCAAACTTGACAAAATCTGAAACGCCCAATTGGTTGAGTTGCTTCCACTCGATCAAGCCGTAGCCGCCATCGTTGAAAATGATGGTAACAAAAGCGGTGCCGACGCGGAGGGCGGTTTCTAGTTCTTGGCTATTCATCATAAAGCCGCCATCGCCGGTAACGGCGACGATGCGCTTTTGCGGGGCGACTAATTTGGCGGCGATCGCACCCGGTATGGCAATCCCCATCGCTGCAAACCCGTTAGAAATTATACAAGTATTCGGACGTTCGCAGTGATAGTGCCGCGCCATCCACATTTTATGCGCCCCCACATCGCAAATAACGATATCTTCTGGCCCCATGACTTGACGCAGATCGTACACCAATTTTTGCGGCTTAATCGGGAAGCTATTATCATTGGCATACTGTTCGTAATCTGACCGGATATCATCGCGCAATTCCAACGCATAAGGATCGGGTTTACCCGTGCGATCGCTTCGTTCTAAAATTTCCGTCAGCGAATCTGAAATATCCCCCACCACTTCTACGATAGGAATATAACTGCTGTCGATTTCGGCGTGGGTTGCGGCAATGTGGACAATCGGAATATTGCCATTGGGATTCCACTTTTTGGGTGAATATTCAATCAAATCGTAACCAACAGCAATCACCAAATCGGCGCGATCGAACCCGCAACTGATATAATCTCGCAACTGCAACCCTACCGCCCAAAGCGCCAGAGGATGAGTGTAAGGAATTACTCCCTTACCCATGAATGTATTTGCGACGGGAATATTCAGTCGGGTGGCAAATTCCGTCAGCGCTGCGCTTGCTTTGTCGCGGATGGCTCCATTTCCGACTAAAATTAGGGGATTATTCGCTTGGGAAATTACCTCGGCTGCATGTTCTATACTGCGGAACGACGCATAGGTTTTTTCTACGTCGCCTTTGCTTAGCGGTTCCCCCGTCACCGGCATGGCAGCGATATTTTCCGGCAGGTCGATGTGAACCGCCCCTGGTTTTTCTGTCTGCGATATTTTAAATGCTTTGCGGACAACTTCGGGCGCGATGCTGGGGCGGACAATTTGTTTGTTCCATTTGGTCACCGGCGCAAACATCGCCACCAAATCTAAGTATTGGTGAGATTCAATGTGCATTCGGTCGGTTCCGACTTGCCCGGTAATTGCCACCAAAGGGGCGCCGTCCAAGTTCGCATCTGCCACCCCCGTCATTAGGTTAGTTGCACCCGGTCCAAGGGTAGAAAGACAGACTCCGGCGCGTCCGGTTAAACGTCCGTAGACATCCGCCATGAAGGCTGCACCTTGTTCGTGACGGGTGGTAATAAATTGAATGGAAGAATTTCTCAGCGCTTCTAAAACGTGCAGATTTTCTTCGCCTGGAAGTCCAAACACGTATTGTACGCCTTCGTTTTCCAGGCAGCGTACTAGCAGTTGAGCAGTGTTCATGTTTTGGTAATTGGTAATTGGTAATTGGTAATTGCTAATTGGTAATTGCTAATTGCTAATGGCTAATTGTTCAGAATTCCTTACCATTAGCCATTAGCTATTAGCCATTACCCAGTTTTACTTGACCCAAACGGTTTTGATGTTGACGAATTCGTGAATGCCTTGGATGCCCAATTCGCGCCCGTAGCCAGACCGCTTGATGCCGCCAAATGGCAGGCGCGGATCGGATTTAACCATGCCGTTGATGAAAACAGCCCCGGCTTCTAATTCGTTAATCAACCGATCGCGTTCTTCCTCCACATTAGTCCAAGCACTCGCCCCCAGTCCATAGGGGATGTTATTCGCCCTGGCAATGGCTTCATCTATATTGGCAACGCGGAATAACAGCGCCACTGGACCGAAAAATTCTTCGGATTCGGCGGGCGTCCCCGGTGGAAAGTCGGTCAAAATTGTGGGGGGATAGTAGTTCCCCGGTCGATCTGTTAATGGTTTTCCCCCTGTGAGAACTTTTGACCCACGGGCAATGCATTCTTGCACCAGATCGTCTAAATCTTTGAGCATTCCTGGTGTTGCCAATGGTCCCAAGTCCGTATCCGGGTGCATCGGATCGCCTATTTTGAGTGCCTGAAATTTTTCTACCAGGCGTTGGGCGAAGCTGTCGGCGATCGCATCCACTACAATAAATCTTTTCGCCGCAATGCAAGATTGACCGTTATTCAGCATCCTAGCAGCCACCGCCGTGGACACCGCCGCCTCCAGGTCGGCACTTTCTAGAACGATAAACGGATCGCTACCTCCCAATTCCAGGACGGTTTTTTTCAGGTGCTTGCCAGCTGTTGACGCTAAACTAATTCCTGCGCCTTCGCTACCCGTCAGCGTTGCTGCCATCACCCGGTCATCTGCTACAATCGCGGCGACTTTATCCGCGCCTACCAGCAAGGTTTGAAACGCTCCTTCTGGAAAACCCGCCTGCCGGAATATTTCTTCAATTTTTACGGCGCACTGGGGTACGTTGGAAGCGTGTTTGAGCAACCCGACATTTCCTGCCATCAGTGCGGGTGCGGCAAAGCGAAACACTTGCCAGAAGGGAAAGTTCCACGGCATCACGGCTAAAATTGGCCCCATCGGTTGATACCGCACAAAACTTTGACTCGCGTCGGTGGATGCTGGGACATCTGCCAGAAACTCGGCGGCGTGTTCTGCGTAGTAGCGGCAGACTAGGGCGCATTTTTCAGTTTCGGCGTGAGCTGCCTTCAGCGGCTTACCCATTTCCTGGGTCATTAGCTTGCCGAACTGTTCCTTATTTTCCTGCAAAATCCGTGCCGCTTCGTTCATCCAAGCCGACCTTTGCCTCAACGGCGTCTGGCGGTACTGCTCAAACGCTCGTTTCGCAACTGCCAGCTTGGTTTCAATTTCTGCATCCGTCAGCGGATCAAAGGTTTTGAGCGTTTCTCCCGTTGCTGGGTTAATTGTGGCGATACCCATTATTTAAATTCCTCCCAATTTAACTTGGGGTTTGCTGTGGTAGGCTCGATCTATGTATCTTGCTGCCCCAGCGTTCTCGTAGGATTTTAGATTTTTGATTCAGACTCTGAATTTAAACCTAAAACTCTCGCGTTCCCCGTTTATTTATTATTGTTTCACACCTGTTGCCGCGCCGCGCCGATAAATTCGCATATTTTAGCCGTTATCAGCTGCCTGTAAGCAAAATTTAACAACTATTTAAACATAGTGTTGCGAAATCTTAAATGAAAGATACAATCTGGGTAGTGACACCACAGCCAGTGCCTGTCGCTTCCTCAAGTCGAGCAAGCGCAGTCAACGATAGTGGTAGAAAGAACGAGCCAGTCAACTCTAGCGCCGACGTCCTGTTGTCTATTCCACCACATCTATAGCTTCTACCAGGTGAGGAGAAGCTTTGGAAGCAATTTTTAATTGCGGTAGAAGACGACTAAAAATTGATGACGCCGCTGTTGTAAATGCCTCGTCCATCTTTTATCAGCGGGTATCGCTCAACTCAACCACTTCCCCTGAGAACAGAGCATGGACGTTTTGAACTTTCCCTTTAACGGTATTATCGTGCCTATTAGAAAACCTGTGATTTTAGCAGTCGATAACGACGAAGACAACCGAGTGCTAGCTGCCTTAGCGGTTGAGCAAGTGTTGGATTGTCGCGCTATAGCTGCCGCTGATGGGAAAACCGCTATATCCTTAGCTCACCTTTCCCAGCCGGATCTGATTCTGCTAGATATTCTACTGCCCGACTTAAATGGCAAAGAAGTTGTCCGCCGCCTGAAGCAGCATCCGGACACCCAGGGGATTCCAATTATTGCAGTAACGGCTTTAGCCCAAGCACAAGACCGCACGAGCATTTTAGCAGCTGGTTGCGATGACTATCTCAGCAAACCTTACATGCTGGAAGACTTAGAAGCGGTCATTCGTCGCCATCTGCGGATGCCTTCTCTGATTTAACCGAGCCCACTTCTGGCGGATCTGCCAAAATAGCGATCGTGGCAATATGGCCTGATTCTAATTTGGCATCGCTGAGCCAGTCAATCACGGGTACGCCTACCACTTCCTCAATCAGCGCTTTCAGTTGTGGCTCCAGCGCCTTGTTTAGATTAAACCGCACTTGCTGAGCTAATTCTCGTTTACCTTGCTCAGCCAGCAATTGTACGGGGCGAGTCATAAAATTTTCCAAAACAATGGCAATTTTATTGTCAAAAATTTGACAAGCGACTTCAGCAGGCTGCGACTCCAAATAACTGCGGTACAGCGCTTGGATACGCTGGGATAAGTTTCGTTCTAGTTGCCTCCTTGTTGGCTTGGGTCTGTCCATATCCATAGGAGCAAGAGTAAAGATTTGTACGCGACTGTTTCAACGGTAACAATGGGCAAAAATTAAAAAGTCATTCCAAAGGAGTATTTATTTTTGCATCACCTGTGTTTCATCACCCTTGAGCGGTGAGTCGTTGAGAAAATTTCTCTTAACACAGTCTTGAGTTCAAGTTTATTACTTTTGTAACAGCATCCGCTCTTTTGGCTGATTTATATCATGTCCGCGAGAGATCGGTAGTGTATCGATGGCGAATTGCTAATTGCTAATTGCTAATTGTCTCCAGAGCAGCCATTAGCGATTAGCAATTAGCAGTTACACAACCGTTGGTCAGGGACATGATATTACACATAAATGTGCATTTTATGGCTATTTTAAAGTAAAATACCCACGTTAGCTAACACTGAACGGGAAACCTGAAGGCTAAATCCTTTACCCTTCATCCCCCATGCTTTAACGCGAGCCAGTCTGTTGCAAGCGCCACCCCCCATGTCCCCTGACTTTTCACAGCATCTTTCCTGATGCCAGAGATGGGTAAGATGAGGAAGATGAGGAGAATATTGTTTTCAAATCTCCCTCACTTTCAAAGTCTCCCCATTCTCCCCAATCTCCCTTGTCTGGGCGATTTCTCGATTCCCTTGTGCCGCTTGAAGAATGCCTCGTCGATTCAAACGCATCGCTTGCTTCCATTCGGAAATCTAGAAGGAACCCTAACACAGACTATGATTATGGAAATCTCTCGCGGCAGCGGCGAGCAACCTATTACTCAACGGCCTTTAGTTTTGGCTGTAGACGACAATGAAGATAACTTGGGGTTAATTAGTTTTAGCCTCGATTTGTTTGGTTTTGCCTTTATCAGCGCTCCAGACGGTCAGACGACGCTAAAGTTAGCACAAACTCACCAGCCAGATCTGATCCTGCTCGATATTATGCTCCCCGATTTGGATGGGATCGAAGTTGTTCGTCGCCTCAAGCAAGACTCGCGAACAAAGTCAATTAAAATTATTGCCGTAACGGCCTTGGCAAGAGATGAAGACCGCGATCGCATTTTAGAATCAGGTTGTGAGGGCTACATCAGCAAGCCTTACATGGTTGATGACCTGGAAGCTTTGCTGCGTCGTTACCTCACCTAAACGCCGTTTACCCTCGGATGGGGAATGAAAATTGTACGATCTTAGATTGAAATTAAATCTAAAATCTAAAATCTAAAATTTCCTATTCCCCTGACCTTGTTGATTAACTGCGCTTTGAGGAATCTCGCACTTGGGGCGGGTCAGCTAAAATAGCAATAATACCGCTGCGGCCTGTCTCTAATTTGGCATCGCTGAGCAACTCAAGCACAGGAACTCCCACAACTTCCTCAATCAGTTGTTTTAGTTGTGGTTCAATGGCTGCGTCTAAATCTGACCGCACTTGCTCGGCTAATTCCTCGCGACCGCTGTTAACTAAAAGTTGTTCTGGTTGGGTCAGGGCATCTTCCAGAACAATAGCAATTTTTTCATCAAAAATTTGGCAAGTTATTTGACCGGGTTGATGCCCCAATTGAGTGCGATATAAAGCTTGAATCCGCTGGGATAGGGTGCGCTCTAATTGTCCGCGTGTAGGGCTTGAATTTTCCATTTTTCTGGATTTTAAGCTTATAAAATCAATAACGTCAGCATATCACACTCTAGACAGATGACAAAATCAGGAATTACGCAAAGAAACAAAGGGCGCTCCGAAAAATCGTTGGTTTGGCAACCACAGATCAAGGTCGAAACCGGGTTTCTTTTCTCGTCGTGCGTAAGTCCTGAAAATAAAAAAATCAGTCTTAAGCAGTATTTTTAACCAACCATTACAGGACTTACCCACGACAAACCTATCACCAAAGTTTCTGGCTGGGAACGCGAGTGCGGAAGGGAGGCATATCTTTAGTTCCACAGCGACGATTTTTCAGAGAAACTTTGGTGTTTGCCTAAGTCCTGCCTTATTTTTGCCAACAAAAAAGACGTTGCTGGCAACGTCTTGGTTAGCAAAGCTTTTGCAGGTAGGTTGGATGCTGGAACGAACCAGCCTACGCGCGCTAAAATGTTCAGGGGTAAATCAGGATTTTGTAGGTTTCTGGTGTGGCAGCGCTCGCAGGTTCTACAGCTGTTGATAATTCGCGCCAGGGGATAGCGATCGTTAATCAACGCATCCACATCGATGCGCCGGTTAAATACAATATCGATCGCCAAGTTTTGCACCCGGTAAGACGAACTATAACTGCCCATTAAATCGATTTCCCGCCGATACAGGATATTGGGATTAATCGGAATTTCCACCTGCTCGGGAAACTCGGCGAAAAACAAGATCTTGCCCCCCTGGCGCGTGACATCCAATGCTGGGAAGAAGGCTTTCTCCCTGGGAACTGCAAGCAATGCGGTATCGACTCCCAAACCATTGCTGAAGCCACCCCAGCCCTAAAGGGACGGGGGTTCTAATTCTCTTTCAACCTTTCCTTGGCTCTCCCTATTTCTAAGTACAGCATCCAAAATCTCAGCATCAGGAATTAAAACTTTTGTGGCGACTCGCTCTGACTGGAGGAGGCTTTCCAAAGGAAGAAGGAACTTGTCCCTCTACTTGCAGGTTAGCTTTTTCGGTCGCCTGTCTCCTTGCCGCCAGCAGGAACGGTTGGGCACCCGACCTTGCAATATTTGCCAGGTTTACTTGGAGTAGGTCATTCTCTACAAATCTTGCCAAAAAGGCAGAGTACAAGTCTCTCTGACAAAGAACCCCACATTCACACTTGTGGACTCTAGTTGAGAGACTTTTCTTTTTTACTCGTCACGGATGGCAGGTCTGAGATAGTTTAGTTGTTTGAGTGGAAAATTCGACCACGCTCACGCCAGCACTTTGGGCCAAACGTTTTAAGCGAGCTACAAATTCTCCCGGGGCGCGCTTACTTACAGACTTTCCAAATAGCTTTTGAAAAGCGTAGTCAAGTTTTTCCATATTGATTGTGTTTCCCAGCCTCAGAATTTCATGAACTAGCCTCCCGTGTAAAGACTTACGATGCGCCGCTAGCTTTCTTTCCAAGTTAACCTTGGCACTTCTTATGGCACAGTAAGATTTAGAATCTTTCCAATTTTTGCAGCCTTTTCTGACAGTTCCCTTTTTCTTTCTCCCTCTGCTGTCAACAAAGTCAGGATTGTAATTATCTGGATTATTAGCTCTCCTAGATCTTTCCATCCGTCGCTGCAATAGACGTATCTGTTTTTCAGCAGACTTTAGTTCAGGAGCAAATAAGTCTAATTTAGCTGCGATCTCAGAGACAATCGCTATTGTTGATGGCGCTAAGTCCCATCCCACCACACCAGCAGAACCAATCTGGTTTTTGGGCTTATTAAAAGGCTTGCCTTCACAGACTAATTGAGCATAGTAACGAGTCTTGTTGTTTAAACGTAGGCGTTGGAGTCGCACGTACTTAACTCGACTGCTCAACCCATGAAGAATTACTGGATCGTTGCCTTGAAAGTAGGGTTGGAGTTTAAGTTTCCCCCACACCAATTGTTCTTGCTCCCACCTAATCCCGGTTGCATTAACTTTTCCTTCTAAAGAATCTAGCTGATTCTTGCCTTTAAACCTAACCTTCTTAGCAATACCGAAAGCTACTTTTTGAGATGCATTGAACCCACGGGTTGCTAACTTCTGCGCTGTATTTGAGTCTATATGGAAGCCGATCCAAGAGCGCCTGATGACGGTAGCGAAAGCGTGCAAACTGTACTCGTTGTATCCCTAGGCAGCTTTTGCATCGGCAAAAGCCTTCTGCCGCTCTTTTTTATTGGATTTAATTTTTCTAGCTGATTGGTATAGCGAAGAATTGCTTAACCAATCTTAAACGGCGCATCGCCTCGCCTAAGCAAGCGTTGTAAAGTTGCCAAAGAGCCTCAAATCTAGACGACAAAACCCTCTCATCGCTAGCCGATACCGCTAACGGTATTTCGGTTACAAACTCAAGGGTTTTTGCCTTTTTGTTGGGTTTTTTACTTGGCATTTACGATAACAATGTCGCTGTGCCACTATTATATCGCAGCGAGTTAGCGAACAGCAATGAATAATCATTTTAAGAGCAATAACAAGATATTATACTGCTGCTTTGACCATATAGTATGGTGTCCGAAGTATCGCCGAAAGGTTTTAGTCAATGGCGTTGATACCCGCCTCAAAGAGATTATTCAACAAGTAGCAAATGAAACAAGGTGCGACATCATCGAGCTTGAGGTCATGCCCGCTCATGTCCACTTACTAATTAAAATCGACCCTCAATTTGGCGTACAGAAAGTGGTTAAATTGATCAAGGGTAGGTCTTCTCGCTACTTGCGCCAGGAATTTCCTTGGCTTAAAAGTAGGTTGCCTACCCTTTGGACTAATTCCTATTTTGTTGCCACTGTTGGTGGCGCTCCACTTGATGTGGTCAAGAAATACATCGAAAATCAGAAGTGGAAGCCTGGAGATTGACTGCGATTAAAATCGCCAGCGCACTTCCTCCCCATGTCTGAAGCCAGGGGCTGACCTGCGCGTTTTCGGTGAGTGCTTTTATCTTACTGGGTAGGTCTTAATCGCGGGCATCAAATACCGCTTCTGCGCCTACGACAAGGGCTTTTTCGCTGCGGGAGGGCAGCAAGTCGGTGGCGATCGCTCTGGCGCCAAAATACTTCACCAGCATAATAAACATCAGCCCGATTGGCCGGGCTGCGTCACCAAAACCGTTTCTCCAGGGGAAATTTGAGCTTTTTTCACCGCTTTGAGACAGCAGTTAGTCGGTTCGACAAAACTCGCCTGTTCCAACGTCCCCGAGTCGGGAATGGGAATCAACCCCCCATTTTGCACTGCGGTGACCCGGTACTTTGACATATTCGGCAAAGCCGCCGCCACTGGCAGCAAAACCCGCTGTCATTCATGCAGTAGGCGCAACCCATACAAGCAATGTGGTGCATCACCACCACGGGAGTCCCTACTTGCCAATTCGTTACATCCTCTCCCACGGCGGCGATCGCACCAGCGGTTTCGTGTCCAAAGATACGCGGCGGTTCCTACAGCGGATAGGGAATTTTTTTTAGATCCGACTGGCACAAACCGACCACTCGCACCTGTACCAGTACCTCATCGGGTTGTAGTTCGGGTGTCGGTACTTCTTCGTAACTTAGCTGATTGACGCCTCGGAATAGGACTTACCCACGACGATCCTAGAAACTTTGGTGTTTGCGTCAGTCCCGATCCACTGACATTTGTCCTGTGACTCCTGTCCTTTAGGACCCTCTCTTCGGGGACGAAATGACGCGGGGAATCCCCATGCCTAAAGTCAGGGGATTCCCACCAGCAAGAATTTTCTCCTCCTAGCGCGTTTAAATTCGGCAGGCTCAGACCAGGTGCAGAGATCAAAAGAAGGGTGCACTCTTAGCGTCTCCCCAACTCCTTTGTCTCCGCATCTTCTTGGTCAAGCAGGTATCAATTGGCATTTGTACTCATAAATTTTCTCTGGCGATATTTTTCAGTGCGTTCCCGCAAGCGTTGGGAGGCATATCGCTTTTTTTGCGCGCGAGCGAAATCTTCCGGATCAACCTACGAAGTTACCGAAAGAACAAGTAGAAGCAAGAGACACAAAAACGAGGTCTGCCCCATGTGCCTGCAAAAATCCATCTTCCAAGTTAACACCTCGCCGGTAGCTGTATCCAATCAAACTTCCATGATGCCTTCACGAGGTAGCGGACGCTAAGAGTATCAGATGCCAACAAGAACAGCCGTGCCAGGTAGTAATTTTTTTTACTACCTGCTTCTGTTAAGTTTTAAGTACGGCGTAGCTGGCGTTAAAATTTTAATTTTAATGGCAAAAAAAATTGGCTTTGTTATACTGATGTTTTAATAGCATAAAAATTTACACTTGGTCATGGAAGCTCTAGTTGGTTAAATTAGCAGCCGAAAAATATCGTTGGGGGAGGAATTTTCTGCTGGTCTTGCTTGAGTTCCTTTTCAGCTCAAACGCGTCTGTGATTCAGCTGGGGTGAAAATCTAGCCAGCTGTTGATCGGGATCACCCTGAAGTTGGGTTAAATCGTCTAGTCTTAGTGCCATTCGCACCAGAACGGGGAATAATGACTGCCAGCAGGCAATCATTTTGTTGTTAACCTATGGACTTTTGTCTCAAGCTTTGCCCAGCTTTTGACAAATGACTTGAGTGTGACTGGCGATCCAAGATCGGTCAAGCGATCGTCGATACCTGTTGAATCTTAAACCTATGCCATACTGTCATTCCTAAACATGAGCAACGACCTCAATCTGATCAAAAGCCTCAGCCCCAGTGCAATGGATCAGATCATGCTGTATCTGGCCTTTAGTGCCATGCGAACCAGCGGACACCGACACGGGGCGTTTCTGGATGCAGCCGCAACAGCGGCGAAGTGCGCGATTTACATGACCTATTTGGAGCAGGGTCAAAACCTGCGGATGACAGGTCACCTCCATCACATTGAGCCGAAGCGGGTTAAGGCAATTGTTGAGGAAGTCAAGGAAGCTCTGACGAAGGGCAAACTGTTAAAGATGCTGGGGTCCCAGGAACCCCGATATCTGATCCAGTTTCCTTATGTCTGGTTAGAAAAGTATCCTTGGATACCAGGGCGCTCGCGGATTTCTGGTACGAATCTCACATCTGAGGAAAAACGACAGATTGAGGAAAAACTACCCCCCAACATTCCCGATGCCCAACTAATCAACTCGCTTCAGTTCATGGAGTTGATCGAATATCTCCACAACCGCTCCCAGGAAGATTTGCCCCTAGAGCAACAACTGCCGCTTTCTGAAGCTTTAGCAGAGCATATCAAGCGTCGCCTAGTCTACGCTAAAACGGTAACCCGGATCGATTGTCCTTGGGGTTTGCCCTTCTATGCCCTCACCCGCGCTTCTTATTCGCCAGCAGACGACGAAGAGCGCACTTATATCATGGTCGAGGATACGGCTCGCTATTTCCGTCTCATGAGGGGTTGGGCGGAACGAGAGCGGCACGTAATGCGAATTTTAGAGGAATTGGATATTCCGCCAGAGCGCATTGACGAGGCGCTCCAAGAACTCGATGTGATTATCCGCGACTGGGCGGATAAATATCACCGCGAGGGAGGAAAACCGATGATTTTACAGATGGTGTTCGGTTCTAAAGATGAGTAAGGTGCAGTAGCATCGAACGGGCAGGTGCCCGTTCCCTATCTTTTGTTAAGTTATAGGGTACGCTATTACCGTTGATAGCGGTTATTTCGGCACAGACCAAGAACGCACCTCACCCAAAGTAACCGGCATCGGATCTCTGACATCAATCGTAAACCGGAATACCTTCTTCGCCCTGCGACCATTTTCCGGGTCAAAAAACTTCAATTTCA